>JAGRAE010000243.1 GCA_020435005.1 Bdellovibrionales bacterium
AAATGGCTTCCTTTAATTATTGGTTTTGAAAAGACTCAATTTTTCTGTTGATGAATCATAAACTAATTATTTCTACCGCCTGTTTTGAGGTTAATTGATATTGGTAATAATTTTAAGGTGTTTTGTCTCTCTTTGGTAAATCCCCTTTAGTTTGCAGACAAAAGAAGATTGCCGTAGGCAACAGTTAGCTTCAAGAATTTATTGAACTTAGCGAAGAAGTAGTAGTAATGAATCCTTAATTTATTAGTAGGGCCTTTTTACTTTTTATGAACTTCTCCCGTTAATTGCGGATATGCTTGCTATACGAACTTTAAATATAGAGCTTAACAAAAGATTTGCAACATCGTTGCTGCGTCGGCGCGGTAGCTGGTACAGCATTCTTCTTGCGCCTTGTTGCAAAGCTTTTATGAAGATCTATACTTCTTATACTTTGTAATTTGATGATTCGAGCGTCACTTCTCAAAATAAAGACTCACGAAGTCCACAACTAGCACAAAATCTACTTAGTATTACGGGTTTTAAGGAGGTGTGTGAATACCCAATCTGCAATTTACAGGAGCAGTTGGTAAAAAGTATTAGACCAAATGAAAAGAGTGAGTAAAGAAGTAAAGAAGTAAAGAAGTAAAGAAGTAAAGAAGTAGAGAAGTAGAGTCTTTGCTAAATAAAAATAACAGCACCATCTGTTGCCAAGATCACTAAATGTAACATAATACTTAGTAAAACATCCGTTCTTCAAAACGCTCCTGTTTATTGCCTTGCATTATGTTGCATTAAACCTCTTCCAAAGTCTTGCTTTGTAAGAAATTCAATAGAATAATTTTTTCAAGAAACTTTATAGGGGAGCGGGATATGGAAGTTTTCTCAAAAATCGCAATCGCCTTTACTCAAGGTGGAGCATGGATGTGGGTTATTCTTGTTATGCAAATCGCAGCCATTGCAATTATCGTAGAAAGATATGTAACTCTTTATTTAAAACGCAAAACAACAGAGATGAATTTTGCCAATGAGTTTGAATCTCTCATAAGAAAAGGTGAATTAAACGAAGCTCTTGCTAAGGCTAGACAAAGCCAAGCTAATCATCCCTTAGCTTATGCTATAGAAGCGGGGATTCATTCAGCTCTGAACCTGGGTGGAAAAGAAGAAATTCAGGGTAAAATGGATGAGGTATTGTTGGCTGAAAACTCAAAGTTAGAACAACGTACAGGCTTCCTTCCCATGTTAGCCAACGTAGGAACGTTGACAGGTCTATTAGGTACAATTGTGGGTATGATTAAGTCCTTTGCCGCTGTTACTTATGCCAACCCTATGGAAAAAGCCACCTTGCTGTCCGCTGGTATATCAGAAGCAATGAACACAACAGCTTATGGATTAATTATGGCGATCCCCACTCTTGTGTTATTCGCTGTGCTTGCGAATCGAGCTACACAATTAAGTGAAGACTTGAACCAGGGTGCCTTAAAAGTATTTAATTGGTTAAGCTTTGCCTATGAACCCGTGCCAGCGAGAGTGGCTAGAACAAAAAATAACCCAGAAACGCCAACTGTGAATGCCTAAGATGAAAAACAAAGAACTTAATCATGAACTCAATCTGATTGCATTTATCTCATTGCTGTCGGTATTGATTTGTTCATTGTTGCTTACGGCCATTTGGGTGCAAATAGGTTCGATGAATGTAAAACAAGCAGTGGGTGGTCAAAGTGTGGACTCTAAAGAAAAAACACCCACTCTTTGGGCGAAAATGCAAAGCAGTGGTGATGTTGTTTTTCAATTGGATGAAGCACCTAAAGTCAATAAAGCTCTACGTGATTTGCGAGTTCAAAATATTGAAGGTGCAGTGAATAAAGAAAAAGTGAATGAATATTTATCAGAGCTTGTAAAGACTCTGCCACACTTGAGAACAGGTTTAGTTAAACCCAGTGCTGAAACTTTGTACGAAGATATTATTTTACTTATGGATCAATTTAAAAAAGCAGGATTAGTTGATCTTGGAGTATCACCACTTTAAGTAATGGAGGGAAGTTATGATTAAAGACACAATTCTAGAGTCAACAGCTTTAGAAAGTCCCTTGGCCTCCGCTTCACAATTAAAACCTAAATCGGGAGCTTTAAAGAAAACACTTGTGGCTTCGGTAATCTTAACCTCTTTAATTGATGCTTTTTCTATTCTTGTAATATATTTGTTGGTTAATTTTTCTAATTCCGGTGAGATTTTATATTTAAGTAAAGACATGCAATTGCCTCCATCTGAAAGCTCTGAAGTGTTACGAAGAACTACATTAGTTAAGATAGAAAAGGGCCAGCTTTATATTGAAGATAAACCTATAGAAGCTAAAGACTTAGTGGCTCAATTGATTGATATTAAAAAACAATTAACAGCAGATGAGAATTTTAGCGAGGATATGTTAGCTCTCACTGTTCAGGCCGACCGTAGAGTGCCATACAAAGAACTGAACCAAGTCGTATTAGCCGGCAGTCACGCTGGTTTTGGTGAGATAAAATTTACTGTGCTAGCAAATTAATTATTTTCTGGGGGGAGAATGAAAAGAAAAACATCTACACTTATAGTAATGGTGTGTTTTATCTTTTGTTTTAATTACTTCGCCCAAGCTTCTACTGTGGAGGCACGTAATTTATTAATAACTAAATTTGAAAAAGTTTATTTACAATTAGCGCCAGGTGATACAGCTAGAACTTCTGTTGCTTTGAGGTTGGCAGATTTATTGGCTGAACGTGCACGAACAGATGCCATGGAAGAATTAAACAGAGGTTGTGTAAACTGTACCGCTGGGATGAAAGATAGAATTAGAGCTGTAGATCTCTATGAAGAAGCTTTGCCAAAAGTTAAAAAAACTCAAAGAGGGAAAATACTAGCGCAATTGGGTCATTTGCTGGAATTGACAAATAAAGAAAAAGAAGCTCAAGAATTGTATCAGAAAATTATTAACGAAGAGTCAGATGCAGAGTTTGTTGCAGAAGCGAAAATTTCTTTGGCAGAAATGAGTTTTAAAAACCGAAACTACCAACAAGCTTTAAAGTACTACTCTCAAGTATTAGACATTCAAGAATCTAAACGTAAATCTTTGGCAGCTTATAAGCAGGCTTGGTGTTTGTTTAACTTAGGGAAAACACAAGAAAGTATAGACAAACTTGTAGTCATTTTAAAGACACCTAGCTTATTGACTAAAATCAGTGAAGGGGTTGTTTCTGTGGACCCACATTATAAAGCTGAAGTAGCTAAAGATCTTTCAACATTTGTAGCCAAAAAGGGTGCAAGTCTTGAAGACATTAAAATGGTTTACGAATTGAGTCCCGATAGCAGTCGCATAACAAATGTCAGCTATCTAGCCAATGAATTAGAAAGGTTGGGGCAGACATCTCTTGCTATTTCTGCATATGATTTTGTATTACAAAAGGAAGAAGACCCTC
>JAGRAE010000244.1 GCA_020435005.1 Bdellovibrionales bacterium
AAGAAATTAGCCGGCTAAAACCGATGCGGTCATAATCGCTGAAAATTAAACTGGCCAGGTTCCCTGAAAATTTTCATACTGTCTCAAAACTAGACAGAAGCCAGCTCTCAATATAAAAAGGGAGTCATGAAAGACATTTTAATTATTACAACGGGTGGAACTTTTGAAAAGTCTTACTCTGAAGATGAAGGATTATTGGCAAATCGAGAAAGTCAAATTAAGCAAAAACTATTAGATAAACTCCGACTACCTAACACTGATGTTAAAGTAAAAGCTATCATGGCAAAAGACTCTTTAGATATGACTCCTAGTGATCGAGCTAAAATATTAGATAATATTAAAGAAGCAATTCCTGTATTTCAGGCCATTATTGTCGTCCATGGCACAGACACGCTTGATCAAAGCTTACAATTTTGTGAACAGCAGCTTAAAACTCCGGCTATTCCTATAATTTTTACTGGGGCGATGAAACCCGCTGGTTTCGACGACTCAGATGCTTTACAAAATTTTACTGAAGCTTTATATGCAGCAAAGATTGTTGATCCAGGATATTATTTATCTTTTCATGGGCAATTATTTCATGGAACTAAAATTAAGAAAAATAAAAGCACCAGAACCTTTGAGTATATTTAAAATTTTTTTGGCATTTTTATTGAATATGCCATTTTGAACCTAAAAAAGGAGCTCAATCATTTCACGGTTTATTAATTACTTATTAATCTTGAACATGCTATTGATTAACCCTGCTTCTGCAGCCAACTACTGTGAGGGAGATCAAAGTCAGTCTCTATTTGATTTTAATAGCCTTTCACCAAGTGAAATTGAGTTTTACCGAGCTGAAGCCTTTAATTTTTTTGCTGAAGAAGTCGGAATTGACTCTAGAGAAATGAATTTGCGTATTTTTGACCGCCTGTGGAGTGATATTCAACGCAAAGTGAATGCAGATCACATGACAAAATATGGCAACTATTACCAAAGAAACGCCTTATATGACCCCATGGACTGCCTTAAAGAGTATGGCCGTGAATGGCTAAACAATGAAGACCGCATTCGAGCTCTGTCTTGTATAGCTATTTTTAGTACAGAGTCTTTAACTGACCAACTGCTTTCCCTTCTAATCTCCAAGAGACAAAAATTATTACAAAATGTTTCACCTGAGAGTGTTTATGGTGAAGGTCGTTCCATGAGCATAAATGATTTAAAAAGTCTTAAACTTATTGCCTTTATTGAAGATCTTGTTTTTAGTCGAAGAGTCATCGAGTCTAAAAATAAAAATCAAGGCAGTAATTGGTATGTTGTGGGTCAAGGTTGGAAAAACTATAAAACTCACTATGATTTCCCCTATGAGAATGGTGATATAGTTTTATCTTTTGGCTCGAGTAGCATTTCAACTATAATTAGCCAAATAACACTTCCACAAAGTCGTTATTCTCATGCATTTTATGTCGGTAAAGAAGCTGAATCAAGGTATACAGTTGAGGCTTTAATAGAAACAGGAGTAAAGCGTTTCGAATTTGATGAATTTAAAAGTCACACCTACAACAGAATATTAGTATTAAGATTAAAAAATAAAGACAAACGCGATCAGATGCTTCAGTGTGCAAAAAATTATATTGATACTCCATATGATGAAGAAATGGATATTAATAACCATAATAAAATATTTTGTGCAGAACTAGTGGCCGCCTGTTTGTCTGAGGTTTTAAATAAATCCATAACCGAAGTTATACCACAAACTTCGTATATTCCTAATCAAGCTGCCAGTTTTGCCAATCTCTTGGGAGTTAAGAACCAATTGATGACATCTCCTGGAGATTTATTAAGTTCTCAAGAATTAGAAATCGTTGCACAGTACAGAAGATCAGAAAATCTATTAAGTATATGGCAAAGATATATATCTGGTTATTTATTTATGAGAGCCCTTAAATATGGTGCTCGCGTGAAACCTTCTATTGGCTTAAATATTTTAGGTTTTTTTGCTGGCATTATTAATAATTTAGTTCCAGGCGTTCGCTTAACTCCAGAGGCCATTTCAGCAAGAGCATTACCTTTTCTTGGAGTTATGGAACATAAACTTTTTAGGCCATCTTTACATTTTTCTAATGGTTATTTAGAACACTTTGGCTACCATTCTAGAAATTTACTTGAGACTAATTTTATTGATGTGGTGGCTTCCATAATAGCCGCTAGTCAAAATGTAGATTCGATAAAGGGTAGCTTAGAAGGACTTGAGGAAGATGGGACCGTTTCGGCCAATATTGGTATAATAAAAAGTCTTATGAATATGTTTCGAAGAAATAATATTGGTGACTTTTTCGCTTGTGAACCACAGTGAGGAATA
This sequence comes from Bdellovibrionales bacterium, assembly GCA_020435005.1. Classification (GTDB taxonomy): domain Bacteria; phylum Bdellovibrionota; class Bdellovibrionia; order Bdellovibrionales; family UBA1609; genus JACKAN01. The sequence continues at coordinate 2,342 of JAGRAE010000244.1, forward strand.
TTATTTACTCAATGCTTTGTTTTCTCTTTGATAAACATGTAGAAGTTTACTCCTCCGTCGTCTTTGAATTTATTAATTACTTTTAAACGGCTTCCATTAATTGACGGATGTACTTTGCAGTTACACTCTCTAAATACTTTTTTACTCTGCAATTTGAAGATACGAGCGTAACTCCTCTAAACATTGTTTTGAGAACTCCGCATCCACGTTAGCTGACTTTAATTAGGAGTGAGTATTCCACATCCACGTTAGCTGTCTTTAATTTGCCGTGAGAACTCCACATCCACGTTAGCTGACTTTAATTTGCCGTGAGTATCTCTATCCGCAATTAACGGGAGCCGATCAAATTTATTTTTGTTAATTACATCCTACAGTAGTCCTGGCTTGTGTTTACCCAAAGCAGGACTCACCAACGAATGACATAGTTACTTAATTTTTTGAACACGTTGAGATGATCAAAGTTCTTATACATGATTTTCTAATAGGAAAATAGAAAATTTTCTCTTCTTAGTGTTCATTCGAAGTGCGACATTGGGAGAATTAAAAATCAAATTGACATCGCTTACTAATTAAAATAAATTACCTGCAATGGCAAAACAACTCAAGCTTTTTAAAGAAACCAAACCCCAAAAACGAGGCCCCAAGCAAAAGCGTCCCTTAAATGTGTTTGGTGGCCATTACTTTAAAAACTACAATCCCTCACAAAAAAGACCCATTAATTGTCAAAAAGCACTTCACACTGTTATTAAATCTTCCTTGGCAAAAGGAACACAATCTCTAAAAGCCCTTCACAACGAGGAAATGGTGTGGCAGATCATTTCACAACAAGCTGCCAAGAATGATATAAAGCTTTATTCTTATGCCAATGCTGGCAATCATTTACATATGCTATTAAGGGCAAAAACACGTGAAAGCTATGTGAAATTTATTCGTGCTATTACAGGGTTGATTGCCCGTCACGTTTTAAAGGCGGAAAGGGGCCGGGCTCAAAATAAAAAATTCTGGGACGCCCGACCGTTCACGCGAATTGTACATTTTGGA
>JAGRAE010000245.1 GCA_020435005.1 Bdellovibrionales bacterium
CGGATCAAGTGCGCCCAGACGTGGAGGTTCGCGGCGAGATCCGCGCCTCCACGTTGTCGTTTTCAGGCGCGATGTGCGGCGAAATGAGTACGGCATCCTTTTGCGAGAGTGGTGGAATTGGCAGACACGCTAGACTTAGGATCTAGTGCCGAGAGGCGTGGGGGTTCGACTCCCTCATTGGGCACCAAAAAACGACCAGACGGTCGTTTTTTTTTGCCTTACTGTGTGCAACACTTAGTTGAAAAAAGCCGAAATTTGAGAAGAGCCAAAAGAGCTTGATTAAATTTTTTCAAATTAAATGTAATAAATAAATCAATTTTACAAGTGCTCTTCTATTAAATATTATCACTAACAAATCTATTTTGAGAGAGTGATTTAGAGATCACTTCATTTTAAGTGGTTTCATATCTGTAAAAAGATAAACTTAAAGCACTTCATTTTTTTCAGACGAAAGTATCAAACCCTTATTATAGATTGGAAGTTTAGCAATTCAATATTGCTAAATTTCGAAGGCAGGGAGCTCACCCTGTCTTTTATTTTTATCAATTGATTTCCTTTCCTACTGATAAATCATAAAAAGCCATGGCATACATTTTGCCTGTTAATCTTCCTGAGGGATCATTTTGACCCTTAAGATGTTCGGGGGGATATTTATGGGGAAAAATTTAAGTTTATTTGTGGTTGTTTTTTGGAGCTGTTTAACAAGTGCAAAGCTAGGTCAAGAAACCGAAGATTTAGTGAAAGCATGTCAAATTCTGTGTTCTACCGAATGTAAACAACTCAAAAATGATTTAAGAGTTTCAATTAAAAATATTGATGATTCATGTACGGATTCACCCCACAACAGTGGTGTCAAAATATATAATAGTGATAGTTGTTCAAATAATTTACTGGTTGCTCTGACACCATTTTCAGATTGCGAAGACTTGAGTAGTACTGGAACTGAAGCTTGGGGAGTGGAAGTTAATGGAGTTTGCCATAATGTTCCCGATACAAATTTAAAAGATGCTTGTTTTAATTTTAAAGCAGCCAGTGCACCAAATTCAGTTGTTATATACAATTCCGATAGTTGTTCTTCTAGTAAAGCAATGGCTTATGTAAATGCGGCTTCAAAATGTGGTGAGCTATCTAATCAAGGTACACAAGCCTGGGCTGTGGAAGTAAATGGAGAGTGTCGCAATTTCACAGATGTGAGTGTTCAACAAGCCTGTATCAACTTTAAATCTGCTCATGCAAGAGCTGCTGTGGAAGCCTATCATAGTGATTCTTGTATGCCTTCGGGTCTTATTGCTGTTTATAGTCCAAGATCAAAATGTGATGATTTTCCAGGTTCAGGTAGTGATGTCTGGGCGATAAAAATAAATGGTAAATGTGAAAACCTTAGTGACATGAGTTTACGTGAAGCTTGCAACCGATTCAAAGGCAGTAATTTTTAATTATATAAATATATTTATATTTTACTTACTTATTGTCAATGGCCCTAAATAGTCACAAGCTATGGTTATCTTTAGCCTCTAATGCCTATAAATTGCAGGATGAATGGCATAAATTCTGTATGTTTTTTTCAATGATTTTCAATAAATGTAGATGGTTTAAAAATGGCATATTTTTATTTATTTGTGGATTGTCTCATTTTGATTTAGCTATTGCAGCTAAAAATCAAGATGTTTTAACCATTAAAGCCTGTAAAGAGGAACTTACAAGTTACGATGCTAGTCTGCCTCACTTAATTAGTCAGTATAGTAAAAACATAAAACATAAAGATTTTGCCTGCACTATTACAAGCGCAGTTAATGCATTTCAATTTTTTCGCATAAAACATGGTTACTTACCGCACAAAAACCCTGTCCGTTTAGTAAATCGACTCTTTGATATGATGCCATATACGGCAACTAGAGGTAGTGCTGTAAATGAAGTCGTCCTTATGTTTGAAGATTTATTAGGCTTTAACATGGGCAAAGATAGTTATACAGTGAAGACCGAAACAGCATCAACAGACATTCATGCTTCAAAAAATAGCAATATAATAGAATTACTTACTCAAGAAAGTGATGCGAAGTTAATAAATTTAGATATCAAATCAACTAATGGTCAAACGCCTAATGAGTACTCTACTCATACGGTATTACTTTTAAACATTGATGAGAAATTTAAGAAATTAAAAAATTTTAAAACTCAAAAAAAGTTTAAAATAGTAGTCGTTGATCCCTCAATGGATAGCCCTAAACCCATAGAACTTTCATTTAAACCAATCATTATAAATGGTACAGCTAGCATTGAAGTGGATTTATCCAGTCATCCACTTATTGAGGAGTATAAAAAAACTTTAGGTAATAGTGTTCAATTTTATGCTTATTCTGTTGTATCAGCACATTTTAGTAAGAACTAAAATTTTTTATCCAAGTCCAAATTTCTTTGGATTGTGTTGTTTGACCTAAGCTTGAGCAGGCCAGTTTATAGCGGTCTGAACCAACTTTTTCAACTCTAGTATCCAGCCGCTCTTTTGCATAATCGGCAGTAAATTCGGGGTGGCCTTGCATGCAGAAAATATGACGATCAATAGAATACATTTGATTAGGACAAAACTCATCTGTGGCGAGGAGCTCTGCATTGTGAGGTAGGTTTATAACTTGATCTTGGTGACTAAATAATAATGAACATTGAGTAAGTTGAGGAGTCATCCAGGGTTTGTTTTTTATTATTTGAAAATTTCGAACGCCTACCCCCCAGCCTTGTTGAGATTTTTCCACTTTCCCCCCCAGAGCTTCAGCTATAATTTGATGACCAAAACACAAGCCTATTAACTTAGACTTACTGCTGTTAGCGTTTACAATAAATTCTTTTAACTGGTTAATCCAAGCAATATTATCGTAAGCTGAAAGAGGGCTTCCAGTAATTAACCAAAGCTGTTGTTCATGTTCACTTTGAGGAAAATTATTTTGGGCCACTTTGTACTCTGTAGCAATAGCCTCTGGCCAATATTCATTTAAAAAATTAAATAACATAGGCATGTACTTTTCTTGATACACACCTGGGGTTTTATCAAAATGATAGGCATTAAGAATTCCAATTTTCAAAATGCGGCCTTTAAAGTAGCTATTAATTGCTCTTCGGTTACAGGAATCATATTTGTTTTGTGACAAACATCACCAAAAGCTTTTTTTCCTATGAGATTAATTTTTTCTTCAGCCACACCATGATGACGAAGACCAAAATTAATACCCAAGCTTTTGTAAAATTCACGAAGGCTTTCATTTAAAGTGGGTTTGGGCTCACTAAATAGATGGTTAACTTGTTTAATTCTTTGTTGTTGATCGCTATTCAGATTTTGAGACTCAATAAAAGCAATACTATCTGGGCCAACTAAA
>JAGRAE010000246.1 GCA_020435005.1 Bdellovibrionales bacterium
AAAACACACTCACCAAGACGGTAGTTGTTATGTGCAAAACTCAGGAACGTTAAAATGTATGGGAATTTATTCCGGTGATGGTTCAGTCAGTGATAGGCACTATCACAAAGCCATAGATAATAATTATAACTACCAAAAATTAATTACAGGAGAAATGAATAAATGTGGACTCACTACCGAAGGCAAGCTGCGCTGTTGGGGCTACAACAACTCTTTTGTTTTTGGCAATAACACTTTAGATCCCAATTTTTATCCCTCTACTCAGTTGCAGGGTATGACCTTAATAGATTTTTCAATGAGTAATAATATTTTTTCAAATATAAATAGTTGTGCCATTGATAGCGCAAATAAACTCTATTGTTGGGGAGATAATGTGTATGGCACTGTTGGTCTTGGTTACACCGGTGGTTATGTTAAAACCCCTGCACAAGTGGATAGCGGAACGCTTTATAAAAAAATATCTTCGACTGGATTCTTAGTAAATTGTGGAATCACGACAAATGATGATTTAAAGTGTTGGGGGTATAATGCTCAAGGGCAAGTGGGTGTTGGCAACACCACTAATCAGACAAGCCCACAAATTATTAACAGTGGTGTTAAATATTCTAAAGTTGTAACTTCATCAGATTATACTTGTGGTCTTCGTCAAAGTGGGGATTTATTCTGCTGGGGCTATAACACTTTCGGACAATTGGGTGATGGTACGACAACCCACCGTACGAGTCCGGTGGCCGCTGATTCAGGTGTAAAATACTTGGATGTTGCAGTTGGAGCTTATGGTATGACTTGTGGAGTGACTATAGCTAATAAAATGAAGTGCTGGGGAAAGGGTGTATTAGGAGATGGCGTCACAACATTGTCCTCGACCGCTGTTGATGTTGATGCCATGACTGATTATAAAAATGTACAAGCGGGAATTGTTGGCAAATATTTTTGCGGTGTCACGACCAGCGACCAATTAAAATGTTGGGGTGAAAATAAATTTTCCGGTAAAAATCCCAAAAACTATAATTCTTATATCTACTTACCTCGCCAGTAATGCCTCGCATTATTTAGCTTTCTTAAAATTATCAAATTTTAAAAATTACAAAGCTTTCTTGAAAAATCCCAGACCACAGGGCATGCTCAGGTCACTTTCATAATATAGATAGGAGGGCAGCTATCGAAACGGCAATTAATAATAAATGGGCTCTTGTTTGTGGAGGCTCTCAGGGAATTGGCAAAGCAACGGCTAGTGCGCTGGCTCGGGAAGGAGCTAATTTAATTTTGCTCGCAAGAAGTGAGGGTAAACTAGAGCAACTGGCTGATCATTTGCGTCCGCACACCAAAACTAAAATTGTCTATCAAGATCTTTCCGACACGACAGGTTTGAAAGCAAAAATTAAAAGCATATTAGCAGAAATTGGCCCCATAGAAATTTGCATTAACAATGCCGGTGGTCCAAAAGCGGGTCCCCTATTAGATGCGGCTCCAGAAGATTTTATGCAGGCCTTTCAAACTCATGTTGTTGCAGCTCAAACCCTTGCTCAATTATTAGTGCCGGGAATGAAAGAAAAAAACTACGGCCGTATTATTAATATAATTTCGACTTCCGTAAAAATTCCCATTCCCAATTTGGGCGTGTCCAATACCATTCGTGGAGCTATGGCCAGTTGGGCAAAAACATTAGCCAATGAAGTGGGCGAGTTTGGTATTACTGTAAACAATGTGTTACCTGGATTTACAGCGACAGAAAGGTTGGAGGCTTTAAAAGAGGGAGCGGCAAAACGTTTAAACAAAACTCCTTCTGATATTGAGCAAATGTGGTTAAATACCATTCCAGCCAAACGCTTTGCCAAACCTGATGAAACGGCAGAAGCCATTACCTTTTTAGCCTCGCCAGCGGCGTCTTATATTAATGGCATTAATTTGCCAGTCGATGGGGGAAGGACGGGGTCATTATGAATTTTGATATTTTTTTAAGTATTTGCCAAACGGAAGTCGATGGTTATTTACCCTCTGAAAAAATCATGTTTCAAAACTTTTTTGATCAAGTTGAATTAGCCGATCAATTGGGTTTCGATACAGCTTGGGTGGCAGAGACACATCTAAGTTGTCAGGTGCAAAAAGAAAACCCCGAGGCGGTTATTCCTCACTTCAAGGGCGAGATTGGTTTAAACACAGATATATTGCAATTAGCACAACAAGTATTTCATCGCACAAAAAATATTAATATCGGATCAGCGATAAAAAATATTTTGTGCAATGGTGGACCTTTGGCACACGCTGAAGCTATAAAAACATTTTTAAGTTTGCACGGCATGAATCCCCAGGAAAAACGATTTTTAAATATTGGATTTGCTTCCGGACGTTTTGAGTTCTCCAATCGTCCCTATGGTATAGCCCCCCGCAATCAAACTGAAAGAGTCGCATGGAAAGTGATTAAGGGTAAAATTTTATTTGAGGCCACAGAAATATTTTTGCGAGCGCTGCGCGGTGATCATTTTTCAAGTTCTGATATTGCGCCTAAATTTATATCCGAAAAAGATTTTCGTACGATTGAAGAGTGGGAAATCACAGTCAAAACTTATGCCAAAGAAACATCCCTCACAGCCGATGAAGCGGCAAATTTAAAAAAAATAGAAATTCCACCTTTTTGGAACTTTGACAAAGTTGGTGTTATACCCTTTGAAGCTCCTTTAGAATTGTTAAAGCTGACCGTAGGTAGTCACGACCCTGGTATTCAAGAACTGGCCAATCAATATTTTCCGGTAGACGTTTTTAATTTATCTATTACTCCGCCTGAGGTGATTGAACAAACACACGAGCGTATGAAAAAGATTTACCACAAAGAAGGCGGCGTGTGGCAGCGTGAGAATATGCCTCGCACCGCCATGATTTTTTTATCGGATGAACCTGGGTTAAGTGCAGAAGAAAATAATTTAAAAGCGCAAGCCATGGCTAAGAATGCCTGGGAAAATTATTGGACGGCTATGGAAGGAACTATTGACGATAAAAAAGTCGAGCAAGCCGTGGAAAACACATTGGCTGGGAACCCAGATAAGTTGGCGCAACTTCTCAATGAAAAATATCATCCACAAGATCGTCTAATGTTGTGGTTTGATTTTAATACTCACGATAATGAGTACATAAAAAGTGCAATGAAAATATTTGTCGAAAAGGTAGCTCCACAATGCAAAAAATAAAAAACTTTATTAATGGCGAATATGTAGATTCAGAAAATAATCAGTACATGGACAATTACAATCCAGCAACGGGTGAAGTCTACTCACAAT
>JAGRAE010000247.1 GCA_020435005.1 Bdellovibrionales bacterium
GCTCGCTCATATATATGTCCATTTTTTATTTCCATTATCAACTCTCCACTTACATGAACTATTATGTTTCACAGTTTTCGCTCAGTTTTGACTAACTATTTTTCCATTTCTCAAATTGGGAAAATTGCCTGTTGTTATAAATCTTTTTGCGCCCATTAATCTCTCCTGCCAATAGTCCTCACTTATATTATCAATGGAGATTTTTCGAGAGTTTCCATTTGCATGAATCATATAACCATCGCCAATATACATTGCCACATGACTAACTTCGTTTCTGGGCCGTAAAGATCCATTGAAAAAAAGTAGGTCACCTTTTTCATACCCACCTCTAACTAAAACTCCCCGTGAGTCTTGAAATTGATCAGGACTAATTCTTGGTAGACTGAACCCAATACTTTGATAAATGAGTCTTGTGAAATTGCTGCAATCTAGAGAGCCGTCTGAGATATCACCACCTAATTGATATGGCAGGCCTTGAAATGCTTTTGCTACTTTTACAGCACTTTCTCTAATATCTCGATAAGAATCAAAATGATTTGATCTATTCAATGATGCCGTATCATCTACCCCTGGTGAGTCCAATTTGAAAAGAGATTCCCAAATGCGGTCAATCTGAGATTTAAACTCATTTGATTCTGTCGAATTCATTTTTTTTTCAGCTTCTCTTTCAATCAGCCTTTTTAGGTACCTTTTGCTAAGACTGGCCACTGAATAACATTGATAAACAGCTACGGGCGAACCCGATACGTCTTTTAATAGTTTTCGATAGTAATTCTTTGACATACGAATATTACTTACATTTTTCACCGTAAAACCTGATGTTGTAATGGCCTCTAGCTTTTGCTTAGATAAAGTGGTTCCTGACATCCCATGGATTACCCGTCTTGAAAGATCCGTCTTAACATTTGCCAGCAAGTTTGCTCTGGCTGATAATTTACTTATTTCAAGACATGAAAATGGTGATGCATCATCGGACTCAATTTCCGCTCTACCAACTACACACAAACTATCGCCACAATCCCAACTATCGAGTAGCGCTGTCACAAACTCAGGCTCTTCCGAGTGACTGGCTTCTAATATCTTACTCATTTTTTGAATTTCGCTTTGGTGTTCTACAACTTCATCGTAATTTTGATCTATTCGTGTATCTGGGGTCGTTGTACAAGCGGTAACCCCTAAAAGTATTGTCATCCAAACAAATAGTTTATTGTTCATAATTTTCCCTCCATTAAGGTTCATAGTTCTAAATTTATCCCTAATCAGCGACAAATTAGGTCCATGAACTGAATAACGTCAAAACGTCTCAATATAGCTCAATAGATAGATGGACCTAATTTGTCTTCGACCTCATTTAAATTATAAATATGCAACGACTTAAACTTTTAATACTAACAATAACCCTGGCACATGGATCAATAGCTCTTGCAGAGCCAGACTGGCTATATGAACATCAAAATGAAGATGCTCATTATAAGTATTATGTGGGTCGCAGCACGATAGATGAGGATGAGTCTAAGTCTTTTGAAAATGCCACCACGGACGCTTACAAACAGGCGATCAAGGAGAATTATGGAGTCTACACCAGCTATGAATCGGATTATTACAACACACTCAACGATAAAGCCCTTATCTTGAGAAATAGGGAACAGTCGAAGCGAGTTTTTTTAAAAGATTTTGAACAAATAGACTCTTATGTATCCAAACGAAATAATAAAAAATATCTTTACTTAAAGTTTAAATACAGTAAGAAAGCGATCCTTATTGAAAAACTAAGGTTGAATAAGTTAAAAACCAGCACCGAGCGACTTTCAACAATTGGTGATGTCAGCAAATCTCATGATACAATTCTTCAAATCGAAACCAGTCCGGCAGGTGCTGAAGTCTATTTAAATAATCAAAGATGGGGTGTCACTCCTGTGGTTCTCAGGGGCCTCCCCGTTGGAAAATACACCATCCTTTTAGATCACATGAAATTCAACTCGATTCGCGAGGAAATCTTGATTAGCTCAGGCGCTAAAGTAAGTGTTAAGAAGACCTTAACTCCCGCAAAAAGCTATTTTGAAATAGACTCGACACCCTCAAAAGCGAAAGCTTACATCAATGGCAAATTCATTGGAATGACCCCACTTTATAATGTAAGTTTGCTCTCACACCAATCCTATGAATTAAAATTGGTACATAAGTTCACCGAAACTGTTCAGAGAACAGTTCGCGGACTAAAAGATCAAAAACAAAGCATACAGGTCGACCTCCCTTATAAGCAGACCCAGTTTTCAATAAACTCTAATCCAACTGGCGCAAGTATTTATATTGATGGAGAGTATGTCGGCATGACAACAAAAACACCTCCAGAAATAGTCGCTGTAGAAGTTGGAAGACACATCATTGCCTTAAAAAAAGATGGTTTTCTCGAAAAAGAAATTGTTTTTTCATTTATGCCAAATGAGCAAAAACATTTTGGAATAATTGAGTTGGAGGCTGAACCCAAGAGAGAACCGTCATCACCACAAAAGAATTTGTCAATAAACAATCTTTTGGATCACCAAAGATCTGAGCACTCATATAGATGGAAGCCTTCGCTCTTCGTAGAAACTTCAAGCCCAACAAACAATCTTTTAAAAAATAGTGGATATTATAGCCTTGGTTTTTCAATGGAATATAGACCCTTTGGCCATTTAGGAACCTTTGCATCAGCAAGCTTAGACTATGGATTTTCTTCTTCTGATTACGAAAATGGCTCCACCAGTGGATATGATATTTCCGGTTACGGGATAAAGTACGGCCTACCAGTTTATTTTTCCTCCGCAGATGATTCTTATTTCGTTGCCTGGGAGGCGGGTTACATCACTCATACTTACGAACAGGGCTTAAATTTTAGCTATGTCTTAAACCAGCGTCGCAACGGTATCAGTTTTGGAAAATCAGAGGCATCTCGTAATTTTGAATGGAAACTTACATATTTCCAATATGAAATGCCTAACAATAAGAAATTTGAGTCAATAACAGGAGGGTTCTATTTTGTTTTCCCTTAAGACAAATTTATTTCTGCTAATTTTTGGCCTACTTCTACTTGGATGCCAGGAACCTGAAACATCTCTAGAGATTTGCAATGGCGACCAATGTATCCCAACGAACAAAGGTCCAGGCGATCCATCAAACAATGACAATACAACCATAGACTCAACTTCGGGGTATATGAGTATAAAAAGTTTTAGAAATTTATCCCTTGATTCAAGTTTGACTCTTTATGACGTCCGAACCAAA
>JAGRAE010000248.1 GCA_020435005.1 Bdellovibrionales bacterium
AACTATATTGACAGTATAGGGGCTAGTAAACCATAAAGTCACATGTGGGAAAACAGTATTAAAATTGGCAAGAATCATACGAAAGGTTTCTGTATCCATATCAAATAACGGAAACCACTGAGTGTAGATGCCCTTCTCTTTTAAATGACTTTTAACTTCATAAAGAAACTCGAGAGAAAACAACAGTTCTACACCAGACACCCACAAGCTGCTGGGTTCACTCACAATAAGGTTGTATTTTTTTTGGCTGCTTTTTAGTTTTCTATAAGCATCTACTTGGTAAATTTTAAACTTGCTTTTTCTATCCATGACATTAAAACTGTCCTTGTTAAAAAAAGGCATCGACTGTACAACCCCTGTCGATATCTCTGCAACATCTACACTCTCTACTTCATTAAATAATGTCGCAATTCCCGTGCTTAAACTGGCCCCTAAGCCCACTATAAAAATATCTTTAATCTCATTGGATATACTTATTGGTATAAGCATATTCATGGCCCTTACGATAAAGTCACCTTTTGTAGAAGCATCGGGTTTGCCATTTACATACAACAACTTATCATTATTTAACTTATTTTGTGCTACTACAGCCCATGTATTAGGTCCGGATTTTGAAAAATTTAATTTATACTGATTTAAAATAGTGTCTCTTTTTTCTTGGTACAAATCCCAGTAGGATGAGTATGTACTTTTATTTGTTGAATCTAAAAAGGCACCTGGAGTAAAAGTTAATGGATTCCAGTTACTACTAAATTTAAAAAAAACTAAGGCAATAAGCACTAAAGCAAAACAAGTTGTAAAATAATATTTTATCCTTTCATTAGTCAGAAGAATTACAACTAAAAGCAAAGTCGATGAAACCAAAATAATATAAGATTTAAAGGCCGTATCAAGATCTACCCATTTTAGAAAATAGTAGCCTCCCAATAAAGCCCCGAGAAACCCCCCAATAGAGTTTACAGCATAAAGTCGACCCACTGTTTTAGATAGATATTCCTCTTTTTGTTTCAAGTAGCCAAACAATAATGGCAAATTCGTTCCCATAAGACCAATAGGTATAGCTAAAATAAAAGTGAAAAAAAGAAGAATAAAATACCACTTGAGATTAAAGTTAAAGACATTAGGCCTTATTAAAGCGTCCACCCTATTGAGAATCATTGGCCACTTTGGAATTAAATAATAAAGTCCAATCAATGAAAATAACAACAAACTTTGAATAAAAAATAATAATCTAGCACTTTCAATCTTCTTAAAGAAACTTACCAGAGAACTTCCTAGGGCAATGGCAAAAATAAAAGAACTAACTATAATCGAGTAAGTATATGTAGATGAACCGAGAGATATACCCGCAATTTTTATAATAATTGTCTCTAAGCCGAAAACATAAAAACCTGAAAAAAATGAAATTAAATATAAACTCCAAGCTCTTAATTGAATTAGAGATGGCTGAGTCTCACCATTGCTGGAGCTTTCACTCAACCCATAAAACTCCATGGGCTTGGCTTTCCATATTGCATAACAGACAACAAAGATTAAAATATTGAGGATACCTACAATCAGCAAACTCATCGGTAAACCATAATTTTCGATAAAGAAAAAACCACCCATTAGTGTGCCTAAAAAAGCGCCTAAGGTATTGGTGGAATAGATCCAAGAATGAATCTTATGACTGTTTTTATACTTTTTAACTAAACCTTGAGTTAATACTGGGATGGTCCCACCCATTAACAGTGTAGGAAAGCCTATAAATAACCCTGTTAATACTAATGAGTAAAAAAGCTCACCCCCCAAACTATCACTGTAAAATGAAAAATTTTTGGTTAGCCAAAAAAAATAATCTGGAGATACTAAAGCATATAAGCCTATTAAGCCTTCAATAACACCGTAAAGAAACACTTTATTTTTAATTAATTTGTGCTGATACTTTCCAATTACAAAGTAACCCAGAGCCATAAACAAAAAGAAACAGGCAAGAACTTGACTAGTTGCTAAAGCATGGCTTCCTAAATATGCACTTAAATATTTTTGCCAAATAACTTGATAAATTAAACCACTAAAACCAGATAAAAAAACAAGAAGTAAAACCAATGATGTCATGCTTTTTAACTATATTACTTGATAGGCTAACCATGCAAGAACATAAGCCAGCAAACCATAGCTTAAAAATAAGACAATTGCTAATTTTGTGCTACGTAATTCTTTTCTAATCAATGCCAAAGTAGAAACACATTGTAGTGCGATGGCATAAAAAATAAGCAAAGAAACACCTGCACCAACACTCAAGCCTGAAGATTGTATTTTTTCAGCCAATCCAGCGACATTTTCTTCAGCTCCCTCAATACCAAAAAGAGTCCCCAGTGTTCCAACGAAAACTTCTCTAGCTAAAAATGAACTCAGAATAGCTACACCATACTTCCAGTCTAAACCCAAAGGTTGCATAACAGGTTCAATAATATGACCTAAATTGGCTAACCATGAACTTTCCAATTGCCCTGAGCCATGTGGAAAGTAGCCTAAAACCCAAACAATCACTGTTACATTAAAAATAACAAACCCGGCTTTAGTTATAAATTGCCTACAACTATTTAAAGATCTTTTCAGCAAAGGTCGCCAATGTGGAATACGATAAGCCGGAAGCTCTAATATAAATGGTGTATCATTTTTGTGTTTATAAATCGTCCTTGAAAGAATAGAAGTGACTAGGAGAGCCACAAAAATACCGGCAAAATAGAGTAGAAAAAAAACAATGCCCTGCAACCCAATAAAACCTCCAAAATAAGAGTTTGCAGGAATAAACGCGGCAATTAGAAGGGCATACACAGGTAAACGCGCTGAACAACCCATTAACGGAACAGCTAATATTGTTAACAACCTTCTTTTTGGTGATGCAATAGTTCTAGATGCATAAATTGCAGGTATAGCACAAGCATGTCCCGTCAACAGTGGAATAAAACTTTTCCCGGAGAGGCCAAATTGTTTAAGTGGTTTATGACAAATAACTGCTGCTCTCGCCAGATACCCACTATCTTCAAGTAAGCCGACAATAAATGTAAGAAAAAAGATTTGTGGAACAAATACTAAAAAAGATCCAATACCACCAAAAAGTGCATCAATAACAAAATCGCGAAAGACTCCTTCATTTAAAACTGATGAAACTTGTCCCCCGATTAATTCTATACTCCACTCGACAGCATCCATAAATGGAACCGACCAGGTAAAGATGGCTTGAAGTAATAC
>JAGRAE010000249.1 GCA_020435005.1 Bdellovibrionales bacterium
GACGGAAATCTCAAAATGAGAATTTGTAAAAACGTTGAACATCTGCGCAGCTGTTACTCTCATGGCAAATGACTTTTCACAGCAAAGCTTCTAAGTCCTTAAAAATTCACAGCTAGACTTTGGTATTGACCTTGCTTTTAGGAAGGGTGGGAAGGAAGTCACTTAGTAAAAATTTTTTGTACGTGGTTTTCAAATTTTTCTAAGTCAATAACTAAACAAACATATAAACACAAAGGGGTTAATTAAATGAAACCACATATTGTTACGCTAATTTTTGCGTTGTTCTTTTCTGTGCAAACCTGGGCACAAAATTTACCAGTAGCTAATGCGGGAGCAGATTTTACTATGGTCGAAGGCACTACTGCCAATTTAAATGCAAGTGCTACCGATGCCGATGGTGATGACATTTTTATTTTTTGGAATCAAATTGCAGGTGATCCAATAGTTATAGTTGATCCTTTTAATTTAGCATCACAAATTATTGTTCCAGCAACAGTTCCAGAGGGTGGAATTACTGTGACTTTGGAGTTACAAGTTTTTGCTGGTCCTGATTTTGTAACGGATACCGTAAACATAACTATTATTAATGCCAATACGCCTCCTGTAGCTTCTGCGGGTGTGGATCAAAGTGCTCCTGAAGGTAGCTTAGTGACATTAGATGCTTCTGGAAGCTTTGATGCCGACGGCGATTCATTAACATATTCTTGGACTCAGTTATCAGGTACACCTGTTGTTCTGTCTAATACTTCTGCTGCACAACCCACTTTTACAGCTCCCAATTTTGGTGCGGAGACTCTTGAGTTTCAAGTAACTGTGTCTGACGGCTTGGATACTTCTTCAGATAATGTATTAATTGAAATCTTAGCTCTCAATCAAATTCCTGTAGCTAATGCAGGTCCCGATCAAACTGTGGAAGAAAACACTTTAGTCACACTTGATGGTACAGCTAGCTCAGATCCAGACGGTGATAGTTTAACATATTCTTGGATGCAAACTGCCGGTGCGACTGTGGCTCTATCTAATGCCTCTGCAGCACAACCGACTTTTACTGCACCACAAGGTCCTGATGAATTAGAATTCCAATTGATTGTTAACGATGGTCAAGATGATAGCTTAGCTGCTATTGTAAAAGTATCAGTTCAAACTACAGGTTCTGCACCTAACTGCGATTTAGCACAAATTAAAATTGATGGACACCACCGTTTATTTCATAGATTTTTTAAACACAAACGCGCTACAAAATTGTGGCCGCCAAACCACCGCATGAGAGAAGTTGAAATTGCGGGTATTTACGATGATCACGATGACAAAAGAACCACGTCTATTAGAATCGACAGCATTACTCAAGACGAAGCCACTCGCGGATTAGGACGTGGAGATACAGGTCCTGATGCAAAAGTAAGAACAAAAACTCGCACGAAACATGGCGTGACGATCACTAAATCTAAAGTTTACTTGCGCGCAGAGAGAGATGGTAGAGGTGATGGTCGCGTTTATCAAATTAACTTTACAGCGACGAATGAAAATTCAGGTCTTAGCTGTCAAGGTTCCGTTACAGTTTGTTCACCTAAGAGCTTAAGACATGACTGTGAAGATAGCGGTCAAACTGTAAATGCTATGCAATAGTTTATTAATATTAACCCTTAAACAATAATAACCTGCCCACTCTATAATGAGTGGGCTTTTTTTATGTGAACTAATTAATAAGCTTTAATTTAGAGCTTCTTCTGAACCTAAAACTGAGCCTGTAAGAGCTTGTAAATTAAATTGTGTAACTGTTTAACCCATTTGCTGATCTTTATTTTTTACTTAATTAAATGCACTTGCTTATGGTGCTCACTACATAGGGTAATTAAATTTTCAAGCTGATCTTGTCCACCGTGAGCTAACGGAGTTATGTGATGGTACTCAACCCATCTCGACTGCCCACATATTTGGTTGTTTTCTAATTCAAACTGACATTGACCCTGATCTCTATAATTAATTTTGCAGAGAGTTTTTTTCTGAAAACTCTCCCCAGGACAGGTTGAGTTTTAGATTTTAATGAGTTTGTGTCAGCTACTTGAATTTTTGCTTTTAAATTACTTTTTGTGTACGACGAATTTTGGCTTTAGATTTGTTATATTTTCATAAAAACAGTAAGCCACAATCAAAGCTGTCTCGTTTGCCTCTAAATGCGAAGACTTATTCCACACTCTCCTTGACGCGGCATACACATAAGTGTTAGAAACAGCCTCATGTTGGGAAAGGAGACGGACCCATGATGACCTTACAGGAATTTGTCGGCTATGAATTTGCCGATAACAAAATTTTAGAACAAGCTTTAACCCATAAAAGCTACTTTAATGAAGTTCACGATAAATCTTTAGGGCACAATGAAAAATTAGAGTTTCTCGGTGATGCCGTATTAGATCTCTGCCTGGGTCATACACTTTATTCGCGTTTTCCCGATTTAGATGAAGGTCATTTGTCCAAGGTCCGCGCAAGTTTAGTCAATGAGTCCGCCTTAATGACTTTTGCTCTAGAATTAGAGTTGGATAAAAAAATACGACTCGGTAAAGGTGAGGAAAATTCAGGGGGGCGCAATAAGCCACGCATATTAGCCTCCGTATTTGAAGCATTTATTGGCGCTTTTTATTTAGATGCAGGTTTTGAGCGCAGTCATCAACTCGTCAACCAACTCTTTGCAAAAGCCCTGGATGAAGTTGACTTAGAAAATCACTTTAAAACCGACTACAAAACTCGTTTGCAAGAACGCACACAAGAGCTGCACAAAGAAACTCCTATTTACGAAGTGGTTAGTGAAAGCGGTCCCGACCACGACAAAATGTTTTCTGTGAAAGTCTTGGTCAATGGGGTGACCCTGGCTGAAGCTGAGGGACGAAGTAAAAAACAAGCGGAACAATCGGCCGCACAAATTGCCCTAGAGAGGTTGTCATGAAAGCGGGATTTATTGGTGTCATTGGTTTACCCAATGCTGGAAAAAGTACTTTTGTAAATACATTTGTTGGCGAGAAGGTGAGTATAGTTACAGCTAAACCACAAACGACTCGGCAAAAAGTTTTGGGGATTTTTAATGCTCCGCAAGCGCAGATGATTTTTGTAGATACTCCGGGAGCGATTAAAGCTAAAGAAGGTTTAAATCGTTTTTTACAACAAGAGTTTGAAAAAAGCTTAGAGGAATCCGACGCTCTGATTGCCGTCTTAAA
>JAGRAE010000024.1 GCA_020435005.1 Bdellovibrionales bacterium
CGAAGGTGTAAATATTTTTAAATTTTTAATGACAGTCTCTTTGCAAAAAATAAAACTATTTAAAAAATTTTTTTTATATAAATTTAAATTTTCTAATGGGTAGTTGAACAAACAATAATCTAAATTTCTTTTTTTAAAAAAAGATAGTTTATTAATATGATCCCAGTCGCCGTGACTTAAAAATATGATATTCTTTCTTTGGCGGCATAATTTATAAATTTTTTTTAGAGGAGCGTATTCTCCTCCGGCATCAAAGTGAAGGCAATAGGGATATGTATTTATGGTGACCCACTGTCCTTGGCCAACATCCCACATAATAAGTTGTGTGCCAATTTGCTCATCATAGATTGAATTCGGAAAAATTAGAAAAAGTAAAAATACTATCCACATTTTAAATTACTTCTTTTACTGGTGATGCTGGAATAATACATAATCAAATTTGAAAAGATAACTATAAGCCATTTAATTGGTGGTTCAATTTGAATTGAAAATTCTAACAAGGGTAATTCTTTTGCAAGAAAACCAGTTATGTATATAAAGATAAACCATAAAAAATCTGTAATAACAGAAAGTTTAGGTAAAAAAGCCGTTGCAAAACTAAAGGGCAAAAGGAAAAAGGATATAAAGGGTGTAAACAAATAAGTGGTTAACATGGTAAAGGGGTGTGCTATTTCTAAAGGGCTTAACAATATAATTAGGACAAAATAAATAAGTAAGCTTTTAGAAGATTCTTTAAGATTAATTTGGCAAAGAATTAAAGCAATTAACCAACTTAACTGTAACGATAACGAAGTCCAGTATTCAGGAGCAAAAATTAATAAAACGCAACCGGCAATTAAAATTCGCAAAGCTTCATTTTTTATTTTATAGGCAAGTAAAAGCTGTAGATAGGATCTTAAAACAGGGGCTTTTAGTAGACACACAAAAGTATAAATTAACAGAATAATTAAAATAAAAATTTGTTTAAATTTTGTACTTTCTTTAAATACCTTTTCTAAACTTTTATATACAAATTGTAGGTGAAAACCTGAAACAACAAATAAATGTAGAAGCCCTAAAGCCTTTATGGAAGCAAAGTATTGGCTTTTATTTAGTGGTTCTCCACAAACTAAAGCTTGATATAAACTTTTGTATGGTGAATTTATAGGCATTTGATTTATACAAAACTTGTGCAAATACTCAGCTATGTCTGATGAAAAAATAAGCAGACCAGACCAAGGTACTATTTGCGAAAGAATAATAACAACAAGCATCAAAGGCATAATGGCTATTAAATGCAATGTTTTAAACATTGCTGATTGTAAATAATTGAGTAAGGAAATTTAAGAAGTCCGAGATGCGTATTTAAGAATCTTAATTTCGGCATCCTAAAAAGCTATTAATAATAAAAAAAGTTAATAATTACATATAGATACATTATGTATACATTTTAATCACTTCGCTAAAAGCCAGAACTGCATTTAAGTCTAAGGTCTTGTTGGGGGAGAAATTCACATTGGATGTGGATAAATCAAATTAATTTCTCATATAAAAGAAAGAAATCCATAAAAATTAACTCAACTCTGTGAAAAATCGACAATATAATTAATAAGTAGTGGAGGTCGTATGAAGTTTTTAAATCTAACAATTTTATTGTTTTCAGTTTTTAGTTTTTCAGGTTGCGCAACTCGTCAGCAAACTGTGAATAAAAATTATCAAAAACAAGTGAATCGACTTACACAACAGTTAAGAAAACAGAAAATGATTTCCAATGAATTAAAAGATGAAAATTTAGTTTTGAGACAGCTTGCGGGAGTGCCTGAACCTGCATTGAGTAGAGTTCAACGTGAAGGAAAGAGAGATTTAAAAGTCTATAGTGAAAAGTTTTTGTATTCTCAAATAATTACCGCTTTCAAAAAAGAAGATAGAAAAAAGCTTTCCAGAGCTGTTACTGTTTTTTTAAAACAATATCCTAAGAGTCAAAGAGCAGACAATGCTATTTATTATAAAGCATTGCTAGATTTTAGGTCTGGTCGTTTAGCAGAAAGTTTAGAGGAATTTGATCGAATACTGGATCATTATCCAAAAGCAAACAAAACCCCTTCTGCAATATTAGGTAAAGGGTTGGCTTACAAAGCTCTAAACCTAAGTGATCAAGCAAAAATTATGTTTGAAAATGTGATGAATAAGTATCCTAAAACTCCTGAGTACATTCGTGCTAAAAGAGAGATAAGGGAGATTGAAAAAAAATCACTTTGATAAAATTAAATTTTGTAGAACAAGGAAGTTCTTAGATGAAATGGATTTTATACATTTTACTTATGCTCTCGGTGGGGGGAGTCCATATTTTACCCTTGCATAAATCTTATGCTCAAGACAACGAGGGTTTTGAAGACTTTGAAGAAGAATTTGCGGATGAATCTACGGATGAATTCACAGATGTGTCAATTGAATCCAACAACGACGATGATTTTTTTGCAGAGGAAGAAGAAGTTCTTGAATCAAATGAAGAACAAGTAGCTGAAGATGAGCTTAACGCTGAATTACAAAATGAGGCCAATACTTCAGAAGAAGTGTTTCTAGATGAAGGTGAAACTAAAAAAGAAAGTATTGAAGATGAAAACTTTTTAGCTGAGGGGGAGTCGACTTCAGATACTGCTAAAGAATTAGAAATAGCAGAAGAAGCAGAAGATCCCAGTAAAAATGATCAAGTATTGGTTGAACCCGAAGAGGTTGCAGAAATAAAAGAAGTCGGCGCAAGTGAACCTGATTTACAATTTGAAGCAAATTTACATGATATCTATGTGAGATATCATTCAGAATCTATGACCGATGAGCAATGGGATTATATTGCCGGAGCAAAGCTCAGCGAAGTGTACACAATTCAAAAGGGGGATACCCTATGGGACTTGAGTAGAACTTTTTTTGGTGATGGCAACTATTGGCCGAAGATTTGGGCTGTTAACTCTGCAATTACCAATCCACATTTAATTGAACCACAGAATGTCATTCGATTTATTTTAGGTTCTGAAAATGAACCACCAATGTTTACTATTAGTGAAGGTAAAAAAGATGGAGATGTCTCTGGCATAGCAGAAGAAGAAAATGTAGATATCACTTTAGAAGATACACAGATAGAAGATTTAACAAAAGAAGTGGGTGAATTAGAAAAGGAACTGAATCAAGAGTTTTCCGAGGCTGAACTAGAAGATGAGTTTATGACTGATGAAGAAATTGAGGGCTTAGTCATTCCTCCGCCAGAAACCATCATACGACCAGTAACACAAGTTTTTCCTCCTAGTTTACCACAATGGAAAACACTAGCTGATTCAGTTTTGGAAAGCACTACTATTACAATGGTAGGTAACAAAAAAGAACTTAAGACGCCTATTGTGAACCTTTCCTATTATATTGATGAAAACCAACCTGAAGGAATTGGGAAAGTTGTTGGTGTCGAAGGTGGGGGAACTGTATCGGCTTCTTATCAGTATATTTATGTGAGAGTTAGGAAAGGTTCAGTAAATGAAGGTGATAAATTTATTGTCGTGGGTAGCATGGGGCCACTCAAAACAGAAAAAGGCATCCAAGAAGATGCAATAATTTATGAAGTTCAAGGGCAGATTATTATTGGCCAAAAATTACAAGCAACTAAAAAATATAAATCAAATGCTTTTGATGTTTATAGAGCTTATGTTGATAATGCCATTAATGCCATAAAAGTGGGTAGTGAAGTTTTAGCGTCAGACTATACAACTGTTAGTGTGGATAAAGTAGGCAGAATACCTGCCGTTTCTGGATTAATCATAGGTGGAGAATTTGATAATAAAAGAAATTTACTTTCTATGGAAAGTATAGCTTTTATGAATGTAGGTAGCCATGAGGGTGTTCAGGTTGGAGATATATTACCTATATATTCGAATCACTATTTAGAACAACTAGATCCTTATGTCATAACAACGCAAAAGCCTATGGGATTAATAAAAGTGGCTAAAGTTAGTGAGTATTATAGTACCGGGTTTGTAGTAGAAAATAATGGTTCTATTCTAGTAGGTGACTTTATTGGGCTAAAAGAAGGTTTTGAAACAGAATATTTAGAGGGCAAAGAGCTAAGTAGACTTGACAAGGCCAAGGCGGATAAAGAATTAGAAGAGCTTCAGTCATTAATTGAGCCTGAAAAACAAGAATCACCTGAATCTGGCAATGAAGATGCCTATGAGTTTACAAACGAATAATGAATATTTATTCGTCTTTCGATGGTTTGCATACTCATAGCTAATAAAATAAATACATAGATGAAACCGTTAATTGCATAGTCTTTGTTTTATGAAAAATAGAGACTTAGTAATGTGTTTGTATTGGCTCCCAGTTAAATTAACCCTACCAGAAATAGTATTTTTAACTAAATATATAGATCAGATTCCATTTAGTGAAGTCGGAAATTATATTAAACACGAAGCGAGTCGTGAATACATCACAGAGCTTAAAAAAAATTGGTTTAATCAATATGAAAAAGAAATTCATTGGCTAAACCAAAGGTCAATATTTAAAGTATTTCCATTAGATGAGCATTATCCACAAACATTTTTAAAATTAAAATACCCCCCGCTTTTAACGGTTTTAGGTTCTGTATCTATCCTTAATTGTCTTTCGCTAGCTGTTGTCGGCAGTCGTCAACCTTCTTCATGGGCATTGGATTGGATGAGAAGGGACTTTCATAAATTTATTAACTCTGAAGACGTTGTGACCTTAAGTGGGGGAGCTAGGGGAATAGATCAAGAAGTTCACAGGACGTCAATTGCATGTCAAAAACCTACAATATGTTTTCTGCCATCTGGTTTAGCTAAAGTTTATCCTCCGACATTACTAAACTGGTTAGAACCAATTGTGGAGGCTGGGGGTGCCATCGTAAGTCAATTTTCACCATATACAAAAATATACAAATCACATTTTCATAAAAGAAATCAACTTATAGCTAATTTAAGTCGTGCTACTTTTGTAGTGGAAGCTAAACTGCGCAGCGGTTCTATGATGACGGCTAATTATGCATTAGAACAAAATAAAGAAGTGGCTACTTTACCCTGGTTTCCTATGTGTTCCTCAGGTCGTGGTAACATAAAACTGATTCAAGATGGAGCTCAAATTATTACTAATAATGATGATCTAAAGGTATTTTGGGAAAGAAATAAACTAATTTCGAGCTTTGAACACTTTCCAAACGCCAAAAAATAAAAACACAAAATTGGCTAACCAGACGGCCAAAAAGACAGGAAGTTTTTCACTTTTTGCTAAAGATTCCATGGTGGCATAAATAATCCAAAAACCAACTACAACGGCAATTGATAAAACAAAACCACTGCTTTTACCGGATCTTTTATTGGTGGTTGTTCCCAAACCAACACCTAAAATAGCAAACACAATACAAGTTATGGCTAATGCCGTCCTGCGATGATATTCAATTTCTAACATTTTTAAAAATTTTGGTTTTAATTTTTCCTTTTCTTTAAAAGCTTCTTTGATTTCAGGAAGTGTGTATGACAGTGGTGTTTTTCTCTTTTCCGTTTGAGTAACGGGGTCGTATAAATTAATATCAAAAGTACCAAAATCAACTTTTGTATATAAATCATTCTGAGTTCGGTGAATATTTCCAGTATAAAGACGCAAAAATGCTTTTTGGCCGACGAGTGTTGATTCCTGAAAAATTTTTCCTTCTTCAGCAATGATAGTTAAAGGGGATGAGACATTTCTTTCGTCATAAATAAAAATTTTTTTTAAAATGTTATTTTTTGAATCCACTTTATTGGCATAAACAACCATGTCAAAAAAGCCCTCAGAAAATACACCTTCTTTTATAGAAGCTCCAGGTTTCGTTTGTCCTAGTTTATGAATGAGCACTTCCATTTTACGATTGCCCCAAGGAGCTAAATAATAGGAGGTTTGTGCTGATAAAATTGCTACCAATACCCCAAGTATTATAGCAGGTGAAGTTAAGTGGTAAATATTTAGTCCCAAAGCCTTAAGAGCGACAATTTCTGAATCAGAACTTAAGCGCCCATATGTCAATAATACAGAAAATAGCAAGCTCATAGGTAATATCACAGGTAAAAAAGATACGGCTAAATAACCCATTATTTTAGCTATCATTTCCATGCTGGCCCCATGAACAATAACATATTCAGTTAGGCGAAAAGATTGAAACATGAGAATGATAAACAAAAACAGAAAAGCTCCCATTAAGAAAGAGGGGAGCATTTCAAAAAAGATATACTTTTGAGCTAACTTTGATCTTAAAAAATTCAGCTTCATTAGAGCTCGTAGGTTCCTACTTTTTCAGGACTTCCTATAGCAGCGCGAACAGCTTTTGACTTGATAATTAAGTTTTCATAAAACTGTAAATCCAGTTGTGAGGCGGCATCACATTTGGCAGAAATGGGGCGCGGATGAGTTTCGATAAATAGAGCATCTGCACCAGCAGCCACACCCGCTAAAGTGAGGTGCGAGATAAACTTAGGTTCGCCTCCTAATGGATCAGCACTTGAAATGCCGTATAATCTAATGACATGAGTCGCATCAAAACAGGCAGGTGCGCCTAAGCTTTGCATAATTGGAATGGACCTCATATCTGCAACTAAACGGTTGTAACCAAAACTGGCTCCACGTTCGGTTAAGAGTACGTTTTTATTCCCAGTTGAGTGAATTTTGCCCAAAGCGCTGGCCATGCCTTCAGGGGCTAAAAATTGACCTTTTTTTACATTAATTGGCTTGCCCGTCTCACCACAGGCTATAACCAGTGAAGTTTGTTGACACATATAGGCTGGTATTTGCAAAACGTCGACATATTCAGCCACCATGGGAACGTCTTCAACACGATGAACATCAGTTAGTACAGGGACATTAAATTTTTCTCGAACTTCTGCCAATATTTTCAGTCCTTCTTCAGCCATGGGGCCTTTCCAATTAGAAGCACTTCCACGGTTGTCTTTTTCAAAGGAGCTTTTAAAAATTAAGCTAACTTTTTGGCGTTCACAAATTTCAACTAATTTTTCAGCAGTCTCCATAATGAGATCACGGCTGTCTATGACGCAGGGCCCACTAATCATCATAAGTTGATGTCCAGTTCCACACTGAATCTCTTTATTTTTAATTTTAACTGTAAATTTTCTCTCTGGGAGGGTGAATATTTCTTCTCTTTTTTTGTCCATAATTACTCCAATATAAGGACTTATATCTAAATAATGGATATTTTCCAAGCTGAACTTTAGATCAGTTCCATCAGCTTTAGTTTACTTGTCCACTGAGCCCTTGGCATAATAAAGTTATGACTCGAATATTATTAGCTATAGATGATTATAATGAATCCATATATCTGCAAACCTTACTAAAAAAACTTGGATTTGATGTCGATTCAGTGGCCAAAGCATCAAAGTTTGCAGATACACTCTTAGGTTTTAATCCAAAGTTTATAATCATGACAGCTCATGGTAAGAGTATTAAAGGTATTGAAATTTCAAAAACCATTGTAAAAAGAAACTCTTTGCCTAGGTTGTTTTTACTGAAGCATCAAGGACAGGTATTTACAAGTGGAGAATTAACTGAAGAAAAAATAGATAAAGTTCTTGAAAGTCCTGTTAATATACTCAATTTAATAAAGTGTTTATGTGAATTCGATGAAACACTAAAATATGATTTAATATCTAGTAAGCTTTCTAATATTTTAACCATAGATAAAGAAGTTCAAGAGAAGGAAGAAATTAATATTTCTACTTATAAACATGAAGACAGTGAAGAATTATTGCATATAAAAGGTGAAAATGTTGAAAAAACTCCTGTTGCCATAGCTAAAAGTAGTCTCAAAGAAGAGGATCGAGCTTTAAAATATCAAAATTTTTTACAAAATATGGAATCACCACCCAAAGGCGTCGGTGGATTTCCTAAAGAAAGTATAAAAGAGTACAATAAGAAACATAGAGTAAAAAATAGAAGTCAAGATATGAAAGAGCTTGATGAAAACAAGAAAGAATTTGTACGTGCTCTATACAGTCATTTAAAAAAACCTTCCTAAGATGATTTTTTCTTGAATATATTCATAAAGCTTGGCAAATGACTTTTATTTCTATTGAGCTTTTGCTCAATAGATAACCATTCAATGTGTGCAGGTTTAAAATCCGGGTTAAGTGTAAATGAGTGTTTAAAAGCAATTTGTGCTTTTTCAAACGAACCTTGTTGTTTTAAAAATAATCCCTTAACAAAAAAGTAATGAGAATTGTGTCTATTTTCTTGTGGTACTTTAGATAAAAGTTCTTCAACAAGGTCTAAGAATTTTCCTTTTTGAGAAGGCGGAGATCCCCTTTTTAATAAAGCCCAACAATAGTAAACAAAGAAATCATCACTATACATATCTAATTCATAGACTTGATCGAAAAGATCACTAGCTTCATCATATTTTTTGTTATTAAGTAACAAAACTCCTCGTTCAAACAAATTTTCGGAGTGGATGATTTGTTCAGCTTTACCATGTTCAAGTTCAAAATTATACTTATCTTTGAGTTGGCTGTTAGTTAAAGTTTGATGAGCCTCAGTGAGCACTTGAAAGACTTCAGTTGTTAGATTTCTTAATTCTTCAGGCGCATTTTGTGGAACTTTATCTGGATGCAAATATATAGCGAAATTGTGAAAAGCTTGCTGTATTTTTTCTTTAGGTGTATTTTTTTCTACACCTAAAATTTGGTAATGATTTTTATTTTTAAAATTCTCTTTAAGGTTTTTTACTCTTTGCAATGCAAAGTCAAAGTTAACGAGTGTGGTTTTCTCCTCGCTAAATTTAATAATTTCTAAAAGTAGTAGAAAGTAGATAGATTGTAAAAGGAAAGGTTTACCTTTGTTTTCATTTAGTAAATTAGAGAATAATTCGTTGTTGATAACAGCTTTGTTAATATCTGGTGATAAATTTACAAGTGCAATATTTTTGAGGGAATCCAATAGGGAAAAATTTCTACCTTTTTGTACTTTAAAATCGGACCAAGGTGTATAGTAACTTAATAACCAATCAGATTTAATTTTAGTTGAAATCCAATCATTCAAAAACCTATAAAAACTTTCATTGGAAATAAACAATGATGAATTTACAGAGTTATCTTCTCGAAAATTAATCTCATAATTATCAGCTTTTATTATTTTACTTAATCTTATGGAAAGTTGTTCTTGATGTACAATATCAATTGCATGTGAACTTAGTGTATTTGTTGACCAGAGTCTTTGGCCAATAGGAAGTTGACTTTCTAAAGCTAAACCTTTTGCTACTTCTTCAGGTGTTGAAAAGCCATTTTCAATTAGAAGAACGCCAAAGTAAGACTCGGTATCATTACTTTCAACTTGATAAATATATCCCTGTGTTAATTTAATTTTAATTGGGGAGCTTGAACCTTTTAACTCAATTACACCAGAAGCCTTACACGAATTTAGAACAGATAGTATTAAAGGAACTTCAAAGCCATGTATTGTTCCTAAATTATTAATTGTCTTAAAAACCTCTACATTGTCATAGTTAAATGGCTTTTGAAAAAGTTGTTGAATCGGTGGAAGTTCAGGGTCAATTACATCAGAAAAAGCCTCATCTACTTTTTCCAGAAGCTCATCTAAATTAAAGGGCTTTTCCAGAAAATCTATTGCCTTTGTTTTATTTATTGCGTCCTTTTTAAAGCCAATATCTTTAAAAATTCCACTCATTAAAATAATCTTTATTTTATTACTAAGATTGTTGTTAAGTTGGGTCGCAACTTCTACGCCGTTTACTTTAGGTAGCATGCAATCAATAATAGCCAGTTGATATTCTTTTATTTGAACTTCGCGTTGTGCTTCTTCTAGTTTTTTTACATATTTTGCGTTGTAACCACTTCTATTTAAAGCCTTAATAATAGGTTCCGCGACCAAATTTTCATCATCTATTACTAGAATATTTATTTCAGACTTTTTCATACTATAGACATCGGCCGATTTCACAAAAAAGTTGAAAGATCATAAGACGTAACGCGTTAAACCTCTAGCTTTTGTATATTGAAAAATACCGACTTTCAGCTAGGATAGTTATCCCAGATTGGTGGGAAACCTAATTTATAGAGAAGAGGTGAATAATGGCAACCAACCCAGTTACAGATAATGAATTTGAATCTAAGGTTCTTAACTCAGAAGGTATTGTACTTGTAGACTTTTGGGCAGAGTGGTGTGGTCCTTGTCGTGCATTAGGTCCAAAACTTGAAGAAATATCTAACGAGCTTGGAGAAAAAGCCACTGTCTTAAAATTAAATATTGATGAAAATCCTCAGTCTCCAGCTAAGTATGGTGTTCGAGGTATTCCCACAATGATTTTGTTCAAAGGTGGACAGGAGATTGAGCAAATAGTCGGTAATCAACCTAAAGAAAATATTTTAGAAGTTATAAATAAACATTTATCTTAGAATAAATATTTTCTAAAAGCGACAGCTGAAATTAAACCAAGACCAAACATGGTGGTTAATAAACTGGAACCACCATATGACAAAAGTGGCAGCGGAACCCCAACTATAGGTAATATTCCAATTACCATTCCTATGTTAATAAACATATGCCAAAACATTGATGAAGTAACTCCAACAACGATAAGAGTACCAAATTTATCTCTAGCTCCTACCGCAATATTTATAGACATAATGTAAAGAATAATAAATAGGGATATTGTTGTCACACTACCAATAAAGCCATGTTCTTCACTCAAGACTGAAAAAATAAAATCAGAATGTCTCTCAGGAATAAACTCTAATTGTGATTGTGTGCCCTTGCGAAATCCTTTGCCAAGGATTCTTCCACTGCCCACTGCAATTTTAGATTGAATACTATTATAACCTGTGCCTCTAGGATCTCTCCCAGGAGATAAAAAAGTGAGTACTCGATTTCGTTGATATTCCTTTAAACCAAAATTCCAGGCTATAGGTGTTGCAAACAAAGTCAAAATTGCAGCAAGTATAAGGATGGATCTTTTAACTCTCACAAAAATAATCATTGATGTGGAAATAAATGCCATTAAGAGTGCCGTACCTAAATCTGGCTGTTTAACTGTTAAAACAAAGGGTATACCTGTAATGATCGCAGGGATTAAAAGATCCCTGTAGCCAAGTCCTTTGTATGCTGACTTTGCACTTAGATAATTTGCCATCATCAAAATAACTGCAATTTTAACAGTTTCAGAAGGTTGAAAACGAAAAAAGCCTAAATCCAGCCACCGTTGGGAACCATAAACTTCTTTACCAAAAAACATAACTGCCATTAGTAATAATATATTCAATATATAAATTACCCATGAAATGCGTTTCCAAAAAACATAATCTACAAATGTGGTTGTAAAAAATAGAATCCAACCAGCAAACAACCATACAATCTGTTGAAAGAAAAGCTTTTCATTATAAGTAACATTTACGCTATGGGTGGCACTGTATAAGTTAATTAACCCAATAACATTTAAAGCTAGAATAACAAATATATAATTAGAATCTAAACGTTGGAAAAAGTTTCTTTCTGTGACTTTAATATTTGTACTCATATAGAACTTCTTTTTACCTTTAATTTTTCCGGATGATATTTTTCAAAATAGGCTCGGATGACATCACGGGCCACGGGTGCACCTCCAGAAGAACCTGCACAAGCATGTTCAGCTAAGACGGCGACAGTTATTTCAGGGTAATCAGCTGGTGCGAATGCAATAAACCACCCATGGTGTCTTTCTTCTATTGAACGTTCATTACATTTTTCATAAATTTGATCTGCAGAAAAACTTCTTACTTGTGCGGTTCCTGTTTTACCGGCCATTTCTATACCCGGCACTTTGTACCATCTAGCGGTCCCTCTTTCTCCATTGGAGACGAGTCGCATTCCTTCTTTTACTGTTTTAAAATTTTCTTTATCAATTTTAAAACCATTCTCATCAGCTATTGATAAATCTCTAGCAAGTTGAGGTTCAAACTCCTTAATAATTTCATCATTGTGGTTAGTAAGTTTTTTTACGATAAAAGGTTTATACAATTTTCCTTCGGTGCCTATAGCGTTGAAAGCTAAGGCCATTTGTAAAGGAGTGGTGAGTACAAAGCCTTGTCCTATGGCATTACTTAGATTTTCTCCGGGTTGCCACTCTTCTCCGTATTGTCTTTTCTTCCACTCAGAATTTGGCATTAAACCAGGAACTTCGTTTGATAAGTTAATGCCCGTTTTTTGGCCAATGCCGAAGGCCGAAGCATATTCAAACATTTTATCAATTCCCAAAGAAATTCCCATTTTATAGAAAAATACATTGCTAGATCTTTCTATGGCATGAATAACATTGATATTACCATGGCCATGTTTAGTATGATCGTGATACATACGACGACCAAACTTGATAAAACCGGGCGAATAAACAATAGTAGAAGGGGTAATTACTTTTTCCTGTAAGGCAGCCAAGGCAATTATTGGTTTAAAGGTTGAGCCAGGAGCATAATGATCTTGAATCACTTTGTTTCTTAATGGTTTAAATGGATCATTTATTAATTTTTCCCAAAGCTCATTAGAAATTCCTGTTGAAAATTCATTGGGATCAAATGAGGGGGAATTAACCCAAGCTAAAATTTCACCATTGTTTTTTATGGCAACCAAACTGCCTATTCGCGGACCTATTTTATCATCTCTATTCATGGCTGTTTGTGCTGCAATTTGAATGTCTTTATCTAAGGTTAGAACTAAATTTGATCCAGGCTTAGCTTTAAAGGCTTTAAGCCCAAGAAAGCTGGGCGTATCGGTAGTGGCCTCGCGTCCTTTTGCATCCACTTCAACAAATGTTATTCCTGGGACCCCTCTAACACTGGGCTCCCAAACTTCTTCAATACCACTTTTCCCGATTATGTCTCCTTGTTCAAAACGAATATCTGTATATTTTTTATTTAGGAATTGTATTTGGTTTTTTGAAATTTCTCCGACATAACCAAAAATTTGTGCTCCATTAGCGCCTAAAGGATAATTGCGAACTATGTTTTTTTGTATATTTAAACCTGGGTGTTTTAAGCGTATTAATTTCAACTTAAAAACTTCATCTAGACTTAAATTTTCACGAATGGGAACAGGTCGAAATGGTCCATTGCGATATCGACTTTCTTTGACAGTTTTAATAATTTCTTCTTTGGGCAAATTTAATACTTTTCCAACTTCTTCGGCTGTTTGTTCGAGTTTTATTGTGTATTGAGGAGAAATAGTGACGGAAAAACCAGGAAGATTTTGTACTAAGACTTCACCATTTCTGTCGAGAAAAAATCCTCTAGGTGCAACTATTTTTGTTTCTTTTACTCTATTTTTTTCTGAGTAATCTCTTAATTCTTGACCTTGGATAATTTGCAAATACCAGAGCCTTGCAAGCACAATAGAAGAGGCAATTATAACGGCTAAGTACAAAACTTTAAAGCGTCCTTTAAATTCTTTTGTTGACTCTTCAGAGCCTGAAACAAAGCTACTCATACTTACTAGCTCCAGCCTCAGTGGGTAGGGATTTATTGGTAATTTTATCGATACTTGAATATAAATAATATAAAGGCATAGCAACTAGTGATGTAAATAAACTGGAAAGTATTCCATCTAAAATTTCAGTGTCAGAGATAGGTTTTGGCTCAATTGCCCAAGATAGAAAAAAATGAAAAATAGGGAATGCAATTGAGATTATTCCTGAAATTAACATTAAATAAGTTGGGCCGGACCAATATATTCTTTGTTTAATCAATACAACCAAGCCAAAGCAAAAGAGATTTATCAGTAAAAATAAACTTAAAGGAATCGAGCTTAAAGCAACTGTCTCGATCACCAGAAAATAACTAAAAAATAAACCCTCGTGTATTTCTCTGTAAATGGCCCAATATGCAAGTGTAGGTAGCCACATGTAAGGAGACGGAAAGAAACCAAAAAACTGCAACCACAAAGAACACTGTAAGCTTGTTAAAGCTAAATTAATAAATAAGAATGCTATGTAATTAGTAATTTTTAGGTTTCTTATGTTCATAGCTACTCAACAATCTCAACTTTATCTTTGGTAATCTCTTTTGAATTTATAATTTCATCATTTAAGTTTTCTTTTTGTTCTTCCTCTTTAAGAAAACTTTCTTTGTTGGCATTTAAAACAACAAAGACTTCTTCTAGGGTAAATGGATTTATAGCAGGTTTAATAGTTACTTCTTGACTTATATCGTATTGGCTTTTTTCAACATTCGTAACAGTACCAACGGCAAAGCCCTTAGGGAAAATATTGTTTAAACCACTTGTAACAATTTTATCACCCACCTTGACGTCATCATCTCGTTCTAAATAGTTTAGTTGACATGTATTCTTATTAAGACCTTCAACAATTCCTCTTGCACGAGACCTTTGTACAATTGCATCAATAGAAGCATATCTATCTGTTAGGAGTAAAATTTGAGATGTAAAAGTCTGAGGTTGTATTACATAACCAACGACACCACCAATTGTTATTACTGCCATAAATTCTTTAACCCCATGATGAGTGCCTCGGTTAATTGTTAGTGTTGTATGATCTATTAGCAGATCCTTCCCAATAACTTTTGCGGTCAGCAATTCCATTTTAGTATTTTCTTTAAAGCCCAAAAGATTATTTAGCCTTTGGTTTTCTAACTTTAATTCAGTTAGAGCTCCTAATTGAGCTCTTAATTCAGCATTTTCTTTCTGCAAGTTTTGATTATTTTTTTTGATATTTATTAAATTTAAATAAAGTGAAGTTGTTCCTCTAACACCTGAGCTGAACCCAGAATACATATTCTGTACAACACCAGAGGCAAAAATAAATGGTTTTACAAACCAAGGCCTTTCTGCTGGATTGTGCTCCATGTTAACGGCAATAAGTGGAATAATAATCAAACTGACTACAATAGCTAGCTTTTTGATATCAAAGTTGAAATAGTTCAATGCATCCCCACAGTCGAAATCTAAAGAAATTAATAATAAAAGTAACAGATCTCCTTGAAAAATTTAAGAAAAATAGCGATTGTATGGGTTCTGAGGAGAAGAATAATGTTAGAAAAAGTTAGAAAGCCTGGAAGGGCAAAAAACATTTTAGCCTATATAATTTTTGGAGCCATTTGTTTAACTTTTGTTTTTATTAGTGGAATCCCAGGAGGTGGAGGTCTGACATCTGGTGGCCCTGTAGCTCTAGTCAACAAAGAACCCATTTCTTTCACAGACTACCGGGAAGCTCTTTCTCGCATGCAGGAGCAATACAAATCACAGTTAGATAAATTGCCTGCTGCTATGCGCCAACAACAGCTAAATCAGTTACGAAATAATGCTCTGGAGATGCTTATTAACGCTCAACTTATTTCGCAAGCTGCCAAAGGTTTAGGTATATACTCTTCCGATGAAGAGGTAAGAGATTTTATTGTTGATATTCCGGCCTTTCAAGAAGAAGAAAAGTTTCGTCGTGAACGTTATGACAACTATTTAAACTATCGACGAATTTCTGCAGAAAAATTTGAAGAAGAAATTCGTAAAGATGTAGCTAACACTCAGGTTAGAAACCTGTTGGAGATGAGTTTAAGTCCAAGTAAAATTTCTGAGGAAATAAATAATGAATTAGAAAAGTACAGCTTAAAAGTTGATTTTCTCAGATTTCCAGATTCACGGATCAAGGAAAATATAAAGGTTACTAGTGATGAAGCAACTTTATATACTGAAAATTCTGAACATGAAGAAAAGCTAAAACAATACTTCGAGAATAATAAAGACAAATATCAAGAAGAAGAACAAGTTAGAGCTAGACATATTTTAATAAAATTTGATGAATCTAAGGCTGGTGATAAAGAAAGTGCCTTTAAAAAAATAGAGGACATTAAAAAGAGGTTAGAAACAGAAGATTTTGAAAAATTAGCTGGTGAAATGAGCGAAGATCCTGGTAGCAAAACAAAAGGTGGAGACCTTGGTTTTTTTG
Organism: Bdellovibrionales bacterium; assembly: GCA_020435005.1. GTDB lineage: Bacteria > Bdellovibrionota > Bdellovibrionia > Bdellovibrionales > UBA1609 > JACKAN01. Next base: position 15,956 of record JAGRAE010000024.1, read on the forward strand.
GTCGAGGGAAAATGGTTCCAGAATTTGAAAAAGTGGCTTTTTCAGCAGAGCTCAATAAAGTGAGTGAACCTGTAAAATCCCAGTTTGGTTATCATTTAATAAAGGTTGAAGAGAAGAAAGAAGCTATTAAAAAAACTCTTGAAGACGTTAAATTAGATGTGGCCAAAGAACTTATTAAGGAAGATAAGTTTAGTTCTAAGAAAGATCAATTAAATGATTGGTTAAAAGAAGGTAATGATAAATCAATACAAAAGTGGATGAAAGGTTATAATTTAAACTGGCAAGAGAGTGGTGAGTTTAAGCTCAATGCACGTTATTTGCCAAGCCTCTCTTCATTGACAGAAGACAATGTAAATAAAGTTATTCTTTCCGCAAAACAGAAAAAGGATTATGTGCCTGAAATTTTAGTTGTTAATGGCCAAAACTATATAATTAAAATTAAAAACTTTAATCATCAGCAAAAAGATAAGGACAAAAAAGAAGATGAATTTGCAATGAATTCAAGTTTTCGTAAGAGTCAAATTGTCAGAGATGTTTTTAGTTCTTGGCTTGAATCAAAAAAAGAAAGCTCTAATATCGAAAGAAATCTAAGTTTGATTCAGTAATAAAAAATACGTAAATGGACCAAAATGAGATGGGTGTGTTAGGTAATTAACACCCCCAAAACTCATGCCAAATAGTTATATCTCCAAATTGGACGGATTAACTTTTTACTCATGAACCTGGACCAATGTCCGATAGAATGTTGGTGAGGGGTCATAGTGTATAAAAAATCGATTCATGTATATTTAATTTTGTTGATGAGTGTACTCGGGTTTAATGGGTATGTTTATGCACAGTCTTACGTCCCCGGTGAAGTTATTGTTAAACTCAAAAATTCTCCAGGTTCAACACAAACGCAACAATTTTTTTCCAAAGCTCAAGGCCAAAAGCAACTATTTTTGAAGAGATCTTTTTCAAAAATGAATATGTATCATTTTGCAGGTAAACCTGGCCAATCTGTTGAACAAATGATTTCGGAACTGCAACAGGATCCGAATGTAGAATATGCTGAACCTAATTACTTACTCTCTAAAAAGGACCTTAATGGTCTCGAGCAACAGTATACTCTGGATGAGATTAAAACATTAGCACAGAATTCACCTTACTTAGCTACTGGTGCAGATATTCACGTTAGAGAGCTTTGGGAGTCAGTCAGTCAACCATCAGTGAAGCCTATCGTTGCTGTTATTGATACAGGCTTAGATATCAATCACCCTGTGTTCACTGAATCAGGTGCGTTGTGGGTAAATAGTAATGAAATTCCCAATAATGGAATTGATGATGATAGTAATGGATATGTAGATGATATTAATGGTTGGAACTTTGTACACAATACAGGTTACATGCTAGATGATGATGGGCATGGAACACATGTTTCAGGAATTGTATTGGGTGTTGGTCAAGATATTTTTGCAGAAAGTTTGGAAGAAGCAAAAATACAAATTATGCCATTAAAGTTTTTAGATTCACAAGGAGTCGGAAGTACCAGTGATGCAATAAACGCAATTTATTATGCTATTCAAAATGGAGCTAAGGTTTTAAACAACTCATGGGGTGGACCCAATTATAGTGGTGCTTTGCATGAAGCTATTGTTTATTCTTATGAGCAAGGTGTGACTTTTGTAGCAGCTGCTGGAAATGCTGGATCAGATAATGATTTTCAGCCAATGTATCCATCCTCTTATAACGTTCCTCATATAATTTCTGTAGCCGCTACAACTGATTTGGACTATTTGGCTTCCTTTTCTAATTTTGGACAGACATCTGTCGATATGGGGTCGCCAGGAGTATTTATATTAAGTACGATTCCTGGTGGTGGATACGGCTCTTCTTCTGGAACTTCAATGGCAGCACCATTTGTTTCGGGTGTGGCTGCTATGATGATTGCAGAAGCACCAGAAATGTTAGGCTTTCAAATTAAAGATATTATATTCAATGAAGCCGACCCTATTGCCCAATTAAAAAGTAAAATAAGTACTGAAGCGAGAGTAAATGCACAAGCAGCTGTCAATTTTGCTAAGACATCAACTATACTTACAGAGCAACCCAATTATTCATTTACAAATGAAGATAGACAATTAGCTTCGAGTTTAGCTGGTGGTGGCGGTTGTGGTTTGGTATCAAAATTATATAGCGATATTTATAAGGGGGGTGGCCCTGGTAGTCCGGGTTCAGGAAGTACAAATACCTGGTATATAATAGTCATTTTAGGTTTGGTATCTTTACCACTTATGTTCTTGTACTACTTAAGATCTCAACTCCCAGAAAACCGACGTAAACATCAACGTTTTAAAATTGATTCTGAAGTTAAAGTTAAAGTTGGAAATAAAGAACTCATCGGTTCGGTTAGCAGTATTTCTCTTGGAGGAATTCAGTTAAATACAAACGAGCTTTTAGAAAAAGGTTCTATAGTTGCAATGTCAATACAAAGCCCTGATGGTAAAGAGCAAATTGAAGTTAATGGACACATTGTTTGGAGTGAACAGCAAAAGTCTTATGGTGTACAATTTGAGAGGGCATCTGAAACGCTTAAAGATAAGATCAATCGTTGGTCAAAATCTCTAAAACCAACTTAAACTGCTCTACTTTCCTGTTGTTAAATAGTACAAAAGTCCTGTATGCATAAAAAGTTAGACACTTTATTTTAAATTTACTTAATAATTTCAATAGTTTTTCCTTTTCGTGTTCAAAAAACGACATGTCAATATTGATAGAAATTGGTATTTTGAATTTGAGGGGAAAGATGAGTAATAAATTACTAAGAGTGGAAGGTAACTCTTATTTTTCAGACTTTAAAGCTATTGACGATGATCTGTTGTTGTTTCATCGCAGTCACTATCGAAGAAGCGACTCAAATGAAATTGACGTCTTCGGACAGATGTGGAGCTTGGGTATTGCTGATTTATCGCCAAATCAAGTCAGTGTAAAAAGAAATGGTGAAGTTGTAACTAGGTCAGGATTATGGGCGGCATTTATTCCTCCATTTAATATTGTAGATTGGCATATAAAGGCGGGGTTAATTGAATGGAAAGCCTACCTATCTTCTAGAGAGCTGCCAATAGACATTCCCCAAAAAGCCTTTGCCTTTCCATTAAAGAAACATGTCAATATCAATAACTTTAATGATCTAGTTGAAGTTATTAGGGGGAGAGATTCAACTTTATTTATAGATAAGCAAGAGCACCCTAAAGATTTAGCTTTACACATTAAATTATTAATTGAAGAAAATTACCAAGATGAGATGAGCATAGTTGAGTTAGCAAAGCAATGTAACGTCTCACATTCATTTATGACTAGAATATTTAAGCAATCATTTGGAGTTACACCTAAAGCTTACAAAAACAAATTAAGAATTTCAGAATCCGTTCGACTTATGTTAACAAAAAACTTTAATGTTACACGTGCAGGATATAAAGTTGGCTTTAATGATTCATCAAGATTTTCTAAACAGTTTTTTACATATATGAATGCTGTTCCTTCTGAATTTTGTTTGCAAAAAAAGATTAGAGATTAAGTATTATGAAATCAGTAAAAAAATTACTTACTAAATTAATCTTTAAACTCTCGCCTAGACTAAGGTACAAAGTAATACGTTCATTGCTAAAATTGCAATATGATTTGCCTAATGATTTGTGTGTTAAGTTAGCTGATACAGAACAAGAGTTGCAAGCTGCCTTTGAGTTATTGCACGATAGTTATGTGCAACAAGGTTATATGCAGCCTCAGTTATACAAATTGAGAGCAACTTTTTTTCATTTACTGCCATCAACCAGTTTAATTATTGCTAAAAAAGGTGACGATGTTATTGGAACAGTTTCTATTATTCGAGACAGTCCACATGGTTTACCTTTAGAAAAAGATTTTAATTTAAATCATTTGAGGAAAAATAACCAAGTTATATCAGAAATTAGTTCTTTGGCTATTCATAGAGACTATAGAGGGCAGCATGGGCTGGTTTTGTTTCCACTTTTAAAATTTATGTATAATTACTGTAAATATTATTTTGCAACAGATATAATGGTTTTAGCTACACACCCCAAATTGAGTGATTTTTTTGAAGCTATTTTGCTGTTCAAATCTATAGAGGATAAGGTAGTAGAAAACTATGGTTTTGTAAACGGGTCTCCAGCAGTAGGAAAATATTTAGATTTAAAATTAGCTCCTATGATGTATGCAGCTGTATATGGACTTAAGAGCAATAACAAAAATCTATATAAATTTATGGTGCCTGAGGAACATGGAGGTACTGATTTTCAAAATTTGAAATATCCCTTAAGAGTTGATTATAGATTATTTGACACAAAAATTACAGGAAAAACCTTTGAAGAAATTTTTGTAAATAAAGTAGAGATTTTAAAATCAATCAATAACGAACAAGCCAAATTTTTGATCAGTTACTATGGTCATGACAGTTCAAATGAAAGTGTTAAAAAATTATGCAAAATTATAAAGTGGAAAGATAAAAGAATTATGGAGCCGAGATATTCGGTTCAGTGTCCAGTGCAAATATTTAATGCCTCCAATCAATTAATAGGTCAAACAACAGCCAATAACCTTTCGGTTCAAGGTCTATCTATACTTAATTCTAAAGTAGTCAATAAAGACGAAGTATATAAATTAAGAATTGCATTATCACAATTTGATGTATGTGAATTAACAGCTGCTTGTGTTTGGAACACAAATAAAAATATGGGGCTAAGAATAATAGATTCACCACAAGAGTGGAAAGACTATATTCAAAACTTAAGTTCGAGTTCAAATATTATGGCGGCTTAAGATGCTGAATGATGCATTAGATTTTGTTTTATTTTTTTTGCAGGAATACCACCCCAAACTTCACCGGACTTAATATGTGTATGTTTTGTAACTATAGACCCAGCAGCTATAATAGCTCCATTTTCAATTTGAACACCTGCCATTACAATTGACTTAGCACCAATGGTTACATTATCACCTATTAAAACTGGATAAAAAGAAAAATTACTACCTTCTATGGCATGTGATATGACTAAACACTCATCACCAAGAATTGAATTTTTTCCGATTTGAAAATGAAGGGGGTCACTGATGGTACCAGAGAAGTAGGTACCATATCCGACTTTACTTCCCAGAATTTTGTAGATCAATCTTGTCATTGGAACGGGAATAAATCTATTTTGGAATATAGGTTTTATGATAAACATAATTATTAATTGATATGTCATTATTAGGGTTTCTTCCAAGCTATGCTCTTTAATTTGACCAATAGGGAGTGGAAAAAATAAAAACAATAACCTATACAATATTATCATTGATAAAACAAATATTGCTAATAAAAATAACAGTGTTAGCACTTCTGATTCCTTAATTAAACTAAAGTTACTTATAATAAAATTGTATACAATTAATAAGTTTAGAAAACTTAAACCAACCATAGAAAAAAAAATAAGGACAGGTTTCCCTTCGATTCTTCTCAAAGTTGTACCTCTTTAAATTCTTTAGGAGTTGCTCCAAAAATTTTTTTGAAAGCCTCTTTGAAGTTCGAATAGTCTCCATGGCCAGATTCAAAACAAGAATCGAGGGTATTTTTTTTATCTTTAACAATTAGTTGTCCGGCGTGAGTAACTCTTAATTGCTGTCGGTATTCACTAGGAGAAATGAAATAGGCTCGCTTAAAATAATGAGTCATTGTTGAATAGGGTATTTGTAATTCTAGTGCTATATCTTTCATTGATAGATTTTTAGAAAAGTTTTTAGATATGAATTCTTTTGTATTTTTAGCAACAGAACAGCCATTGTCTTCGAGACTAATAATTTTAAATTTTTTTAAATTCAATAATATTTTTTCAATATCATTTATATTTTTTGGATTTTTTTGCTGATTCCAATCAAAAGCAATAGCCTGAGAGTAATTAACTAAAAGGGGTATTGGAGATAAATAAGCCGTCCACTCCAGATAACCTTTAGGGATATGCCACTCAATTATTTCATATGGAGGTAAAAAAATAGCAGACATTTTTGTTCCTAAAAATACTGATTCGTTTGACCTTATTTTTATTGGTAAGTTTGTTTTTTCTAAAATAAATAACTTCCAACCATCAGCAAATGATTCTCTAATAATTTTTGATTCGTGCCAAAAATGCTTTCTTTTTAATAAAAAGAGGTTTTTTGAAACTTTATTAATTTCAGAAATATAGTTTGTCGAATGAAATACAACTTTATCCATTACCCATCCTCTGCAAATATAGTAATAGACAAAATATTGTTCCACTAGGGGTTTTGAGCAAAATTTTTAGGATGCAATAACTTCTGAAGATTCCTTTATTTTTCTTGCGGGGATTCCACCCCAAACTTCACCAGCTTTAATATAAGTGTGGGGGTTAACAACCGCGTGAGGCAGGACTTTAGCCCCATTCTCAATGGTTGTTCCTCCATAAATGGTAACTCCCACTGAAATAGTCACATTATTTCCAATATTAACTTTTTCATGCGCTATGTTGCCTACAGTTAAAATATGAGGACAAATGAGTGAATTAAACCCAATGATACAATAATCACCAATTTCAACAAACTGAGGATCTAAAATAATACCTGCAGGATAGCTATTAAAACCGAGCTTTGCTCCTAGTAATTGATAGAATTTTCTTCTAAAAGGTACGGGACAAATATTGCTAATTATTAAAGGCTGAAAAAATAATAAAAAATAAAGTGTATGTAAATGATAAATCCAATTCAATCGTTTTTGATTAGGAATTAAACCAGTTGGAAGTGGAAGCCTCCACAAAATAAAATTATAAATTGCAAAGGTATAAGTCATGAATGTAAAAATAAAAATGCTAACGTTAATAAAATCAAGTTTTGTAGTTACACTAAAGTAAGATTCCAATAATTTAAGTGTAAAAAAGGAACTTAAAATGGCAATGCTGACAAGAAAGAAAAAACTCAAGATTTCATGAAACCTAATAACTTTCATATTGTACTCTCGTATTTATTAGGGGTAAGACTGTTTAAATCAAACTTTTTTGGTGTTGTATTATAGGCCAATTTAAATTGACGATAATAGTTTCCTAAATTTTCATATCCTGAATTAAATGCAGCATGAGTCACATTATTTTTTTCAAAAATGAGTTCGCTCATAGAGGCATCCATTCTTAGTAGTTTTCTATAATCTTTTGGTGATAAACCATAAGATTGTTTAAAGGCACGGCTCATCGTTTCTCTGGGAACTGAGTTTTGCTCAGAAAAATCAGTGAGAGAACAGCTTTTTCTAAAATTTTCATTGATCCAATTTTTAGTTTTCATTGCTAGGACACTAGGATCAAAGTTATAGCCAATATAAAAACTTCTTTGGGACTTACTTAAAATATTATTAAAATCTTTAGCAGATTTAGGAATTTTGAAATTATCTAAACTAAACACAAACGGAAAATGACATGTGAAGTTGTTTATCTCTTCCTTAAGGCCAAAGCTATCGATTTGGGAAAGTCCTTTAGCCAAAACCCATGGAACAATAGAGTATGGTGGTAGGTATATGGCGCAATTAGCTTCTAACATTCTGTATTGATTGTTGTTACAAACCCAAAAAGAATTTTGAGACTGTTTTATAGTTATAATTCTATGTTTGTTATCAAAGACATTGAACTGGTGAAGATATTTATCTTGCTCTAAGACGAAACCAGCATACAAAACGCTTTTGGAAATTTCAAATAGCTGTATATTATAATTTTTAGTTTTGATCTGTCGTTCTAACATGTAAACAGCTTAACTTCCGGAAATGTAAATTTCTTCTTCTTTTGTGATAAATATTCAAAAATCATCTAAATTATGTATTGCGTAAGTAGTTAAATGGCATTCCTCGCAATTGAACTTAAATCTGGACCTAAATCTTGTCTCTTTGAAATCAATTTTGCAGGAACTCCTCCCCAAATTTCTCCTTTTTGTATATGTGTCCCTTTTATGACGACAGCGTTTGCTGAAACAATGGCGTAGTCATCTATAATAACACCACCCAAAATTTTTGCCCCTGTTCCTATAGTTACATGATCTCCTAGAGTAATTGGGTAATGTGCTAAAAACTCACCTTCAATAGCATGAGGTATTAAAGCGGCTTGATGACCAATTAAAGTGTTATGGCCAATTTTAACAAAAAGGCTATCAAAAATGACTCCAGAACTAAACGAGTTTGCACCTATTTTAACTCCTAAACAAATATAGTAGAGCTTCATGATTGGGACAGGTAATATGTGACTTCTCATTATGGGATGAAAAAACAAAATGTGATATAATAAATGTAAATGATAACTGTGCTCCGCTTTTGAATGAGGAGGGATTTCTCCGATGGGAATGGGGTGCCAAAGTAAATTGAGTCTATAAAAAACAAGACCAAAGAACTGGTAAAACAACAATAATAAAAATAAACCTAACAAAGGTTGTAAATTTGCAAAATTTGTTAAATGTGTGATGTAATTTGCAAAAAATGTACTAGTTAATAAAATAAAACTAAATTGACTAAAAAAAAATAGTATTTGTGGAATAGAAATTTTTCTCATTTTAAACTCCCTTTAAAACTATTATTTCTTGAAAAGATAAGGGCTCAAGTCGGAAATTTTATACTTTTGTGATTTTAAAATTAAAATTATCTTAGTCATCAATAATTAGTCAAAAATCATCCAAAAATTTAAAAAGATATAGACGATAAATTTATGAATTAATAAATGAGGGAGAGAAAATGAAAAAAAGAATTTTAATCACCGGGGGAGCTGGGTTTGCTGGTCATCATTTAGTAGAACATCTATTAGTTAACACGGATTGGGAAATTTTTGTTTTAGATAAATTAAATTATGCATCACTTGGCTTTGATAGATTGAGAGATATTAAAGCTTATAATGATAAAAGAGTTATGACCTTATCTGCTGATATTTCTCAAATTGCTAGTGAAGGTTTATTGAGGGAGTTAGGACAAATACATTATCTAATACACATGGCTGCTGAAACACATGTTGATAATAGCATAGTAGATCCTGGAAAATTTGTCCAAGCGAATGTGGTTGGAACATATGGAGCATTAGAGTTAGCAAGAAAGCTAGATAGTTTAGAAAATTTTGTGTATTTTTCTACTGATGAAGTGTTTGGTCCAGCTCCAGAAGGTGTATTTTATAAAGAATGGGATCGTTACAATTGTACAAATCCTTACTCAGCAACTAAAGCGGGTGGTGAAGAGTTGGCTTTAGCTTATGCAAATACCTATGGTTTACCAGTAATAATTACTCATACCATGAATCTATTTGGTGAGAGACAACATCCTGAGAAATTCATACCTTTAGTGATGAATGCGGTTAATGAAGGTAAAACTATCACTATTCATGCAGACCCTTCAAAAACAAAGGCCGGTACTCGCCACTATATCCATTGTCGAAATATGGCTGATGCACTAATGTTTATATTAAAAAAAGGACCTTGGAAGCGCGAAAAGTTTAATATTGTTGGAGAACGAGAAGTAGATAATTTAACTCTAGCAAAAATGATAGCTGAAGTTATTGGGAAGCCTTTAAATTATGACATGGTTGATTTTCATTCTAGTCGTCCTGGTCACGACTTAAGGTATTCCTTAGATGGTACTAAGTTGGCTGAACTGGGTTGGAAACCCCCTGTTAATTTTGAAGAGTCTTTGCAAAAAAC
>JAGRAE010000250.1 GCA_020435005.1 Bdellovibrionales bacterium
CGACGGCGGCGCGTTTGCCTTCGCTGAGTTGAATCAGGCGGAGGGTATCTTCGATGGCGTCCAGGTCGGCGGCGGAGGGACGGCAGGGGACTAGAACGAAATCGGCGATGTGCAGGGCGTGGCGGGCCGCCACGTCCGAACGGCCGGCGGTGTCGATGAGGATCAAATCGGCGTGTTGCGCTCGGGCCTGCTGGATCAGGGTCGGGAGTTGCGCGGGCGCGGCTTTGACCACCGGGGGCGTTCCGGCGCGGCGGCGCTGGCTCCATTTGTGGGCGGATGCTTGTGGGTCGATATCGAAGAGGGCGACACTTTGGCGATGGCGCTCGGCGCAAACGGCGAGGTGCGTGGCGAGGGTGCTTTTTCCGGTACCACCCTTTTGGCTGATCAGGGCGACGGTTTTCATGGTTTAAATTTTATTCCATCATTCCGGTATGATGGTAAGTATATTATTCATGGAGACTTGTCAACCTAGTCCACCTATCGTCCACCTCCCACGGCAGTCGATGCTTGCGGTCACCCCCTATTATGTCTATTGTTACACTTTTCGGAACGCCCGCGCGTCAAGGACTTGCGCGGGGCGGTCGGACAAACTCGGGACCTTTCGTGACAAAAAGTCCATTGAACAAACGGACACTGATCCCCGCAAAAGAAGTCTGCCACGACCGCTTGGCGTGTCGCGTTTTGCTGTATAGCTCCACTACTATAGAGCTATACGGCTCGGTCATGTGGATAGTTAGTTGTACATGAAGCCATCACATGTAAATCTAAAAATAATCTGGTATCGAAATATCAGGAGAATGATATGGCACAATGTCCGATATGCAACAGTAGTTTTGTTATGAAGCGGTGCAAGAAATGTGGGCAAGTGTTCTGCCAGCGATGTGCAATGGATGGTAAAGGGAATTATCCAAAGACACCAGGAAACAAATGCCCATATTGCGGAACATTCAACCAGATTGAACCACTTAAGTAAGTGTATAGGACAGGTTAGCGAGGCGAAACCTACCTAACTAGGCTTGCACCGGAGCTTGGTATCTGCTCGAAAATTAATCTAGCTGTTTTAAACGCTCATGGCGCGAAACTATAAATATTGCTCACTACCTAATTATGAATTATGTAACCAATGGTGCTAGTTTAATTAAGTAAGTATTTGATTTTACTGGAGGCGCATCTTTTGGTACCAGCAACCAAAAAGCTGTAACCGATTGATTTTACTTACCAGTAATAAACTAGCACCAATCGTTATGTATTTAAAAGGATAATACAATGGATGTGTCACCAGATAAACAAAACCTTGATCAGGTGTTTGCAAATACTACTTATTATATTGATTTCTATCAAAGACAATATAAGTGGGATGATATACCGGTTAAACGTCTTCTTGATGACATTTTCTACAAATTTAATATTGAATATTCCAAATACGAAAAGAATGATATAGAACTTGAAAAGCTCATTGAAAAATATTCTTGGTATTATTTAAACACTTATGTGACTAATATTATCGAAGGAAAACGATTTATAGTTGATGGACAACAGCGATTAACCACTCTAACATTAATTTTAATTAAATTACGGCACCTTGCATCTTTATTTAACTCAGAGTTGAAAGACTGGATTTCGACAAAAATTGTCGGGCAATCTGGATACAAGAAAGAGTTTTGGATGAATCATGAGCCACATAAACCTGCCATGGATTCTCTTTTCAAAAGTGATGCTAATTTGGAAAATATTGATATATCAACTGGTATAACAGCGGTTAATATGGTTGGAAACTACAAAGCAATTTCATTATATCTTGATCAAAAGCTATATGAGAAACATATTTATGAAAGTTTTGTGTTCTACTTTTTAAAAAGGTTGGTGCTCATAAACCTAAATGTAGAACAGACTGATGTGCCTATGGTTTTCGAAGTTATAAACGACCGCGGCATACGGTTAAAGCCCTATGAAATACTCAAAGGGAAATTACTTGGCGAGATTAACAAGGAAGAACTTAATTTTCTAAAATTAAACGAGCTTTGGGAAGAGCAAGTTGCTAAGATTAATACACACAAAGAGGATGAAATTGACAATTTCTTTATTTATTATTTACGCTCCCAGTTTGCCAATACTATTGGCGAAGCCCGTAATTATGACCGTGATTATCACAGAGTAATATTTACGCCTGAAATTAATAAAAAATTGAAATTACTACACAATCAGAAAGAAGTAAAAAGTTTTTTACAAAATCAATTTAAATACTTTTCAAACCTATATAACAAAATCTACGAATATTCAAAAAATAAAAGTGATGAGTTTGTTTACATTTATTATAATCGTCTCAATGAAATGGACAGTCAGTTTCTTTTAATACTATCAGCATGTAATTTTGATGATCCTCATGAAATGGAAAAGATTAAGTTAATCTCATATAATGTTGATAGGTTATTTTCATTGCTTCAGTTACAGCGTAGTTATGACAGCAACGATTTTAATGTAGCAATTTATAAGATTAATTCTGAAATAAGGGGTAAATCAGTTGATAAGATAAAGGAAGTGTTTGATAAACATCTATTAACGTTGCTTTCTGATGCGCGTGGAGTGCAGACGACAGAGGTTTATTCTTATGGAATATTTAAGGACACAGGCATTGAACTTAGCAAAAGATTCAAGCGATATTTCTTCGCTAGAATTGAAGAATTCATCGCAAAAAATACAAAACTAAATATGAAATACTCATTATATGATTTAGTCTCTAACACAGGGTCAGTTAATGGTTTTCATATAGAACATATCCTAGCCCAAAATGAAAAAAATAAAAAACTTTTTAACGATGATGAAGATCTATTTGAGCGCGAAAGAAATCGCCTTGGTGGTCTTCTTTTGTTAAAAGGTAAAGATAATATATCCAGCAATAACGAGAGTTATAAATATAAACTAAAATCATATGCAAATACCTTGTATTGGAACGAAACACTAAGAGAAGATACATATAAATCGAAACTAGATTTCACTAGTATGATTGATAAATATAAGTTGTCTTTTCGACCAATAAATGAATTTGGTCCAACTGAATTAGAGGAAAGGCATAAACTCCTATTTGACATAATAAAAATTATATGGCACTGATCAAAATCTAACGATTCGGATGCGTTCTTCCGCCAAATA
>JAGRAE010000251.1 GCA_020435005.1 Bdellovibrionales bacterium
CACAAAATCTACTTTATATGACGGGTTTTAACGAGGCGTGAGAATTCCAATCCGCAATTAACGGGAGCAGTTCTTAATTTGTAATTACTCAGCCTCTGGTCTAACTACTCGCCTTTCACTCCATCTTCAAGATCTTGAAAGGGGTTTCATCCCTGCGGCGTAGGAACACTATGGCTCAGTCGGGTACCGTTTTCAAATCTTGAATCTGACGTAAACTACGAGTAGTTACCTTAATTCAACCGAATCGATTGCGTATCGCCCATACACTGATAGAGGCTTTCTAGTAAATCCGTCGTCGTGGCTACACCTTTTGGCTCAACCAAACTCACATCAACATTTTTACCTATATCTTCTAAACACAACTGAAAATGAAGCTGCGTACTACCAGGATGCTTATCTAGCAACTCCTTAACTAACGACATTTTTTCTTGCATTCCAGATTTAAAACACAATTGTATTTTTTTAGTTTTCAAAAACTCATTTTCTAATTTCTTCACTTCTTCGGCGATCAACTTACCCTCGCCCTCACCTTTTTCATAAACTGCTTTTACTAGCAAAGCCCCTTCTGATTTTAACATCATTTCTGCTTCAGTATAGGTATTCGGAAAAACCACAAGTTCCATTGCTCCGGACAGATCTTCAATTTGTGCAAAAGCCATTCTTGTCCCCTTCTTAGTGATGATTTCCCTCAAACTAGTGATCATACCTAATACTTGTACAGGTGACTTATTTTCAACCTCATCTAACTGATCCACTTTATGGCTAACCCATGGTTTTGCCAGCTCATCAATTCCCTTCAATGGATGATCACTTAAGTAAAAACCTAACACGGCCTTTTCATAAGCTAAACGCTCAGCTTTTCGCCATTGCGCTACTTTTTCAAGCTTTACCTTTTCCTGTTCTTGCACTTCATCGTTCAAAGCAAATAAACTCACTTGTCCGACTTCATTATCTTTTTTTGCTTGATCCGCTCGCTCAATAAACCGAGGAAACCCCGCCATCAACTCAGCACGATGGTTACCAAAACCATCAAAAGCTCCTGATTTTATAAGACACTCTATCGTTTTTTTATTAACTCGACGCAAATCAACAGCTTCAAAAAATTGTTCTAAACTTTCAAACTCTTTATTCGGTTGCCTTCCTCTCGCTTCTAAAATAGCTTCAACTGCCGCTTTACCTACACCTTTAATGGCCCCTAATGAAAAGAAGATTTTATTTTCACTAACAGAGAATTTATAATCTGATTTATTTATATTAGGTGATTCCACTTGAATATTGTGAGCCTGAGCATCTTTAACATACTTAACCACCTTATCTGTATCATTCATTTCTGTAGAAAGCAGGGCTGCAAAAAACTCAACAGGATAATAATTTTTTAAGTAAGCTGTGTACGCAGCCACCACACAATAGGCAGCGGCATGTGATTTATTAAAGCCATACTTTGCAAATTCAGCCATACTATCAAAAAGCTGTTCCGCCTTTGCTTGATCAAATTGATTTTCTTTAGCTCCCTTTAAAAAGCGATCCTTTTGCTTGGCCATAACTTCGGGAATTTTTTTACCCATAGCCCGACGAAGCATATCCGCTTCCCCCAAGGAATAATTAGCAATTTTAGCAGCAATTAACTGCACCTGCTCTTGGTAAACAATAATTCCATAGGTTTCTTTAGTGATAGCCTCTAATTCTGGGAATAAATACTCTACTTTTTTCTCGCCTTTTTTTCGTCCCAAATAATCAGGAATCATATCCATAGGACCAGGTCTATAAAGAGCATTAATAGCGACTATATCTTCAAAGCAATCCGGTTGTGCTTTACGAATCAGATCCGTAATTCCTTCTCCTTCAAACTGAAAAATACCAGCCGTATCCCCAGCACACATAATTTCATAGATGCCTTCATCCTTTAAAGAAATATCTTTTAAGGTAACTTCTTTGCCACGATTTAATTTAATTAAGCGCAAAGCCTCGTGTAAATGGGTCAAAGTTTTTAAACCCAAAAAGTCAAATTTTATCAAACCAATTTTTTCAGCGTGCTTCATGTCGTATTGAACGACATTTTCATCTTCAGCACCTCTATAAAGAGGGGCGTGGCTCACAATTTGACCATCAGCTATTATGACACCTGCGGCATGTATTCCCGCATGGCGAACCAAACCTTCTATTTTTAAGGCTAAATCCATTAAAGTTTGAACTTTTGGATCAGCTTCCATTAATTCTCTTAATCGAGGTTCGGTATCTATGGCTTCTTGTATTGTTATACCCAACTTATCGGGTACCAGTTTAGCTACTACATCCACTTCTCCATAAGTCATACCCATAACTCGACCGACATCGCGAATGGCCGCACGACACTGTAACTTTCCATAGGTTATGATTTGAGAAACAGATTCTTCACCATACTTATTCGTAACATAATCAATGACGTCACCACGTTTTTCCTGGCAAAAATCAATATCAAAATCAGGCATGCTCACGCGTTCAGGATTCAAAAATCTTTCAAAGATTAGGTTGTAAGGCATGGGGTCTAAGTCTGTGATATTAAGACAATACGCTACGAGAGAACCTGCTCCCGAACCACGACCTGGTCCCACAGGAATGTCATGTTGTTTCGCCCAATTTATAAAATCTTGTACGATCAGAAAGTAACCATTAAAACCCATCTGATCGATAACTTTTAACTCGTAATCTAAACGAGCTTCATATTCAGGAATTTTTTCAGAAGAAACTTTTTCGCCACGAGATTCTGCTTCAGCAAATCTTTCTTTTAAGCCCTCAAAGGAGAGACGCTTCATTTCCTGAGTTAAACTTACTCCCCCTTGAGTCGGATAAGTTGGCAAATGGTAAATAGGATTTCCTTGATCATCTTTTAATTTAAAGTGAACATTACACCTATCTGCAATTTCTAAGGTTTGATCGCAAGCTTGTGTAACATCACTAAATAAACTACGCATTTGCTCAGAACTTTTAAAATAAAACTGATCACTGCCCAGACGAAAACGCGATTCATCATGAAGAGTTTTGTTACTACCGATACAAATTAGGACTTCTTGTGCTATTTGATCAGAAGGCTCTGTATAGTGAATGTCATTAGCTGCAACAAGCGGTAAATTTTCTATTTTACTGATTTCTTGTAAAAATGGATTTA
>JAGRAE010000252.1 GCA_020435005.1 Bdellovibrionales bacterium
AGATAGACAGCAAAACAATAAGTAACTCTCAATGCCACGACGGCATTGAGAAAGGCCCTAGCAGGATGTAAAGGCTAACATAACTTATCCTAACCGCTGGAATTAGTTGTTTGCCTCTGAAAATAAACATCTAAATGTATAGTTCTTCTTAATCGAATATCATTCTGCCCGGGCAGAATGATATTCGGCTATTGAAAATCATATGCCAACTATTTAAATCTCACTAACTGCTCCCGTTAATTGCGGATTGGGAACTCTCACGCCTCGCTAAAAATCTGCATGTTAAGTAGATTTTGTGCTCGTTGTGTACTTCTCAAAACAAATTTTTGAGAAGTAACGCTCGAATCATCAAATTAAAAAGTAAAAAAAGGTACTTAGAGAGCGCAATAGCAGGATATATCCGCAATTAACGGGAGCAGTTAATAAAACTCAACATAACTTATCCTAACTGCTGGAATTAGTTATTTGCCTCTGAAAATAAACATCTAAATGTATAGTTCTTCTTAACCGAAGGCCATTCTGCCCGGGCAAAAAATTTAAAGTAAAACACTTAAAAATTCCTTAACTGAATGTCATTATACTCAGATAAAAAGCCAGAAAAAAGACCGTAGCTTAGAGCACTGTCTAACAATTCTTGTCACCGCAACTTTATCGCAACAATTTTAATTTTTAACTTACTGAAATTACTAAATTAAATCCGTGCCAGTTCGGCCCAAGGCTTGCTCTATATAAAGTCAATTGGTGAATGATATGAAAAAAATAACATTAATTTAGTTTAATTTTAATACTTGCTTCCGGTAGCAGCTTGGCTATGGAATCAAAAAAAGGTGTTTCAACTCATGATTTCACATTGAGCATTAAAGATGCTCGTGCTGAGCAGAATGAGTTATTAAACAACTTTCAAGAGGAGCTGCAAGTTCAACATGAAACAACACCAGAAGAAGCTGAAGTGATTGAATTTCTAAATTCAGAGATTCGTTGGAAATCTCCACAGCAAAACGCCAAGAAATAATATTAGACCCACACCCCCATCCCCCTTTTTCTAGCCGGTCAGCAATGATCGGCTTTTTTTATTTGTTAATAACGGCTCTATTATAAAGTAATTATTGCTTTATCTAATTTTGATGTATCCAGTGAGAGTTATAAAAAACTATCACGGACAGTCGGGTTCAAGGAATAAATTTAGAGACAGTTAGTATTTTCTCTGCAGATTTTTGTGTCAATTTGGGACAGGCACATCTCCATAGCTGGAGGCAAATTGGTACGCACTTTCCAAATCCTTCAAAAACTAGGCTTTAGTTTTAAGTTTGCTTCAAAAATTTCCGATAAAATATCATGCGCAAACGTTTGCTGTGTTTAATTTTAATAGGCTCAATACTATTTATTTCAACTTCTTGTAAGCTAAATGATAACAAATTGCGAGGATCTATTGACGGGGGAAGAAGTTCCCCACCAAATCCCGAAACTTCAATAGAAATACCCAATATGTCATTTTCAAAATCAGAAATTTGGTATGATGAAGGTCGATTGGTGTATAATTTTACTATTGAATTTGAGGAACCTACAGCACATGCTTTTACACTTCCAATCATTGTTCAAGGTAGTTATTCTTCACAAGTTCAGTCAAATTTGAATGTAAGTATTCCCCAGGGTGTCAGTTCTCATATTGTGGAATTACAAGTTTCGGACGATTCTGTAGCAGATGGACTCAATGAATTAAACATATCATTAAATCCTCCAGTATCTGGAAAAGTAAAAGGCATAGACCAACTTAAAATATATATTGTTGATAACGACGGAGAAAAAATGCCGTCGAATCCTATTGGTTATCGTACCCAAGTTCCAAGCTATATAATTGTGAGCCCAGACAAGAGTTTATCCATTAAGTACAATGGTGAACAAGAATTTCTCACTCCCATCGATAGTGGTACTGTAATACTTAATCCTAAGAATCTTCTTCCTTCTAGCCCTTCACCTTATTACTATCGAGGCTTTAGTGACGATTCACAGTGGCAAATCTATTCCCAAACTGGTGTTGATGCCGGGATTTACATGATAAAGACTGACGGAAGTGAAGTGAAAACTTTGTTGGATAAAGTGAATAAGCTTTCGGGATGCATTAATATTTATAATTTAAAGTTTAACTTCAATACCAATATCTTTGCTTTTAATTGTAACTCTTCTGGTGGCATATACATTGGAAATATTAATTCAGGTGATTTTGTTAACTTAACAAATCCAACTCTTTTTGGTCAGATAAGCTCTTTTGAAATATCACCTAATGGTCAACATATTGCGCTTATTGCAAAAGATACTACATCTAGCCGTCAAGAACTCTATCTAGGTAATACTGATGGTACAGGAATGGCCAAGGTCAATGCAAATATCACTTCTGGGCAGGAAGTTAAGAATTTTATTTTTTCCCCTAACTCCAATTATTTGGCCTATGTCTCTGATGAGGACGACACTAGTTACGGCAATCTTTATATTATTGATTCGAATCACAATAATAAAAAAAGACTCAACAACATTTTGCCCAAAGCTGGCTACTTTGTATCTAATCTTAAATTCACACCTGACTCCAACTATGTCGTATCGCAAAAAGCTGAAGACGACAATATTATTAAAATTCACTCCAATCATGTCTCTGGTGTAGGTGAGTATTTAATTTCAAGAAACACTCAAAATGTTTTTGATTTTGAAATTTCTCCTTTAAGTAGCCATGTTGCTTTTACAGAATATAGTGGGATGAACTCTCAAGATTATCTTGTTATAAATGCTATTACCGGAGGATCGCTAACTAATTTAAGTGCAAGACCTTCTTCAGTCTCATATCAAGATGGAGTAAGGGATTATGAATTTACTTCTAATGGTTCTAAAGTGGTATACATATCAGAAGATGAAACAGCAGGACGTTTTGATCTTTACTCCGTCGATATTGATGGTTCCAACAACAATAAACTCTCCCAGGCCACAATGCCAAATAATCGCCAAGTTGAATCCTTTAAAATTACCCCCAACAACAACTATGTCGTCTTTACCACCGACTTCAATACCGAAGGCAAATTTGAACTTTTCAAACGCCCAATAGATGGAAGTGGGACAGTTGATAAGTTAAGTCCAACTATTG
>JAGRAE010000253.1 GCA_020435005.1 Bdellovibrionales bacterium
CTTCCACTTCGCTGTAGAAATATTTGAAATTTGCTTTTAAAGTTTTTTGTTGAGTTTGCCCTTTGTAACTCAAGCCATAGAGATTAAATTTTCTATTTTCAAAAAAATCATCTCCTTCGGGTTTTGGGGCGACAAAATAGTTTTGTTCAAAATCTAAAGATAAGCTTTGTGGATGGTCTTTAAAAAATGAAGATATTGCCTGGCTCATGCGCAGACTCATATTTTCAATTCTATTCGATAAATTCTGGGCAAAAACTAGTGTTGGGTTTGTTAAAAAAAACAAAACAATAGTTTTATAAAAGCCTCTCTTCACGCCAATCTCCATAAACCTGTTTTATAAAAGTCACAGGTGTTTTGGAATCATAAAATGAATTCAAAGTGTTGTGGACAAAAAAAGCACCAAATTGGCACTATTTGCTGAAATTGTATTATTTATAAGGCATCGAGCCATTTCTTTATTTCACTAGCTACCCATAGGCCATCATCTACAGTTAAGTCATGACCACCCCAAGGATGTTTAACTATAGGGTAATTAAATTCTCTATGAATTTTCTCTGAGCATTCTGGATTCACTAATTTATCTCCAAGACCAACAATTAAAAGAGTCGGCACTTTTACGGCTTCAGTAATTTTAAAATGAGAAGCCGCTATCAATTGTTGCAAAACGCTTTTTCCGGAAACGGGTCGCTGTTTATATATCTCACCCCATTCTTTAGCTATAAGATCATATTGATCATGGCGATTACTTAAAATTTTCAACAAAGACTTTTCTCTTTGTTCTTCATCAGTTTTTACGATGGAACTAAAAAATTGAGGGTAAGATTCCCAGCGGAGTCTTTTATAAAATGGCGATAAATTACTTAAACTGGTATTAATTAATACACCCGCATGAACATTCATAGGATACTGACGCATCCATTCAAGCGCTATCATCCCGCCGAGAGAAACGGAAACAAGATGTATTGGGTATTTTGTTGGATTTTTTTCTAATTCACCTCTCAAAAACTGAACCATTCCCGAAATGCTCATTGGTACTTTTGCCTTTCTGTAAGCTCCAGCACCTGGCAAATCTAATAAACGTATTTCATCTTGAGGAAAAGTTTTTTGTAAGACCTCAGGAAAATTGTGCCAATGACCCGTTTCACGACCCAATCCTCTTAACAAAATCCAACTGCGTTGCTTAGGCATACCATTTTTCCTTAGCTAATAATTGAAACTTTTTTGACTCCGTGTTGTTAATGTCAACCCAGGGACTGGGGAACAGCACTGACCGGTGCAAAAAATCAAATAATGTTAAATGTCGACGCAGTATTCTTTGGTAACGATGAGGAATTAAAGGATGATAAAAACCTAGCTTATTGAGAATTTGTAAAGGATTCTTTTTTAACCATATCCACGACCCCATTTCTAATGTCCAAGGAAGAAACATTTTTTCGTTGGCTTTGATATTAGGGTGAATGGCAAAAAACTCATCCACTAAATAATCCCATAAATCGCCATCGATACAGTATTGAGAACTTGTTGGTTCAATTGTATAAAAATGATGAGGATAAGACTTATTAAACAGATCTACAAGCGACATGACTTCACTAATATGAGGAAAAATTTCTTGTCCTCTTGCGTAGGGAAACCAAAAACGATCTTTGGCCCCAAATCCAGAGTGAATATCTACGGCCATACTCATTTTTGCAGGAAACAATCTTTCTCTTACCACTTTACATAAAGCTTTTGCTTCCAATTCCATTTGCTCACCAGCTTCTCCGCGATACCAAGGCAATTTATTAGACAATCGATGTCCAGAATAAAAGGTTTTTTTACCTTGCCCCTCTGAGGGTGAATTCCGCATTAGATCAACCCCTTGAGCATTTGAGCGCCGTCTTAACCAAATGCCAACGGGGTTAACAATAGGCATAAAAAGCATGCGTGAATGTTTTAACCTTTTCTTAAAAGATTCATCCCACTTTATAAGTGTAGAAATGCTTTCTAAATAAGCAATTATAACTTCGCTACCAATCTTTTCTAAACCATGTACACCACCAAAGTAACCAACTACAGGATGTTCAGGATTCTCAGAGCCAAATTCAATAACATGGATAGGAAAAACTCTTCCTTCGAATTCTATTTCTTCGACGATTTCCACTCGGGCTAAACCATCAAATGTTGATATAACCTTTTCTAATAAATCAATTTCTCGTAAAGTCTTTCTGCGTAACAGAGATTTCATAGACATTTATTATAGTTGATTTCATACTTATCGTCAGCATAAGTTTTTTATTAGGACTTTAAGAGGAATTTAAAAAACAGGAGGTCTTGTTTTGAGCCATCATCATGAAAAATTTAAGGTAACAGAGTATTGGCAACAGAAAGCCTATGTAAATAGTGAAAAATACCTTGAACTCTATAGACAAAGTATTGATGAACCGGAAAAATTTTGGGCTGAGCAAGCGCGTCGTCTGCATTGGTTTAAAGAGTGGGTAGAAGTTAAAAATACTTCTTTTAACAAACCCATAGATATCAAATGGTTTTCAGGAGGAAAACTTAACGCCTGCTA
The DNA here is from genome assembly GCA_020435005.1 of Bdellovibrionales bacterium. Lineage (GTDB taxonomy): Bacteria > Bdellovibrionota > Bdellovibrionia > Bdellovibrionales > UBA1609 > JACKAN01. The sequence continues at coordinate 2,552 of JAGRAE010000253.1, forward strand.
CAATTGCGTTGATAGACATTTACCTGAGAATGCGGAAAGGGTAGCCTTTTATTGGGAGCCAGATAATCCATCAGAAAAAAACCTCACCATCACTTACTCAGATCTCCACAAAAGGGTGCAAACATGGGCTAAAGCCCTGAGCGAACAGGGAGTTAAAAAAGGGGATCGCGTTACTATTTATTTACCAATGATTCCGGAGGCCATTTATTCAGTACTAGCCTGTGCCAGGATAGGAGCCATTCATTCCGTAGTTTTTGCTGGATTCTCACCAGATTCTTTAGCCGATCGTATTAATGATTGTGAAAGCGAATTTTTAATAACTGCTGACGAAGGCTTAAGAGGAAGCAAAAAAATACCATTAAAGAAAAATGCAGACCTTGCCGCTAAAAACTGTCCCAATTTAAAAAAAATGTTTGTGGTTAAACGAACAGGTGAAAAAGTAGATTGGCAAACGGGAAGAGATTTTTGGTACCACGAAATGTGTGACAGCACGACGGGTGATTTTCCTTGTGTTGAAATGGATGCCGAAGACCCCCTATTTATCT
>JAGRAE010000254.1 GCA_020435005.1 Bdellovibrionales bacterium
GAGTAGAAAAGCATTACACAATATTATAAAAGAACTAAGTCCTTGGAAACCGATAAACTCAGACCACTGGTATAACGGAATTCGCGACCACATCCAAGTGTAAGCAAAATTCCATTTAAAAATAGTTTGAAAATAGGTTTCAAACAAAGCGGTGAGGAGCCCAAGTAAAAGAATACTGGAAAAAATGTATTTTTTATTTTTTCTGGTTAGTTCAAACCATACCCAACCGGCAAATGGGATGTAGTAATTAGCGAATGAGCAAAAAATTATCATACCCAAAATAGAGACAGCCCATGGCATCGCACCAAACTCATGAATGTTGTAAGCAATCCAACTAAAACCTATGGCTGTTAAAATAAACTGGCTAATCCATCCACTAATAATAATTTTTTTTCTTGTGGGATTTTGTAACCAGAACAGCCAAAGTGGTACTAAACCAAATAGTGAGGCCCAAGGAGGAAAGGGGATGTAGCTCGTACCAATTAAAACTCCGGATAAAATTGGTAATTGATATTCTTTGAAAAAATGTTTTAATATTTTTAATAGCTTCATATTTATTTTTTAACATTTGTAGATGAGGGGAGCCAGTTGGAAAAAAACATCATCAACCAAGAAGTGCTTAAGGTTCGTTGTCCGCAGTGTTTTAAGTTATATAATGTGCATGCACATAGCATTCAAACAAAAAAGCCTAAGTTTAAGTGTAATCAATGCCATGAAGGCTTTAGCTTAAGTTACCCCGAGTGTTTGGGTATGGATGAGGTCATTGGCTTTGCTGATAGTTGGGAAGAAAGCTTGAAAGACCCGCTAGAACTAGATTCTATGGAATCACCTCCTCTGCCAATAACGCAAAAAGACTCTGAAGTTAATTTAACTGAGGAAAAGAATCAGGTGCCCCAAGCAAATATTGCAAAGCAGCAAAAAATTGAGAGTCCCGCAAAAGATGAGATTCGATGCGTTAAGTGCGGAGCATTAAACAAGAAAGAAGCCGTAGAGTGTTCCAACTGTGGAGTCGTTTTTTCTAAGTTTAAGTTGCATCGAGATGATCCCATTGCTGCAAAAGCTCCTCAAAAATTAAAAGAAATATGGCAAATGGTAACTCACCACTATGAAGATGAAGATTTGCACGATGAATTTATTAGACAATGCAGAAAAGCAAACCAACTTGAGTTTGCCTCCAGTCGTTACTCAAAAATATTAGAAGCCCAGCCCAATGAAAGTACAGCTTTGAATTATAAAAATAGAATTATTGCCCTAGCCAGTGCACCTATTGAGCGCGAATTAAAGATTGAAAGGAAGAGGTTTCGTGTACCTTTCACCTCCTTGATTATGTTAATGAGCGCTATAGTCATGTTTATGGGCTACATGATGCCCGAGCTTCGCAATTTAATGGGTATTGGAGCTGCCTTCCTTTTTGTAACTACAGCCATCCGCCTAATTTTTAAGTAAAAAAACCCACGGCCTGGGAAGTAGGCCAGTGGGTAACACTAGGGGTTGTTAGGGTTTATAATTTATTATCAATTGGAGCGATTTGCGGTAAAAACTGTTTGTTGAGTGCTTTGCTTAAATCTAATAAGCCATTGCTGGGTTTTATTTGAGTAATGTCTTGGAATTCCAAACTCTCATGATACTTTTCATCATTGGTAAATAGGCGTGTGTTCATATTAGAAGTATTTTCGGCGACAATTCCCGTACGAGCAACGCCTCGATCTTGTCCAGCAATAGCCGCCCAAGTATTGAGCCTCTTTTTAAAACGAGTTTTTCCGGCTAACTTAGAGTCAAAAGTTCCATTTTCCAAAATATTTTTAACAATTTTTTGGGCATTAAAATCAGTAAATCGAGATTTTAATAGAACAGCAACTCCACTGACAAAAGCTGTTGCCTGAGAGGTGCCAGTCATATACCCATAACTTCCGCCGGGGAGTGTGCTGTAGATATTGTTTCCTGGCGCAGCTATATCTACTGTTTTTGAGCCATAGTTACTTGTGGGTAATATGTTTTCACTCTGGTCAAAGGCTGTAACAGAAATTATGTTATCGTATTCATAGTCAGCGGGATAATATCCATGAATATCTGAGTTTGATTTTTCATTACCTGCGGCGGCCACAACTAAAATACCTTTACGATGGGCTTCTTCAATAAGTTTTTTTTCTGCCGGGCTTTGCTCTAACCCTCCACCAGAGTAGTTGATAACATCTACTCCTTGATCGATAGCATACTTTAAAGCTTGAACTGTATTCATAAGATTATTTCTGCCAGGGGCTTTCGGGTCATAATATTTTAAAGCCATAAGGCTCACTCTGGGAGCCACTCCACTAATGCCAATGCCATTTCCACCAACAGCTCCGATAATACCAGCTATATGAGTGCCATGGCCGTGGTTGTCGGCAAGGTCATTGTTGTTGCTGACAAAATTCCAACCATAAAAATCATCGACAAATCCATTATTATCGTCATCAACACCAGGTTTACCTTTTAATTCGCGTTTATTCTTCCAAATATTATCTTTGAGATCTGGATGGTCTACATCAATTCCTGTGTCAATAACAGCGACAACTATATCTCTACTGCCTAGGACTTTATGACGTTCCCATGCTTTTTTTGAGTCCGTTAAAGCCAGGCCCCACTTTTGCTTTATTGCAGGATCCATCAATCGAATGTCGTATTCCTTTTTCATTTTTTTCTTCGCTTTTTGTGCCGTCCCTAACTCTGTGCTACGCGAAGCCTTTTTACTGCCCAAATCTATATACGCTGTTGTTTCATTTTTGCTTTCTAATTGAAATAAGCTGCAGGATCCAGCAATTGTGAGTGCAAGTGGTATAAATAAAAGTTTCTTCATTTCTTCCCTCGTTTCCCTAAATATCCCATAAAATAAAACCCCTATATCCGATAATTAGAGCAAGGCCAGTGCCACTCTTAACTATTTGAAAACACTATGTTATTCAGATTTGAACTCTTTAAAAAACGCTAACACATTAGGGGGTTGTCTAGTTCTTTGACACTGAAGGGATACGTTGACTGTTTGTAACTTTTCAGCGATTTTGTCCGCCTATAACTTTTCAGGGAAAATGACCGCTTTTTTGTCTTGAATTGATACGA
>JAGRAE010000255.1 GCA_020435005.1 Bdellovibrionales bacterium
TTGAAGTTGGTTCCCTTCTATTAAATTTATAGTTCCATCGGGAATAGTTCGTGGTGCACAGTCATAATATTCGGCAGCTGGCAGAAGTTTTAATTTTTGTATGTCTATTCCAACATCAGCCTGGGTTTTTATTGAAAATAAAGTCATCGTACTAAGTGATAGTAAAAGAGACAGCGGTCTAAACATAAGTTAACTTCCTTTTTATATAAAAAATCTTATGCACTATATCATATTTGAAAATCAAATTGAAATTTTGTTAGAAGTAAAAAAAATTGAGGCTCAAAGGCCTCTATTTTTTTCAAAGTTCTTTCTAAAACTATGTATAAAGTACATTTTCTAAGAAGGCTTTTTCACCCAGTACTTACACCATCCATTTGCATGGACGTTCATGCCTTCAGTGGGAATCATATTGCATCTTCCACAATCTGCACCTGTAACATTGTATTGTATACAATTACTACAGTTTTCACCATTTGTTTTAGGTTTTGCTGTGCCAGTTTTTATAGCCTTATCAACATCCTCCACATACTCAAGATTTTTAGCGATAGTTACAGCTTCTGCATTTTTTGGGTTTTTATTTTTGCCGGACATATCAATTAACATCGCAGCCTTACATTTTTCAGCTGCCTTTGCAGCGACAGAAACTAAAGTTTGTGAAAAGCCAACTAACACTCCCATTTGGAACATTCTTTTCAGTAAATGCCTTCTTGTCATAATTCACCTCATTATTTTTATAAGAAAAATATAATATAACTATTTATAAAGTTATGTGGCAAGACATTGGCTAAAAAGCTAAGTTTTCGAAAATGAAAATCTTTATCATTAAAGACAATCTGTTCTTAAGTAATTCCAATAAATAAGTTGATGAGTCAGAGTTTTAACACCGAATCCTAAATAAATAATTTGTACCATCCAAAAGTTTAGGTTTTGAACAAAATAATTATCAACCCAGGATTGATAAAAACTGTACAACAATATGGGGTGTAGAATGTAGAGTAAAGAATGCACCCAACGTTCAGGTCGTGTTAAATCACTATTATAAAACCATTCATTTTTTGAGATGGAGATACATGATAAAATAGAAAAAGTAATAAAGGTCGTCTTCCAAAAAGGTGAATGTGAAGTAAAACTAGCTATAATTAAAGGGGGTAAATAAAGAGCACCATCGAGAAACATGCCAAGGACTTCCTTACGGCACAGCACACGTTTGCGATGAAAATAATATTCATCAATATGAAAAATAATCACGTGAAGTATAATTAAAAATAGTAAGCTGTTAGACATAAAGCAAATTTATGAGTTTTTTGAAATATTGTCTAGCCATCTTCTTAGTAACGCTCTTCTAAATCGTCCTTAATACGTAATAACTGCGCGCCGATGTTGTTCAACAAAGCAGAGGCCTCTGGGGAAAGAGTTTTTCCACCAATTACTAATTGTAAGCCTTCAATTTCAAGGTCCATGGTCTTTTCTTCATCAGCCCAATCTCTTAAAAATTGTTTTTCAAAAGTAGTGATTTCACTATTGCTAAAAATTTGAGCACCAAATTCACGAAAGCTTCCTTGAAAAGTGTCTGGGTTCATATTTGAAGAACCAGCCAGTAAAACTTTGCCGTCCACAGAAATAATTTTTCTATGATTTTCTTGATGGTATTTGCCTTGAGTTCCATCAGGGTAAGTTACGGGAATGGTTTGTGTACGGCGGGCACGTAATTGAACACCATATTTTTTTAGCTCCTTCATAAATAAAGTGTTGGGAAGACCGTTCATACCAAAATTTCCATTGTGATCAGCGAGTATTCGAACATCCAATAGAGGATTTTGAATCAATTTTTTAATAAGAGCGTCATTAATATACTTATCATAAATGAAAAGTTGTTCCATATATATGTGGCTTTTAGCTTTTAAAATCATATCAATTAACATATTTCTGGTATCTTTGATGCGTCCATCGACATTAGCCTCTGCAATACGTACTGTTTCTGAGCCCGCAGTTCGAACTTTGTCTAGAGTTACTTTAAAATTATTTAAAATCTCATCTCTTCTATCGAGATAATGTTCATTGCTTAAACCTTTATCTTTAAAGTAAAACCATTTACGCTCTTCAGTATCTAAAGTGAGTGCGGCTTCTATGTCATCATAGTAACTGTATTGAACTAAATTAGCTACAGGTCCTTTTACCCATATGGCATTGTCGTAATAATAGCTTCCACTGTGATCCGTCCAATTTTTAGAGCCAAAATAAGCCTGAGCTCGGTGAGTGTTGCCATCAATAACAATGACTTTCGAATGGTCAATTTTAGATTCATAATAAGTGCTGCGTTTTTCAATCATAGGAAATGTTGTTTCATTTTTCTCAATTAAATTGGACAAGCCAAAAGGAATTCCAGGAGTATGTCTTTGAATATTGGCCTGTAATAAATTAACAACACCGGGAGGCACTTTTTGTTCGCCAGCCACAAATGTTTTTCCAGCTATACGGTCTCTTATATAATAAAATACGGGTAACATCTCGGGTCTCATGTTGTAGTCTGTAGCGAAATCGTGAAGTAATATAGTGTGAAATTTAGGATTTTTTCGTTGCTTTTTTATAGTTTCATCAATTAGATATTTGGCCAGCGTCCCTCCCATGGTTCCACCAAATAAAAAAATGTCTATAAAAATAGAGTGTTCCGCTTGGTCTATCATGTCGCGAATCTTCATAAATATAGGGTCTTTTGCAAATACAATATGGGGGCGGTTATTAACTGGGATTTTTTCGTAATTTATAATATCAGATTTTGTAGGCATTTTCATATACGCTTTAGACCAGTCTAGTGATGCGCCATTAAACATAATGCGATCATTTACCCATTTTACCCGTTCTTCGCTTTGATCATTATCACTAATAAGTTGGACTTGGTTACCAGGTATAAAGCCAAGGTAACTTAAACTGTAATCATCAGTTGATGATATTTTTTCAGATATAAATTCATCATTCAAAAG
>JAGRAE010000256.1 GCA_020435005.1 Bdellovibrionales bacterium
TTATTAACTTCAAGGGAAGTATTGCCATATTTATGCCTCCCTTTTCAATAGTTGAATGGGGCCTCAAACATGGACAAGCTAATTGGGTATATTTATTAGCAATAAGTCAATTGCCACATGAACTAATGCATCGGGGCCCGATAGTTGTTTTTGATGTTGAATACGACGATTTGTTAGCAAGCTTACCAAATCAACAAAAAATTATTGATTGGATAATGTCGCAAAATGATTTCATAGAGATCCAAAGGAAGCATTATGATCATATTGTTCCATTAAAGCTAAAATCCAGAATCGATGAAAACTTTGGATCGAGCAAAACTATTGCAGAAATGCAAGATGAATTAAATTATTCCACAACCATGTCCTCTCGACTTTTTAAAAAATGCTATGGACTGTCTCCATCAGATTATAGAAATCAACTTAGAATGAAGCAGGCATCTATAGAATTGTTGTTTCAAGGAAAGACCATTGAAAATACTTTGAGAAGCGTTGGTATTGAAGATTCCAGCCATTTTCACAAGTGTTTTCGCAAGTATATAAATGGAACTCCTAGCCAATTTAGATTGCCACAGCTTTCCTAAATAAGATAACATTTACATATGGACCAAATTGAGTTTAATTATAATGAAGCTATTTCAAGAAATATTGGCTGGGTTAGTGAACAAGAACAACTTAAATTAAAAAACTCAAAAGTAGCAATTGCAGGTTTAGGAGGAGTTGGAGGTAATTATTTGCTAACACTTTGCCGCCTAGGTATCACTAAGTTTCATATTTCTGACTTTGATGAATTTGAACTTGCAAACTTTAATCGTCAGGTCGGCGCAACTGTATCAAATTTAAAAAAAAATAAACTCGATGCAATGATTGATCTCGCAAAAGATATTAATCCTGAAATTGATATAAAAAGTTTTCCTCAAGGAATCAACGATTCCAATTTAGACGATTTTTTAGAAGGTGTTGATGTTTATTTAGATGGATTAGATGTGTTTTGTTTAGAGTTAAGAGAAGTACTTTTTAAAAAAGCAAGAGAAAAAGGAATCCATGCAATTACGGTTGGCCCAGTAGGTATGGGTGCGGCTTTAGTCAGTTTTTCACCAGATGGCATGAGTTTCGATGATTACTTTGGACTTTCTCGCTCTAATACTCTCGCGGAAAAGGCCCTTCGTTTTGTGATGGGTATCGCGCCCTCTGGAATACATCAAAAATCTTTAGTTATTCCAGAAAGAATGGATTTTAAAAATAAAAAAGCTCCCTCTACTTTTATGGGCTGTCAATTGTGTGCGGGTGTTGCTGGAACTGAGTTGTTAAAAGCTCTTCTTAAACGAGGTCCTATTTTATGTGCACCATATTCTTTGCATTTCGATGCTTATTCCTGTCAGTATAAAAAAATATATTTATGGCTTGGGTATAGAAATCCTTTGCAGCGCTTTAAGTTATGGATGGCTAAAAAGGTTTTTCGCGAAAGCTTTTTGGATTCGCATTAAATACAACTCTAAACATTTTAGAGAAGTGTTCATAGTTACTAATGCCCACACTATGGGCAATTTTCTTTATGGGTTCGTTGGATTCTGTAATATGCAATGCGGCCTGATAAAATTTTAAGTCTCTAATATATGTAGATGGCGTAATTTTATACATTTTTTTAAATTGTCGGGTCATAACGTCAATAGAAATATTTAAGTGAGAGGCAATATCTGAAACTTTAAAATTTAATAAAAAATGACTATCAATGTAGTTTTTCACTTTTAATGCCACTGAACTTATTTTATGTTGCGCATTTATTTCCGTCCAATCCTTTTTATTATTTAGAATATGTTTAAATATCTCTTGTTCATTACAAAAAGAAAAATTATTTGAATTAAATATAATTGCAATGTTGGGGAGATATAGAGGAAGATGGCTGGTACCTTCGAAGGCTTTCCATTTTAAATAATAACTATTAAATTTCCAGTTTATTATTGAAAAAGGGGGTATAAAAATAGATTTCGGTCCCCATAACTGATACTCCTTATTGTTTCTTATGTAAGAAATCTCTCCTTTAAACTCAGTAGAGCAATAAAGCCAAAAATTAGGAATACAATCTGTATGAAAAGAATTTGGTTTTATTTTTTGTTCTCTAAAAAATACACCTAAATCTTGTTTGAGAATATAATATCTTTCTTTTACCCAGTCGGTATCCCGAGTTTTTAATGTGAAATTTTTAAAAGTTCTCTCTTCAATAAAATTCGAAGTAGTGGGTGTATCCATATTCTTATTTTATACCTTAGTTTTAAATATAATGTAAACTTGTCAAATTTCGACTTTTTTAGACCCACATATTGCGCATTGCTTGAGCAATGCTTTCTAGAGCTAAACAATTGGTAGTAAGAGGAGAAAATAATGGAAGCAATAAGCTATGATAAAAATGATTTTGAACATTTAATGCTGATTTCTCAGGGGCATGTGGCTTTTCAATGTTTATACACTGGACTTGAGCTGGGAATTTTTGATCTATTTAGTGAAAAGGGACCATTAAACTATCAAGAAATATCAGAAGAATTGAGGTTAAACGAGTCTTCGTGCAAAATACTGATTAGAGCCCTTTACTCTTTAAATTTGCTAAATAAAGTTAATGACAAATTCACAAATAGTACAATTGCGATTAGTTTTTTAACAAATAAAAGCCAATTAAAATTTAAGGACATATTGGGGTGGCAAAGCAAAATAGTTTACCCCGGCATTATTGACTTTACGGACGCCATCAAAACCAATTCAAATATAGGTTTAAGACACTTTTCTGGGGAGGGTGATAATTTATATGAGAGATTATCGAGTAATAAAGAACTGGAAATGGTCTTTCAAAAATCAATGAGTGCTCTTTCATCTTCAGCCAATCAATATTTTTTGCAGCATCTAGATCTTAAGGGTATAAATACACTTGTTGACGTTGGTGGTGGAGAGGGTACAAATTTAAAGGCTATT
>JAGRAE010000257.1 GCA_020435005.1 Bdellovibrionales bacterium
CAAAAAAAAATATTCGTGATTTTTCTGAAGAATACCGCGAATTCATTGGTAAAGTAGCTACGACCTATAAACCAGATATTGTTCATAGGCTTACGACTGGGTTTGTGCAAAATTTAGATGGGGTATGTCACGCATCATTGTGGGGCTGTGATGATAATCAAAAACGTGTTTTTTTTATTACGGAATACTGTTCAATAATTGGAATTAGTGATTTTCCTGATAAGTTTGTTATAAATTATGGTGAAGATCTTTTCGGGAAAATTGCGGAAAAGCATGGGCAAAAAATTATAAAAAAAGAAGAGTTTGCGAGCCAGTTTGAAGAACAATATATCTCTAATTATTTACTTGAATGCAATGTAAATACTATAGCCTTTATTCCTTTAGATGCAATGCCAGAACATGTGGTATACGTAGTCATTGCATCAACAAAAGAAATTTACTCAGATATCATTTTTTCGCTTGACGTTTTAAAGCACGCGTTTTCGGCTTCTATTCAAGCATTAGCAAGAATTAAGACAAGGTCTTTTGAAAAACAGCTACGTCAAATTATAAACTCAAAGGTGCATAGTCAAGGTCTTGAATTTCTAAAAAATGCTTGTTCCGATATGGCGGAGACCTTCTCCGCAACTTCCGTATCTATATGGACCGTAGATAAAAGAGATGTTATTCCCTTATTTTTCTCTGAGCCGCATGAGTCACCCTCATATGTACTCGGACAAGGTTTGACTGGGACAACTGCCGAATCTGGTAAACCTGTCTACCTGCACATCGTCTCTGACAGCTTAGAGTATTACAATATTAATTGGGTTGGTTTAGTGAGTGATTTTAGCTCTAAGCCTGCAGATCCACGTGATCATATAATAATTGTTCCACTTATATATCCTAGAAGCGCTTCTAAAGAATCAACTGTGAATGGAGTTGTACGCTTCGTTTCAAAATTTGATTCGCCGAGTTTCTGGCCGGTGGATTTTATAAGAGCTAAAAGTATTTCTGAAATCATCTCTGTTATTTTGCATCAGGAAGAGATGACAAAAGAGCAACAATTAACTGCTACAACTCAAGAGAAACTTATTAATCTTCTGAGCCGCGCTAGCCCTTCTTTGTCTCCAGATGAGCTATATCTACTTTTTTTAGAAGAGATGGATGATTGGCCTCATGTAAACGATATAACGTTTATTCAGCATAATTCTGCAGGTGCATTTGATTTTCACGGCTGCCGCTTTATTTCAGAAGCTCAAAAGAATTATTTGCTTAGTATGGAAACACCATCCGAAAGAAACGCAATTAGATTAGACGATAAAGTAGTATTGTGGCCGATTTTTGTTAGAGAAGATGTTTCTGCGTACATAATTGCGTCCATATCTTCACAAGGAGACTCAATAACCCGCCAGTTATTCTATTTGGCTGCACAAATGCTCGGATACATTCGGTCTATAAGTTTGTTGATTAGCGAAACGGAAGCATTGAGAACAGATAATGAAGAAAGGCAGCTTCAAGCCCTAGCAGGTACGGTCTTTCGCGTATATGCACACGAAGCGCTCAATGGTGCAAAAGCTTTACAGTCGTGGATAAAAATAGCTCGTAGAAAATCAGTGAATCTTGATGCACTTGAAGAAAGAGTTAATGAAATTTTTGAAAATATTACGGAGTTGCTGGATTCCACCGGTTTTGCAAAAATGAATCGGCGCGATTGTGTGTTTAATGATGAGATAAAGCGATATTTAGATAGGTTGGGATTTAAAAACAATAAAGTAATAGACGGCTGTATATTGAAAGTTAAGATTGCGGGGCATAAGCACTCTAGTGTTAATATTGATCCGAATACATTGGTTCCAATAATAAATAACCTTGTATTAAACGCCAAAGAACAATATAGATTACACGCAAAAACAGGGCCTATAGAGATTGAAATAATTCATAAAGAAATTGATGAGGCAAACTATATAGGATTTTCCGTTAAAGACTATGCCGTTGGCATATTGGATGATGATCAGGATCGTATATTTCGATCAGGTGAAACAACAAAAAAGAACGGTCAGGGGTTGGGTCTTTGGATAGTTAAAAAACTGACTGAAGCATGTGAGGGTATAGTAGAAATCGAATCAATATATGGCTATTTTGCTAAGTTTAATATTTATTATCCGGTGGTTGACGATGCGAAACACTAAGTTGAACGTACAAAAAGAAAAATACCTTTGTGCGAAGGCTTGTGTTCTTATATTAGAGGATGAAGAGTTCGTTCTAAATGATATGGAGCATGAGTTTTCAATGGGTTGTGTTCCTATGCTTTCAAGGTTGCGTAATGAGTTGACTGGAGATAATTCGATCATCTTGGTGAACCCTGATACAAAACTAATTTGTACAGACAACCTGCACGATGCAAGAAAAGAAGTGCAAAACGGAAATGTAGATTGCATATTAGCAGACTATAAAATAAAGAAAATTAAAACCTCTGAAAAAGGTACCGCAAGTGTAATTCCCCTTCTAAAAGAGATAAAAAATCGTAAAGCGTTTCTACCCGTAATTGGACACACAGCTTTCATTGATCAATTGCGAAGTGCAAATGAGGAGAATCTGTCGCTTGTCACTATAGGCAAGGAATCTTCAACGAGCACACAAGACGTAGTGGAAAAAGGCTTGGTACATACTGAAGAGGTTCTCTCATTTAGAACGCGGCTTTTTGAAGGATATAGTGAGCTAATTAGCTCCGTAAGACTTGAGTCGCCGATTGATATCAATTCGGCATTGAAGAGGTCCAGGTTAATATTCTCAGAACTTCGTCCACCAAATTACGCGCCGAAAGATTACAGAAGATCAATAATAGGTATTTCTACGTTACTCCACAGGGTAAGTAGCGTTAAAAGCAGCGAGTTTAATTTAGGGTCGTTAAATGAACAGCTTTTAAAATTGCTAGAGCCACTTATTTTGTCA
>JAGRAE010000258.1 GCA_020435005.1 Bdellovibrionales bacterium
TAGCTTCATGACTGAGAAAAAGCTGAGTACACGTTCTCAGGCTAGAGTGATAAGTAGTTTGCGTACCTATTTTCGCTTTTGTGAAGTTAAAGGTGTGGAAGTGCCAGAGCTGCAAAACTTGCGTCCACCAAAGGTTAAAACAGGTTTGCCTAAGGCATTGACTTATGAAGAGTTTCAAAAGCTTTATGATGCTTGTGCTGTAGAAAACCCTTATCGTACAGCTCGCAATCAAGTGACATTATTGCTTCTTTTTGGTTTGGGTTGCAGGGTTACTGAGTTAATAAATCTAAATATTCAAGACTATAATGAAACAGATGCCTGGTTAAAGATTGTTGGCAAAGGTGGAAAAGAGAGATTGATTCCGTTGACAGAGGTATTGCAACGAGAACTAAAAGACTACCTTCACCATATTCGATCTTTTTTAGTTAGAGAAAATACGACTTCTATCTTAGTTAATGATAGAGGTCGTCGACCTAGTAGAGTGGACATATGGCGTTGGTTGGCTGCATGGTCACAAAAAGCAGGATTTGATGAGCCTGTGAGTCCGCATAAATTCAGGCACGGGTGTGCTACGGCATTACTTGAAGCGGGTGCAGATTTGCGTTCTATTCAGGTTTTATTAGGGCATTCGAGTATTCAGACCACACAAATTTATACAAGTGTGACCAGTCAAAAAACTCGTGAAGCCATTGAACAACATCACCCATTATCAAAGCTGAATACAAGAAAGCCAGAAGTAGAAGTCTAAAAAAATCCCAGTGTTCTATTTCGAGAAAAAGAATTGCAAAACTGGCAATTATCTTCTTGAATTGAGATAATTTTAAAGAATCAAATATTGATTTGGAGAGGGATATGATGCATTTACGTCAATCGCATACGTATGTTATTTTACTTATATCAATAATGTTTGGTCTTTTATTTTTTCAAAACTGTGGAGAAGGTTTTTCTACTGGTGCAGATTTGGAAAAATTGAATAGTGAAATAAACCCTATTGATCCCACAAACTCTAATGGTCCTAATACCACAGAACCGACGAATGAACTCACAAAAACTGAAAGAAGTTTTGCAAATTTTCAAAGTTGTTTATCAAATGCAGCAATAAACTTAAATAATGTTGTTGGTTGTTTAGAAAAAAATGAAGTTGAACTAGACGGTTTAACCCAATTTGATGTTGATACTTGTGTTTCAAATGTTGGGACCAATTTGTTAGATATTGCTTTTTGTTTAGCAAAAAATGGTAAAGCTTTGTATGGATATCGACAGCTCACACAATGGGATGTAGATAACTGTAATTCCAAAGTTGGTGTTAACACTTTAGCAACTTGTTTGAAAAAAAATGGAATATTACCTTTTAGTCTTTCACAAGCAACAATTTCTAATTGTGAAAAAAATGTCGGATTAGAAAATATTGAAAAATGTTTAAGAAAAAATGGTTACCTAAGAAAAAATATTGGCATTACTCAATTTGATGTAAACATTTGTCGTAACGTTTACGGTGAATCAGATATGAATATCAAAGATTGTTTAATGCACAAAGAGTTATGGCCGGAAACTCTAACCGATGTTGGTTTTTCTGAATGTCGAAGTGCTAAAGGTTTAGATGATATTGTTTGGTGTATGAGAAAAACTTTAAAATTAGGACCTCGTGTAGTTTTACAAAATCACATCGACCGTTGTCGAGAGGCTGCCGGCCAAACAGGTATTGCTAATTGTCTACATAAAAACTATTTTGTTGAGCCTTTGCCCACGGACATAGCTCCTGAAAACACAGGTACAATTACTCAAGCCATTATTAATAACTGTATAACTGCCGTTGGCACTAACAATATAATAAAATGTTTAAGGTCAAATGGACATCTACCTAGAGTTTTTTCCAAATATCATATAATGGCTTGTAGTGAATTGGTTGGTGAAAATAATGTCTCAGAGTGTTTGGGAAATAATGGACTACTACAGTATGCCACTTCTACTAATGTTGCAGCAGAGCCAATATTTTCACAACTCGACTTTAATAGTTGTAAAGAGGTTGTCGGTACTGCTGATAATGTAATTAAATGTGTAAGAAAGAAAGCCATATTGCCTAAAGTTGTTATGAAAGGCGATATTTTGGACTGTAAAACCTACGTTGGTGAGAATAATATATTTTCTTGTTTAAAGGACAATGGATATTTAACAAATGGTCACGATTCTGACTCAGCAAATGATGATTTTACTCAGGCGAATATTAATACTTGCATAACTAACGTTGGTGTTGAGAATGTCGCAAAATGCTTACGAGTAGGATCATTAGCAAGTAATGTAATGTTGGACCAACATTTGAAGTCTTGTTGGCTACACACCAAATCAACAACAAGTTTATTGGCGTGCATGAATACGGCAAACAACATAAATGTTCCTGCAAACATAACCCAAGCGATGTTAGATAGTTGTCAGACGGCTGTAGGTTTGCCTAATATTGTAAAGTGTTTAGCGGCGAGAGAACATATTTCGCCGATTCCAGATGCTGATTTACTGGTAAGTTGTAATGAACATTATAGTATTGATGCCATGGAAGTTTGTTTAAATAATCACAACCGTTTACCACCACTGCTTGATCAAGAAAAAATTGTGTCTTGTTTTAATGCCAAGGGGGGAGTAGTTGCCGATATGCCCTCCTGTTTTCAAGCCCGTGGCTATATTTCACCTACTTTTTGGGGAACAGATGGTGTCGGTGGTTTAGCGGGAACAAATGGTTTGTTTACGAACAATTGTTCCAATTGTCATAATTCAGTGGCTATTACAGGTGGCAATGGGGCTAGATTCTCTTTGGATAATTATGAAGAAACGAAGTTGCGCATAGATACTACTAACTGGAGTGCAAATAACAGTCTCTTACAAAAAAGAATGGAAAGTAATCAGAGAAACAATGATAATGATT
>JAGRAE010000259.1 GCA_020435005.1 Bdellovibrionales bacterium
CTCCTGCAAAAATATTATTCACTATTTTTCTAGTACTAATTTCTAATAATTTTACTTTTTTGAGGATTTCTGGGGGCAAACTCAATTAGGGTACCTCTATTTGGTTGAGTAACTCCTTAATAATATTATCTGAAGTTACTTCTTCAGCTTCCGCTTCATAAGTTAAAATTAATCGATGTCTCAATACATGATAGGCAATTGCTTTCACATCGTCAGCCGTAACATAACCCCGACCACGAATAAAGGCATGAGCTTTTGCTGCCCGAGTCAAACTTATAGTTGCACGGGGTGACCCTCCTACCGCTAATAGATTAGCTAAATGGCTCATACCATGATCGGAGGGATGCCTTGTTGCCATGACAATATCTACGATATAGGTTTTAATTTTATCATCAAGATAAATCATATCCACGCGTTCTTTGGCTCTCATTAATTCTTCTTTAGAAATAACAGCTTCAATTTTTGGAATATTATCCGTAGACATCTTATTCAAAATTTCCATTTCATCAGACTTCGTTGGGTAATCCACTAAAATCTTAAACATAAAACGGTCCATTTGGGCTTCTGGTAATGGATAAGTACCTTCTTGCTCTAAAGGGTTTTGAGTAGCTAAAACTAAAAATGGTTTTTCCAAACGATAAGTTTGATCGCCAATGGTAACCTGTTTTTCAGCCATGGCTTCCAATAAAGCACTTTGCACCTTTGCTGGAGCACGATTAATTTCATCAGCCAGGACTATATTGGTAAACACAGGCCCTTTTTTGGGGGCAAATTCACCTGTTTTAGGATTGAAAATCATGGTTCCAATTAAATCAGTTGGCAGTAAGTCCGGTGTAAATTGGATTCTTTGAAAATCCAAAGAAATAGCTGATGAAATCGACGAAATAGTTAATGTTTTAGCTAATCCTGGAACGCCTTCTAACAGTACATGTCCCCCCGTTAACAAACCCATTATTATGCCTTCTAGCATTTCTTTTTGACCAACGACTACCTTGCCTACTTCTTCGAGAGCACGGTCGACAAAACGACTTTCTTTTTTAATGGCTTCATTGAGTGCTAAAATATCTATATCCACGCTGCTTCTCCCATTTTTAATTTCTTTAGCTTAGCAAATAGAATTGCAATATTGAACTGGTCTGTGTAAGTTTATAGCTGCACTGCTATATGAAAAGTACTCATCGTGCCTGGCTCACTTTAGCCACTTTTTCGCTTCTAATTATTTATTTCGGTTATGCTCTAGCCGAACGTGAAGGTGTGCTTTGGGGATTAGTGATTTCGCTCAGCATCAACAGTATAATATATCTATATGTAGAGTCCAAAGTATTAAATTCTTTTTCTGTTGACCCCATAGAGGGGCAGGATCCTTGGGGACTTATTTTATCACTTCAAGATATTATACAAAAAGCACGCATTCCCCAGCCTGAAGTTTTAGTTTTAAAAAATCCCTCTCCACAAGTTTTTTTATTGAGTAAAAGCTGGTTAAACTCTCACATTGTTGTGACCACTGGGCTCCTAGAGAGACTTAATAAAAAGGACCTTAAGGCAATACTTGCCTACTGTGTAGCTACAATAAAAAGACAGGATTCTTTTGCACATTTAGTTGCCATGGCTTTTATATCCACCATTTTGTGGGTCGGACAAATTTTTGATAAAATTTATCGTTGGTTGGTGGGGATCAAAGGGCAAGGTCCCTTTTTTCATAATTACCCTTTTACATACTGTCTTTCACCATTTGCAAAAATCATATTAAAATTTATTGTTAAAGAAAAAGACTATATGGAAGCCGACAAGCTCGCCGGAAGTTTTGTTGGTTCACCAAAAGATTTAGCACATGCGCTATGGAAATTACAGTCATACAGCCTCACTTTGCCTCTAAATTCACCCGTCTATTTAGCTCATGGATTTATTGTTAACCCCTTGACGCCTAAAGGTTGGACTCGCTATTTTCAAGCTCAACCAAGTGTTAAGGATCGAATTAAGAACCTTATTGGTTATTATCCAGTATAAATTTACTTTTAAAAAGGAAGTGAATATGGGCCAAGAACAACAATTGGAAGCCAATTTTTCAACGCTAATTCTTTCTATAGCCTCTTCGGCAGCCATGTCTATGGGTTTAGCTCCAAATCCTGCGACAAACAAAACTGAAAAAGACGTAAATATGGCCAGATTTAATATTGATTTGTTAGTGCTCCTCAAAGATAAAACTAAAAACAATTTAAATAAAGAAGAAGACGAATTTTTATCAAGTGTTATTAGTGATCTTCAAATGAAATTTCTGCAGATAAAATAAGGAGTTCCCATGATTAAAAAAGTAATCACCTCTCTATTTCTCATTTATTCTATTTCGACGTTTGGTAAAACTTTAGAACCCATTAAAGGTGGCCAACCTTTGCCCGTAGACCGTCTTATTAAGTTAGCTGAACTTGTTAATCCCGCAGTTGTCAATATTAGTACGGCTCAACTACCAAAAGCACCACAAATGGATCCTCGTATGCAAGATCCATTTTTTGAATTTTTCGCACCTTTTATGGGTCCCGTGCAAAGAAGACCGGCACAGTCTTTAGGAACAGGTTTTATAATTCGCAGTGATGGACTCATCATTACTAATAATCACGTTATTGATAATGCAGATGTTATCAAAGTACAATTGACCGAAAATGACAGTGAATCTTATGAAGCAGAAGTGATTGGCAAAGATGCGCGTACAGATATTGCCCTTATTAAAATCAGTGGAAAAAAAGAATTTCCTATTGTCGAATTAGGAACAAGTAGTACATTAAAAGTTGGTGAGTGGGTTGCCGCCTTTGGTAATCCATTCGGTCATGGTCACAGCATGACTAAGGGTATTATTTCTGCAATTGGGCGTGAAATTGGCGAACTCAACCGTTTT
>JAGRAE010000025.1 GCA_020435005.1 Bdellovibrionales bacterium
CATCATTTACATTCTCAGAAACACTTCCCCATGAACTAGTTTTTGTTGCCATTGTTTTAGTGTTTTTCATGAGTCCATCTACTTGTGAAGCTTGCATTTCTGAAAGCATCTCAATTATAGCTCTTTGTTGTAACTTGCTATATGTTTCTTGCTTTGGATCTTTTTCTATTTCTTGAGACTCATTGTTAGCAGCTGTACCGACTTCTGAAATAGCATTTGGGTCTAGCGAAGCACTGTCACTGGCACCCTCTGTCTTTAACTTACCACAAGCTGTACCAAGCATTAGTAATGCCGACAAGCTCAGTGCAAGTGTCATTTTGTTTGTTCTCATTATCCCTCCCTCTCTCTTCTTTTAAAATTCAAAAATCTTAATTTTCTTTTTGTAACTTTTTACCAACTTCGTTCAAATATTTAACCAACTCATGTCTTTCTTGATCAGTTAAATGTATGTAATTTTGTGGTGGCATTAATTGTAAATCGTCTGATTTCATTTGAAGTCTTCGAATAGCCTGAGCAATAGATAATAAACTATTTTTTTCTAAGTCTTCTGCATTAAAATTTGCTCGCGTCAGTGTTTGGTCTAAATTAGAATTGTGACAAGCCATGCAAGCTCTTCTTAGTAATGCATTTCCACTAAAATCTTTAGGCGCCATAAGCCCTCTTTCACGAAGGTCGTCTTCAGAACTTAAATTAACTGTGCTCAAGTGAGGTAGGTCCTCTGTACTTCTTTTTTGAATTATATTTATCATTTTGTTTTGATAGGATTCAAGCTTAGTAGAATCAGATTGACGGCAGTTCTTGTATGGCATGTGAACGCCACCAAAAGTATCTAAAAAAAGCATGTGATTTCTGTTTTTATAAGTTTCACTCCATGTAGGGCTTGTGTTATCTCTTGAACTAGTTAATGGATCACCACCATTATTTAAAATTTCTCTTTCAATATGAAAACTATCAAAAAAGTTGTTGCCAAATGTTTTACCTTGAAAACCATTGTTGTTTACAAAAAATTCAAAATTCGCAGCTGAAGTATTGCGTATGTTTGTTAATGTCGTTCCTGCATATCTTGTCTCCCCTTGATGAGCTTTAAAAAAATCATTAAAAAGTGTTTTTCCACAATCAGTCTCTCTATCAAACCAATGAGTCCATGGCGCTTCGGCTTGGGCCATTATTAGTCTTTTCTCTGTACCTGGTCCGCCCGGCTGGTGACACATCAAGCAGTCAAGCGTTGTGTTTTTTAAATCTTGCTCCGTAT
Source organism: Bdellovibrionales bacterium (assembly GCA_020435005.1). GTDB lineage: Bacteria > Bdellovibrionota > Bdellovibrionia > Bdellovibrionales > UBA1609 > JACKAN01. Next base: position 1,253 of record JAGRAE010000025.1, read on the forward strand.
AAATGCTTAGATTTTGCCAGTTCTTTTCTGCTTCTTCTAAATAGTAGTCTCTAGCTTTGCAACCTTGAGCCGTTGTTTCACAAGGTAAATCATAATCTATTAAGTAAAAATTTAGTTCGTTTGTCTGAGGATCTCTTGCAGCAACTTCTAATATAGTTTTGTCATCTCTTTGGTAACCAACAGCTATCGCTTGGCTAGAATTGGACGTTCCAGAATATCTTATACATCGTGGATTAAGTACACTAGTATCATTTCTCACTAAAGAAACTGAATGCGCAGTACATGCCGTAAAAGATTCAGTAAATAAAAACAATGAAGAATATAAACTTGTTATATTAGTAGGTTTGGAATTTCTCATGCAAAAAGCTAAATATAAGTTGTCGTCTCGATCAGGACCACTGCATAATTTTTCTATTGAGTCTAAACCTCTTGGCAAATCACTTAGAGCTTGTTTTATAGATTTACCACTCGTAAACTCTTTTAAGCCAAGCTCTATACTTGTCGTGCTATAGGTTTCATTGTTTGAATTTATAGTAGAATTCTCATTTTGAACTTTGGTGGCTTCAGCATTTTGATAAACTTCTCCAATTGGCTTGCAACCAACAGCCAACAACCAAATTAATAATAAATTGTTTAATTTTACACTTTTGTTCATCCAAACCCTTATGTCTCTTATTGAGACAATGCCACATCCAATTATAATTAATGCAAATTCAGTGCGTACTTTAATCCAAATAAAAGCTTAGAGAAAAAAGTGAGGAGCTTACTATTAACCATCACCCTGACAGCTGTTTAAGTTCTATCTGAATTTACATGTTTTTCTCATTATGAGATACCTGAACGCTAATGATTTGGAGAACATGATAAACTGTATTTAAAATATAAATTAAAGATATGAGTAAACATAAATTAAATTTTATTATTATATTTATAACAAGTCTGCTTTTACTGTTTTCAAACTGTAGCGCACAACACGACAGTGTGGAAGAGATTAAAGATATTTCATCGGTTCAGGAAGAGTTTCTACCTTCTGCTGGTGATGCTAGTAAGCCAACTTTTCTATACGTCAAAGATAAAATTTTTGACAAGAAATGCACTAGTTGTCACAATACTCAAGCCAGTCAAGATGTAAATAATCCTATATCAACTGACTTCACTAGTTACCAAAGTGTAATAGAAAATGCCGTAAGCCCACAGGATCCTGACAATAGTTTATTGTTTGTATATCTCTACACTGAGCTTATGCCCTTGAACGATAACCCACTATCTGATGAAGAACTTATTTTAATTAAAACTTGGATTGAGCAAGGGGCAATTGAATATGTGGATGGTGAATCACCACCACCCAAAGAAGAAAATGATTTCAACGGCGAAGTGCTTTATGCCAAGTATTGCGCCACCTGCCATAGATCTATAACCAACTCTGAAAAAAGAGGAAAAACGGCTCAACAAATTCAAGCGGCCATAAATAATAATACTGGTAATATGGGCAGCACTCTACCCTTTTTAACTCCTAAAGAAATCGAGGCTATTGCTGAAGCATTGAATTTTTAATGTGAGACAATTGAACCTACTAAATCATAATCGTGAAAATCAGTGACTTCAACAGTGATCTTATCTCCAACTTTTGCACTGCCTTCATTTATCAAGGTCACTCCATCAATATCAGGTGCCTGTCCCCAGTACCTTGCTTGCAACAAAAGATCAGTTTCTTCGCTATAACCTTCTACTAAAACCTCTAAGTTCTTTCCTAAAAGCTGTTGTTGTTTTTCTCGACTAATTTCTTGTTGTAAACTCATAAGTCGGTCATGTCTGATTTGCTTAACTTCCTCATCAACTGGATCTGGCAAGGAGTAAGCTTTTGTGCCTTCTTCAGGTGAAAATATAAAACAACCAACTCTATCAAATTTCTGCTCTTTCACAAAATTGTAAAGTTCTTCAAATTGTTCTGCTGTCTCTCCTGGAAAACCTACAATAAATTGTGTTCTTATAATTGCATCAGGAATATTAGAGCGAATAATTTTTATAGCTTTTTCAATTTCTTCGCGAGTCATTCTTCGATTCATTGATTTAAGCATTTGATTATTAATATGCTGAAGTGGCATATCAAAATAATTTAGTAAGTTTTCTTTAGACTTTATTAGGTCGACATACTCTTCATTAATTCCATCTGGATATAAGTAAAGAACTCTTATCCAATCTGCGCCGGACTTTTCTGATAACTCTTTTAATAATTGAACATGTGACTCTCGAGAATTAGGATCTTTTTTTCTTAGATCCCAACCATAATCCGTAAAGTCGTGAGAAATAATAATTAATTCCTTCACGCCCCCTGCAACCAATAACCTGGCTTCACTAACAATATGATCTAATTTTCGAGACTGTAAGTTTCCTCGAATATTAGGAATGGCACAAAATGCGCATCTTTTTTTACAACCTTCAGAAATCTTTAAATAGGCTCTGTGTGGAAGTTGTGAGTTAACCCTTGGTGTCTCTTCATCTTGCAAGTAAGTAGGCAAATTAAAAAATCTTTTTTCTTCTTTTCCTGCAAATGAGTCGTTTAAAATTTTATCAATATTTTGAAATTGACCTGAGCCGATAAACAAATCAGCTTCTGGCAAGCCCTCAACTAATTCATCCTTGTACCTTTGAGTTAAACAACCAGCGACTACCAGTTTTTGCAGTTGACCTGTTTGTTTGAGCTCAGACGCTTGCAAAATTTTATTTATAGATTCTCTTTTGGCATCTTCAACAAATCCACAAGTATTAACGATTAATGCCTCGGCCTCTTCAGGGTCCTCAACAACTTCATAACCTTGCTTTTGCAACTTTGCTAACATAATTTCACTATCAACTAGATTTTTTGGACAACCTAAACTGATAAAATGTACTTTTTTTGACACTTTTTGCCCTTCAAAATTTGGTAACTTCTGCTCCCTTAGGAGGAGTATAAGTAAATAGTTTTTCTTTGACTCGGGCCTTAAAGTTGATTTTTGAAAATGCATAAATAGTTTTGTTGTCTAGGTCGTCCGAGTAAACGATTTTTTTTATTTCTTGATTTTTAGTATCTACCAACATTTCAATCTCAATTACCCCACTTAGATCTTGTCCTTCGAGTGGCTTTAAGCGAATAGCTGTTAATTTATTAACTTGTTTAGAGCCAATAACTTTAAACTTATCCCAAGCTTTAATGTCATCAAAAAGAAAAGCTAGCAAAGCATTTTTTTGCTTTAAGTTTTTAGATGCTGCAATTTTACTGACTTGAACCCCACCCATATCCTGACCTAAGTGGTTTTCAATCCAAATTACATTTTTAGCCATGAGGAGCAAGTACTTATCAGGTTTTTCAATTTCTAAGCGAAGTCTTCCTTTAGAAAAGTAAAGTGTTCCCTCACTGGTTTTGGTTTCATCTAAATATGAAGAATAAATTTCTCTTTCAACTAACATCTTAATGGATGACGATTTTTTATATTTTTTTATAACTGTTTTAATTTGATCGATGGGATTATCTGTTTTTTTACTGGAGCTTTTAACTGATTGACTAGGTATTACATTTTCAACTTTTGCTTTTTCAGGTGAATTCGCACAACTCCACAAAGATACAAAGCTAATCAAAAAAATAAGAATAAAGTTACCTAAATACTGTTTAAAACCCATTGTGATGCGTTATAGCAAATCATGGTATTATAAGCAAGAAGATGATCTATAAATGAGCGCCCTTACTTCGAATTTTGGAGGTCTACCCAGAGTTTCCCAACAGGCTCTCGCTGTTGAGCCCGTAGTAATTACATCATCTATAAATATGTAGGTTTTTTGTGGGTCCATCTTAAACTGATGGCTCAAATTGACTTTAATATTCAAACGCTCTTTCCTGGACTTTGCCTTCTGATTAATTTGTGACCCTTTCTGCAAAACATCTAAGATCGGCCATCCGGTCATTTCTGAAATGGCCATAGCCATGGATCTTGCATGATCTGTTTTGGTGTTTGGCGTACAAGGACTTGGTATTAATATCACACTTAAGTTGTTTCTTTGGCTCCTTAAATAAAGAATTTCTTGTTTTAGAAAGAGTTGAGCCAAAAATTCATGTATTTCTAATATTTTTTTTCTTTTAAGTTTGTAGATTACGTCCTTACACCAGTGATTCTTTGTCTTCGACCACTCCCATAAACAATAGCCTTTAAGGTCGATTTCATCGTTAAAAAAAAAGGGTCGAGCATATACATGCTTTTGGCAAAAGTGACATAATTCATAGTTACAAAATGTTGGAAAGCTGCATATCCAACAGTGTTGGGTTAAAATTTTGAGTGAATTTATTAGTTTTTTAATGCTCATCCAAACTAAATGATGCAAAAAATTAGCTTAATATATATTTAAATTTATAATCGTTTTGAACGTTTTCTGTCCGTAGATTGAATTACTATTCGCTTTTGTCGTGATAACACTTTCTAATTAGTCCTATTTAAGGCTTTTTCTAAAAGTTCGTGCAATAAGTCTCTATGATTTGGATTCAACAACTCAATATTATCAATAAATTTTTGGCTTTCGAAAATAAGAGTCTTATTTATGTCTAAGCTCCACTCGATGGGATCCACACGTTTAAAACCATGAACTTTTTCTTCAATTAAATTCTTAATTTTTCCATATTTGAAATTTGTCTCAGAACCGCCAGAAAAAAATTGATTATTGATTATGATGTTAAACACAACAATCCTATTATCCTTTAACGTAAAATAAAGCTCATCTAAGTTTTTACCTCGAAAGTAAAAGGGCATACTAGGTTCTTTATTATTTAGAATTTTAGGATCTATTTGTATAAGCTGATGAGCAGACAATTCAGTTTGCAGATACTTATACAAAATTTGCCGCAAATTACTGGGAGCTAATTGAAATTTACACCCTAAAATTCTATCTGTATTGTGAATAACTTTAAGGCTAACTTCAATAGAGTCTTCACCAAGAATTAACTGACCAGGTATAATTTCATCAATCTCCGGCAAATGTGAAAAATTAGACTTATCTAAGCCCAAACCCCCAAATGAAATATTTAAAACAGGTTGAAGACTTTCCGCGCCAGCATAAATAGGTTTAAAATAGACATCCGAGTGATAAAGACACACTCGAATTTCTCTTTCTATAAATTTTCTATTTTCAGTTAGTTTGCCTAAAAGTGGCAACTTATTTAACCAATTCATGAAATTATATTTTATCTCAGCCTTCATATTTTAAAAAACTTTTTCTCATTTTGTTCCAAGTCCTACCACTTAGGTCCTGGAGCTTTTAGGCATTGTGATAGGGGTGTCCTTTGTAAATCGTAAATGATCTAAAAATTTGCTCTAAACCCACAACCATTGCCACTTGATGAGAGTATGTTAATTTTGAGAAGCTTAGTCTCATATCGGAACGCTCAATCACTTTATCCCCTAACCCAAACGCTCCACCAATTATAAACACTATTCGTTGCTTTGATGACTCTAAAGCGTGAACAAGTTTTTGACTAAACTCTATTGAATCTTTGCACGAGTAACCCTTTTCATCAAAAACAATTACATAATCACTGTCTCTAATTTTAGAAAGTAATATCTTCTCTTCATGTTCTTTTTTGATTTCTGAAGATTCTCTTCCTGCTTTTTTTACCCTCAAAGCTTCCACTTGAAAAGTTTGATAAAAAGATATTTTTTTTTCGTATGTTTCTATAAATTCCTTGAGCCAGTTTTCTTTTGAAGAAGGGAACCAATATAAGTAAATTTTCACTTCAAATGTAACTCAAGATCTTTAGAGTCTCCCCAAAGCTTCTCCAACTGATATTCTTGACGAGTGAAATCATAAAATACGTGAACCATTAAAGAGCCATAATCTAGAACAATCCATTGACCTTCAACTTGTCCATCAATGTTTAGTGGATTTGTTTTATATTCTTTTTTTACTTGACGAGCGACCTGTTCAGCTAATGCCATAGCATGTTTGCGACTAGTTCCAGAGGCAATCAAAGCAAACTCCATTGGTTTATCTTCACCTCTTAAGTCTTTAGCAATGATATTAACGGCTTTACCATCACATAATACTTGCGCACAAAACTGAGTTAAAACTTCGTAGTTTTTCAGAATATCCTTTATTGGTGGATATAATTTTTCTTGCTCAATATAGTTTTTAACGTCTTTGTTAAGTAATGATCCCACGTCTTCTCCTATTGCTAAGCTTCTTCTTAGCTCGGTTGAGGAAATGTCTGTATCTTCTAATGATATAATATAAGGTTTTTGTAAATTATTAGGAAGTTGTTCGTTTGCGGGAATAAATGCGACTCCAGGTCTACTCGTAACTACCAACTGACAATGACTCAGTATCTCTTTGTAGTCTTTCCATAAATGGAAGTTTGAAAACTGATCCATGCCCACAATTAAATACAATTGATCGCTAGGATATTGCTTTCTAAGATGTTCAATCGTCTCAATTGTATAACTAATTCCTTCTTTTTTTAATTCAAAATCACTGACTTCAACAATACTCAATTCGGCAAAAGCTCTTCTCGTCATTTCAAAACGATGAACTGCAGAAATCATTTCTTCATTTTGTCGATGAGGGCTTTTAAAGGTCGGCATAACTATGACCTTGTCTAAACCCAAGTTGCCTACAACCTGTTGTACACTATTCACATGTCCTAAATGAGGCGGATTAAATGTGCCTCCAAATAAACCAATTTTTTTACTCATCAACATCCTTAAAAACAATCTTGCTAATAGCCGTCAACACGTCCTTTACGCCCTCGCCGGTCACCGCTGAAGCTTTTAAAAATTTAATTTTGTTATCTTCAAATTCATTTTCAATTATTGATGTTCTTTCTTCATCTACAGAATCTATTTTATTTAAAACTACTAGTTGCGGCCTTTGGCACAAAGGTAAATAATCGACTTTGTCTTTATTTAACTTGTCGTATTCTGCTAATTCTTTGTTTATTGCGATATAGTCTGAATACGGATTTCTTGGATTAAACTCACTGATATCAATTAGATGGACGAAGACCTTTGTTCTCTCTATATGGCGTAAAAACTGACTGCCCAGGCCAACGCCTTCTGCAGCCCCTTCAATTAGCCCTGGAATATCAGCAACAACAAAGCTTTTTTCTGTGTCTATTTTTACCACTCCTAAATTAGGTACAAGTGTTGTAAAAGGATAATCGGCAATTTTTGGTTTTGCTGCAGAGATTTTTGAAATAAATGTTGATTTTCCTGCATTGGGATATCCTATTAAGCCCACATCTGCTAATAGCTTTAACTCCAGTTTAATTTCTAATTCTTCACCTTTTTCGCCAGGTTGAGCACGATCAGGAGCTTGGTTAATACTACTTCTAAAAAAGTGATTTCCCTTGCCGCCACGACCACCTTTTAACAAGGTAATAACTTCATCTTTCTTATCTAAATCAACTAAAAGTTTACCGTTTATGTCTCTGATCATTGTCCCCAAAGGCACTTGAATTTCTAAGTCTTCACCGTCAGATCCAGAACATAGTGAGCCACTACCTGGCATGCCATTTTTGGCTCTGTATACTTTTTTGTATCTTAAATCCATTAAAGAATTGAGATCAGGATTGACCTTAAAAATTATATCGCCGCCCTTGCCACCATCTCCACCATCAGGCCCGCCTCTAGGAACATGGGTTTCGCGACGAAAGCTAACGCACCCGGGCCCCCCATTTCCAGAGGCCACCAGTATGTTAACTTCATCAATAAAATTCATAGAATTTAAATATTAAGAGGCAATTTGAGGATAAACGCTGACTTTTAAACGTTTTTTATCCAAACGTTCAAACTTCACGTTACCATCAATGATTGAATAGATTGTGTGATCGCGTCCCATTTTAACATTGTTGCCCAAGTGAAACTTTGTTCCTCTTTGACGAACGATAATGGTCCCTGACTTCACTTGTTGACCACCAAATCTTTTAACACCAAGGCGTTTACTTTGACTATCTCTTCCGTTTTTCGTACTTCCCGCGGCTTTCTTCGATGCCATTTATTAACTCCTCTTAGTTTTCTTTTTAGTCGCTGTCTTTTTAGCAGCTGGTTTCTTAGCTGCGCTTTTCTTGTCAGCAGCTTTTTCTTCAGCTATTTTTTTGAGCCTTTCTTCACGCTTAACAGGGTCAAACACATGAGGTTTTGAATCGGCATTTACAGTCTCACCATTGGGTGCCGTGATTGATTTAACAAACAGCTCTGTATACAACTGTCTGTGGCCTTTTAAGCGACGATAGCCTTGACGGCGCTTCTTCTTAAACACAATTACTTTTGGTGCTTTTGCTTGGTTAGTTACAACAACCGTAACTTTCGCATTTGATAACACAGGTTCACCTACATATGTTTCATCACCACTCACACATAAAACTTCAGTGAGATCAAATTCAGAACCAATATCTTTCATTAGTTTTTCTACGCGGATAACATCACCAGCTTGAACTTTATATTGCTTTCCACCTGTTTTTAAAATGGCGTACATCTTTATTCCTCCAGAACTATGAGCCTGTGGAATGTGCCACGGCGCAATAGCTTAGTCAACTTTGTTTTTAAGAAAAACTCTTCAATTTCCATGGCTTGTAACGCGGTTTGGTGACGCTAAATCACTTAACAGCTTTGAGAGTCGGGCTTCGGCTGCCTTATTCGCAGCACTAAATTGTGTGATTTCTTTTACATTTATCAGGCACTGCCATTCTTTAATTTCATCTGGTGCGGCAAATAAATTTTTCAAGGCTTCTACGGAGTTGTCGGCAATTACGCGAATGCGCACAGATGCCATCTTTTCATCATTTGTAGATTTGTCCCAAAAGCCACCAAATATCAATATCTTATCGTTCATGAACTCATAACCTAAGGCAAATGAGTTTTCACCAAAACTTCTAAAGACATAAGCCGGCTTAAAAGTTTCCTTTTCAATGTAGGACTGGTCCACATCACCTAAAAAACCTTTGCGAAGCAATACTATAGGTGATTCTTCTCCCAAAAGCTCAAGGCTATACGTGTTGTACTGTTTCATATCAGGAGACTGCTGGCCGCCTTTAGGAGCACAGTCTAATAAAGTCACATTAGCCCAGGAACTCACTGAGAAAATACTTAAACTTATAATGATTATAGAAACTTTCATTTATCCCCCTCCGTCATTTTGCCTGAGCCTTAGCGGAAAGGCCTAAGTTAATGAAGTTTTGATAATTATTCAACTTCAATTGCAAATTGTTCAATATGGTAAGTGGGTTCAACCTTAAAAGACACCGAACAACCTAACTTTTTTTCCAATCCTTCTAAAGCACTCGTTTCTTCGGCGTAAATCCAATCCGCTAAATCACCATGACAGGTAACAATAAATCGAGGGTCCTTATTATAACGAATGGCTTCGCGTTCAATTTCTCTAAACAATTCACTGGCCACAGTCATTTTTTGTTTAATATATCCCTTCCCATCACAATAAGGACAACTTTCACAAAGAATTGATACAAGGCTTGGACGAATTCTTTTGCGTGTCATCTCAACTAATCCCAATTCAGACATCGCAGTGACTTCTGTACGCGCGCGGTCTTTGCTTAATTCTTCTTTGAGAGCAGAAAGAACTTTTTCTCTATGTAGTTCTTTTTCCATATCTATAAAATCAATAATTATTATGCCTCCACAATTTCGAATGCGTAATTGATGAGCTATTTCTTTAGCTGCTTCTAAGTTTGTTTTTAACAATGTGTCTTCAAGATCTTTTTTACCAACAAAACGGCCGGTATTTACATCTATCACAACTAAAGCTTCTGCCTCATCGACGACAATATAGCCCCCTGATTTTAGCCAAACTGTACGACCTAGAGAGCGTGAAATTTCTAAGTCAAGATCGTATAAATCAAATAAAGGTTGAGGATCTCGATAACGTTTAATTTTATTTTTATACTTAGGCATAAATTGTGAAACAAAATTAACTAACTTTTTATAAACTTTTTGATCATCAACAATGACATTTTCTACTTCTTCATTAAGAAGATCACGCAAAGCTCTTAGTTCTACATCCAGTTCTGAGTAAATAAGACCCGGTGTTTTTCGTTTATCATAATTTCTTTGAACTTCTTTCCAGATTCTATTTAAGTATTCCAAGTCCTGCTTGACCGTTGCAACATCTGCGCCCTCTCCTGCGGTGCGAACAATGACTCCCCCCTTGGGATTTAGTGACTCTACACAACTACGCAAACGTTCTCTTTCTTGCTCGTCCAAAATTCTTCTAGAGATACCTAAGTGAACCAAAGTGGGCATATAAACCAATAACCTTCCTGGTAAAGATATATGCGTCGTTATCCGTGCGCCTTTGGTTCCTAGTGGGTCTTTGGCCACTTGAACTAAAATCATCTGGCCTTCTTTAATTAGATCTTGAATCAATTGGGCTGGTTCATCTAAGTCACTGGAAGGACGATCTAAAACACCTTCATAATCTTCTTCTTCATTAGAGTGAGCATCTTCTTCTGCCAGTAGTTTTTCAGAATCAATATCTCCACGGATATCACCTACATATAAAAAAGCAGCACGATCTAATCCAATATCCACAAAGGCCGCCTGCATACCTGGTAAAACCCTCATGACCTTACCTTTAAAAACAGACCCAACATTTGTTGGTGCTTTTTGCCTTTCTACTTTTAAGTCTGCTAATTCGCCATTTTGGACATATGCAACGCGAGTTTGGTTGGGTCTTACATTAATTAATATCTCACTTCCCATAAACCATACGCTCCTTTGATAAAGACAGAGAGATGTTCACATTTAAGTCTAAAGATGAGCAATATACCAGTAACATTGCACCTGATCACTGGATTTGTATCATTTTGAAATTTCTGAAACTCTAAGGCCCGACAAAGGTCAAATTTTCTATTTCTCTATCTAAGTTTATGTTCTGCTCGCCGATAAATTATTAACAATATCGAGGGGATAATGGCAAAAATAGACGAACTCTTTAGAATAATGGTTGAAAAGGGTGCCTCTGACTTACATTTAAGCTCAGGCGCTCCTCCACTTTTAAGATTGCACGGCGATATGGTTGCCATAGAGGGGAAACCCGCACTTGATAATGCTGGCATACAAGAACTCGTTTTTGAAATAATCAACGACAAACAAAAAAGATCATTTGTTGAAAATTGGGAACTTGATTGCAGTTATCACATCCCCAACCTCTCACGCTTCCGTGTGAATGTATTTATGCAAAGAAGAGGGATGGGTGCAGTATTTAGAGTTATTCCTACTGAAATTTTATCTGCTGACAAGTTAGGCCTCCCCGAAAATGTTACCAAGCTGGTTGAATGTGATCGTGGCTTAATACTTGTGACAGGACCTACAGGTTCTGGTAAATCAACCACTCTTGCTGCCATGATTGATGCTATTAACAGGCATGAACAAGCACATATTCTCACTATCGAAGATCCGATTGAATTTGTTCACGAAAACCAGATGTCTTTAATCAATCAACGTGAAGTGGGAAGTCACACCAAAAGTTTTGCCAAAGCTCTTAAAGCCGCACTTCGTGAAGATCCAGATATTATTCTCGTTGGGGAGATGAGAGATTTAGAAACTATTGAGCTCGCAATGACGGCCGCAGAAACAGGACACCTTGTGTTCGGAACACTACACACGAACTCTGCAGCCAGTACAGTTGATAGAGTTATTGATGTTTTTCCCACTGATAGACAAGCACAAATAAGAGTTATGTTATCTGAAAGTTTGCGTGGAGTAGTCGCCCAAACTCTTTTTAAAAGAAGAGATAAGCCTGGTCGTGTAGCTGGACTAGAAGTCTTAGTGAATACCAAAGCTGTTGGAAACCTTATAAGAGAAGGTAAAACTTTTCAGATTCCATCGAGTATGCAAACCGGAAGTGCAGATGGCATGATTACATTCGAGCAACATGTTACTCAGCTAATCAATGAAGGAAAAATTTCAGTAGCTGATGCGGAAAGTTTTCTAGGTAAAAAAATTAAAGGGATTAGTGACAACACCAATGCTGGCAACAGTGCCACAGCAAATTTACAAAAAACTGCTAATAATATGCAACAAGGAATGAGAAAGCCTAATCCTTCAGCTGGTGGTATGCAACAAAAACCTAATATGGGAACAACAAATATGAGCAATAAACCAGCCGCAAATCCTGCACCGGCAGGTGGAGGACTCAAAATTATGTCTGATGCCGAAGCCAGTGAATTTAAAATTGAACAAACTAACACTAAGAGCGGCATTTTAGGTGGGTTTGGTTTTAAAAAGAAATCAGGATGATGTCTCATTTTAGATGTTTAACTTCTATGCAGTGTTGTTGTTAATTTTTAACAACTTGGCAACAACAGAAACTGAAAGGGCAACATCTTCGAAAATGACTCTGCACTCAGAATAAATATCTCAAATTGATGCATAAATTTCTGGAACGTAATTTGAAATATTGTGTGAAAGGGTAAGTCTCATTAAATCGGGGGAGGGGAATATGTTCGATGTAATTACAAAGTTTAAAAAAGCCTTTTTATTGTTTTTGTTTAACATCATAATCTTAATTGCTGGCAAGGCTTTTTCCCAAGCAAATGCAGATATTTGTTTAACGACTCCAAATAATTGGGGATGTTCTCAAGCAGCCATATTTAATCCATTAAATGGTGAAACTTATTATGTAAAATACTCTTGGAATATGAATGGTGAGAATAACATTCGTGCAACATCAATTTGGGCAGCTGGTAGCGATGGCAAGTGGCCCCATGAGTTAATTGTTAACTCTCTTGATACTGCTGAACAACTTGCAAATCAACAAAACATAAGATCAATATTTTTAGATTTTATTAATACAAATAAAATTCCTGGACAGGCTGGAACTGGTGGATATTTTTATGGCTTAGACGGATATAAAAATGCAGCTAAAACTTTTGACCTTACTCTTCGACATTTAATAAATAACGGTTTAACGCCAGGACAATATTTAACTTACATCAGTGGAAGCAATGGAACAAATATAGCAAGTTTTGCATTAGCTTATCACGGCACTAGTTCTCTTTTAGATCAGGTAATTTTTAATGCAGGTCCATTAGCGCTAGATGTAGAAGACTCCTGTTTTAATGAGACCTCTCCTGCCAATTTTGATGTTGGAGGAAGTATTGGCCTTGGCCTTCGCACACTATCAGATTTGTGGAATGGATGGTTTGGCAACTCTAGTAAAGAGTATTGTCAAAGGTATGTAAAACCTAGTGCTAGCGAATTAGTGCATAAATCGCTTTTAGATCCTGATGCTCAGAGAAATTTTCAAAACTTAACTATTCATTCTATTGTAGGGTTGCAAGATGAGTATGGACTCGCTTTACTAAGGGGCAATCGTGTTTGGTTTGAAAATGTGAATGCAAGGTATATGTCGTTAACCTGTCATGGAGACATGGGACATGAAATGAATTATTCTGAAATTTTAAACTTAGCTTCACGTGGTCCCAGCTTATCGACTGGAAAACACATCAATGGCACTTGCGTAGATTTTCCTTCAGGCATTGCAAGTCCACGCACGATTGGCATGATTGGTTTAATTAAGTCTGGACCGAACTATTATATAAATGGTTGGGCCTGTGTTGAAGGCTATTATAAATCCATTCCTGTGCATGCCTATGTGGGTGGTGCTGCCGGCCAAGGTGGAACTTTGTTAAAAGGTTCGTTAGCTATTAAACCCACTGAAAAAGCTGTGAATAATGCTTGTAAAACATCGGGTTCATATCACAGATTATTAATTCCAATTACTCCTTCGGAAAGACAAGCTTTCTCAGGACAACCCATTTATGTTTATGGAATTGCACCCAAGGGAGTTGCGACGAATGCACTGTTGGGTCGATCGGGAACAATATTTATACCTTAAAAAGTCCAACCTGTATTTAAATTTAAATAATTAGAAGTGTTCATTTGCTCCCATTTATCAAGTTCTGCAAACTGCATTTGACTTTCAAACTCAGTCGCCGTGTAAGGGCGAGTTGCTTGCTTATAGGTGGTATAGGCGGTGCCGACAATTATCCCAATGGCAAAACCCACAGCAATGTTAGATAATTTGTCTTGAGGACGTCCATAAAAACTTAAAGTACTTAGACCCAATACGGCCCCAGCGAGACCTGCAAATACTATGGTTGCCAATTGTTTTCTCGGGCCTGAGCTCGCAGAACTTGAAGCTTCTGGAGTTTGGCCAAAACTCTTTGAAGGAATCCCCATTGATAGAGACAGAATTAACATTAGATTCAGTAGAATCTTTTTAAACATAATGATCTCCAATAAACATATGGGGTTTACTATTGACCCCCATAAGTTAAGATTCTACATAGATAATGATTATTTCAAAAGGACTGATGATGCTAAGCGCTAAAGATCTAGCTAAATATTTTGACCATACCTTATTAGACCCTTCGGCAACAGCCGCACAAATACATTTATTATGTTCAGAAGCTAAGGATTGGGGCTTTTACTCTGTTTGCGTTCATCCCTATTATCTAGAACTCTGTAAACAAGAACTTTTAGGCACACCAGTAAAATTGTGCACCGTAGTTGGCTTTCCGTTGGGACAAAACACTGTAGAAACTAAAATTTATGAAACCAAAAATGCAATTCAATTGGGGGCAGATGAAATTGATATGGTTCTCAATATTTCAGCTCTAAAAAGTCAGCGATTAGATTATGTACAAAAAGAAATTGAATCTGTGGTTAATGCTGCTGACAATAAAACAGTAAAGGTAATTATAGAAACTGCACTTTTAAACAAGGAGCAAATTATTAAAGCCACTCATTTGTGTGAAAATGCCAAAGCTCACTATGTTAAAACCTCTACAGGTTTCTCTAAACGTGGAGCTAGCCTTGAAGATATAGAGACCATTGTCCAAGCCACATCGACTGGAATTAAAATTAAGGCCAGCGGTGGCATTCGCAATCTTGAGGACGCACAAAAATTTATAAATGCGGGAGTGCATCGTCTTGGTGCCAGCAAAAGTGTAGATATTGTAAAGAGTTTGATATGAGCTTTAATCCAGTACAATTGATTTTAAAGAAGAAAAGAGGACAAAAACACACACCAGAAGAACTTGCTTTTTTAGTAAATAGTTTTACTGAGGGAAGTCTCCCCGACTATCAAATGTCGGCTTGGTTGATGGCTGTATGTTTTCAAAGTTTAGATGAAGATGAAGTCGCACACTTCACTCGAATTATGAAGGAGTCGGGACTCCAACTTAATTTTTCTCATCTCAATTATCGAATTGATAAACATAGTACAGGTGGTGTTGGTGATAAAACTAGTTTAATCTTAGGGCCGATAGTTGCTGCTGCAGGAATTCCCGTACCAATGATAGCCGGCCGCGGACTGGGACATACGGGTGGAACTCTCGATAAATTGGAAAGTATACCTGGATTTAATGTTTGGCTGACAGAGAAAGAATTCGAAAAACAAGTGACCCAATTTAATTTAGCCATTATGGGGCAAACAGAAAACATCTGTCCCGCCGATAGAAAGATTTATGCCTTAAGAGATGTGACTGCTACGGTAGCTTCTTTACCACTTATCTGTGGCAGTATTATGAGTAAAAAATTAGCTGAAGATGTTACAGGTCTTGTGCTCGATATTAAATTTGGTTCTGGGGCTTTTATGAAAACCTTAGACGAAGCAGAAGAGCTCGCAAAGCTTCTTAAAACTACCGGTCAAAAAAATGGCCTTGATGTCGTCTGTGTGTTTTCGAATATGGACCAACCTTTAGGTCGCTTTATAGGTAACGGTCTAGAGATTAAAGAATGCCTAGACATCTTAAATAATCAAAAATTTATGCAGGACAATTATGATTATTATGGTCCAACTCGCGATCTCAGTCTCATAATCTCTGGTTATATGATTTTCTTAGGTGGCATGGCAAAATCTCCAGAAGAAGGCTTGGAAATTGCCAATTATATCCTTGCTAGCGGCGCTGCTTTAAAAAAGTTTGAACAGGTCGCCAAACAACAACAAGCTACTTCACTTACCCCGTTAACTTCTGCAAAACACAAATTTGCAATTATCAGCGAACAAGCCGGTCTTATAAAAGAGATGGATGTCGAGGCCATTGGCTTTGCAGCTATAAAATTAGGGGCTGGACGTTTGAAAACAACAGATAAAATTGATCATTCCGCCGGTATAGAAATGAATTGCTATTTGGGCCAAAAAATTTCTAAAGGACATGTTTTGGCTTATCTTTACACAAATAAATCAGAAGAATGTGAAGAGGTTAGTTCCCAGATTCTTAATGCCATTACAGTTGACTCTAGTATTAAGAATTTTGAAGCTCCTCCTTTAATCGCAAAGGTGTTTTAAATGATTTTGCAAAAAATAAAAGAATCTATTGAGTTTATTAGAGAACAAAGCCAGATAAAACCAAAAGTCGGTGTAACTTTGGGGTCGGGATTAGCTCAATTTGCTGAGCAAATTGATATTGACTGCAAAATTCCCTACTCAGATATTCCCCATTTCTCTCCACCTTCAGTGGATGGCCATCCGGGACATCTTATATTAGGAAAAATCAACGAGACTCCCCTTGTTATTTTACAGGGGCGCATTCACTACTATGAAGGTCACACTATGGAACAAGTTGTGTTCCCTACGCGGGTGATTGCTCAAATGGGTATCGAAACTCTTATACTTACAAATGCTGCTGGCGGATTAGACCCAGCAATGAAGCCAGGTGATTTTATGATTATATCCGATCATATAAACCTCACGGGTAACAACCCATTAATTGGACCTAATATTCAAGAGCTGGGCTTGCGTTTCCCAGATATGAGTGAGGCTTATGATCGTGAATTAAACTCTAAACTCCTAAAATTACTAACTGATTTAAAAATAAGACATAGTTTAGGCGTCTATTGTGGTGTAAGTGGTCCCACTTATGAGACCGCTGCTGAAGTTAAATTTTTAAGAACTATTGGCGGAAGTGCTGTAGGCATGAGTACAGTACCAGAAACAATAGCTGCAAAACATATGGGTTTACGGGTTTGTGGGATCAGTTGTATTACCAATTTAGCCACCGGAATATTACCAGGCAAAGTGACCCATGAAGAGGTCAAAGAAACGGCCAAAAAAGTAGAAGAGCAATTTACTCATTTTCTCAAAGAGTTTATAACTCACTAAAATTTTCAAAAGCCTAGTAATTTCATCAATAAGGCTGGTAATTTTTTGTCATTTCCATTAGCTTTTTTAGGGATGATCAAAATATTAGTTTCAATTTTTCTAACTACATTTGCTTCTCTTAATTTGTCAGTTGCGAATGAACCTCCTGTAAAGCAGGTACCCACCTTAAGCTCCATTAACTGTTATGTTCAATTGAAAGAAACTGTAAATATATTTTGGGGACCCAATTGGATTGTAGCTTCTTTTGCCGATACTTTTTTTGGCAAATCACTGTATGTAAATATAAATACTAATACTGAAATGTTTTTGCCAGAAAACACTACGAATATTTTATTCCATCTACAAAAACAAAGTAATGTTTCTTATTTGCCCGATGAACTCATCATCAGTTTAAATCGCGACCTAAAAGCCGGATCGCTGAGTATTGACGGTGAGTATTTTGAGCTTTACTCTTGCACTTCACTAATCGTTGTGCCCCACTAAAAGTTACCTGCAATTCAAGAGTTTTTATCAAATAAAACTAAATAAGGCTTAAAGTGACTGTCCATAAATACCAGTGGAAACACTTCTACAATTGAGAAAGTTACAATTTCTTTAGGAACATTTCTGATATGATGAAATCTATCCCTATCTCTTGGGAGAACTAACTTAAATTTTAGTTATATCTAGTAGAAAAACTAGAACTTTTAAAACTCTGTCATTGATAAAATTGTATCGCAATCATCTCCAGTTACATTTTTTTTGTATAGAGTTCCCTCTAAAAAGCGACCAAAAGGTTTTAAGTTGAGCCTTCGGAAAAGAGCATGGTTACTGTAATTAAGAGCAAGTGAATTTCCCTGTTTGTCAACAAACTGTAGATATATACTTAGGTTAGATACATTTCTAAAGCTTCTATCTTCGGCTTCTTTAGAATGACTTTGTGAAAACATAGAATAAACGTGTTCTTTGATTAAATTGTAATTAGTCTCTCCTAAATCAAAACTTGGAACGGCAATAATAAGCCCCTCTTTTTGAATAGTAACACCGAGAGGGTTTGCTCCATCATTGCCCTTTGACCACTTTTTCAATAATTCTGAACCTACCTGTTCATAAGTATAATAAGGACTTCGTTCTTTAGGCATTTCATCATGCACAGAAACAATTTTTATATCTTCAGGGTTCAGTAAAAAAACATCAGATGTTAAAACTATGCCAGTGCCTAGTTTTGCCCGTATTTGTATTTGCACTATCTCTACTTTTGTGAAGTTTGTCTTCTCACGATTGGATATAAAACTATAGGTTTCCAACAATTGAATAAAGTAGCCAAAGGAAGTTGTTCTCTTTCTTTCTATGTATCTTTGACATCTTAAACTGTAAAATTCATCTTTGAAACACGAGGATTCATCAGGCCCCCCACTGGTTTCACTCCAAGTTGCGCCCCCCTCTTTTATAATCTTAAAATCATATTCGCCAAGGTAAAGTGCTGCCTGGCTACTATCTGACAAAGCTATAATTATGAGGCAATAAATAATAAACAACTTCATGGTTAAATTCTCCTTATATTCAAAATAAATCTCAGCATCTAGAAATCTAAAGAAATATTAAATTTGAAACTTGTTAAATATTGTGGATTAAAGGCCACTCTATGTTGAAGATTCTGACGTATATATAGAAAATTCATTCTTTAGTGTTTTTAATGTAGCTTCTTTGTCTGGGCTTGGCATTGGAATTGCTGATTTCAAAGTTTATGGCCTATAAAATAGATGTTTATGAAAACAAAAAAATTGCTAGTTTGTTTTATGTAAGCTGTAAAAATCACACAGAAAATCGAGTTGCCGAACATGCGGGTTTAGAACTTTTATTTAATGTTTCCACTCCTTTTTCTTATCGCCTTCGTGGACATGAAGAGGATATAAAGCCTGGACAGGTTTTTATTTATAACGGCCGTGAACAACACATAGAGATTTTAACCAAGGACAGTTTTACTTATAACTCTATAATTATTAGCGAAACATATTTAAATCAGTTTTTACTGCCGTTTGGATTTGTCTTTAATAGTTTAGAGTTTGACAACTTTCACTTATTGCTTAATCCAAATATCAAAACTTATTTAAATTACTTATCAATTTTAAGTCAGCTTAATGTTAATGAGCATTCTTTTATATTTGAGTTAATTATATGTGCTTTATCTATAGAGCTTTTGGAATCGCAAAGAAACAATAAGAAACAATGGATACAAAAGGCTAAATATTTAGGAAAGTTCTTATCCCCCCAACAGAAAGTAAAAAAACTAATTATCGACAATACTGATAATCAATTTAGTTTAGATGCTCTTTCTCGTGAAACGGCTATTAGCAAATACCATCTGGTTAAAATATTTAAAGACTCTGAAGGCAACTCTCCTATAGAGTTTAGAAATTTAGTAAAAATTGATCTTGCAAAATTATTACTCAGAACTTCTAAGAAAAAAATTATTGATGTGGCAATGGATTTGGGTTTTGTGAATTTAACTACTTTTAATCATCTATTTAAAAAATTGGTAGGTTCTTCTCCAAGAGAGTACCGCCAAGCGGGGTAGAAGTAATTAATAGATGAGTTATTAAAGAGAATTTACCTGATGAACATTCAATCGCAATTAATTTAGTCAAAATATATCTGGCTGAATTTATCACTTGGTTGTGCCAAGTAAAATTCATTTTTGACACAGATTTTTGCCTTTTCTAACCCTTGTTTTTAGATTTAGCCTTTAATATTGGATTCTTTACTGTTTTCCATCAGACTCTCCTTACCATTTTTAGTTAAAAAGTCTCTCTATATCTCTTCAGTGAATTTGGGGAACTTCATAGTGCCAGAGTCCATAGTTCTAGTTAATGATTAACCTTGTGAGTTCACATTTGCATCATTCAATAACCCTACTTAAAATTACATTAACTATTTACCAAGGTTTTTAGATTCTAAACCCTTTGAATCATAAATTCTACTGCAGGATTGGCATTTACGTAAATCACTTGAATTCCTGGGTGTCGCTTTTTAAATACATGGAAGATTTCATCAATAAATCCCTGACCCACTTCTTCGACACCCTTAAAATCAAGGGTAATTATTTTAAAATCATCTAAGCCCAATAAAATCTTTTTGGCTTGTGACCTTGAGATAAGTTTTTTACTTTTATCTAACTTAACTCTGACATCAGTACGATCAAATTCAAAATCTTCATTAGCATATTTCCAGAAGAGATCCTTTAACTTTTTACGCGAATGTCTCTTAATCTTAAAATCAATTAATGTCCCTTTTAGAAAAGCAATTTCTCCAACTACCTTTTCGTTGTTAAAAACACGGTAATTAATTTTATGACTTTTTATTTCAAATTCATCAGCAATGCGAGATGTAAAAAAGATGCCTTGTCCACTATGTGCTTCTGGGAAAGTGGTTTGCTTGCCCTTAATTATGTGTTCAAGGCCTTGATATTCATTTTCGAATTGAAACGTTTTTTTCACATGGTTAAATATACCAATACCTTTATCACGAATTGAAAAGTGAAAATGTGAATGAGTCAGCTCAGCTAATATTTCAACAGTTTTTGCCCCCGAGTGGTCCATGGCATTGTTTAGCATCTCTGTAAATGCATAGTAACATATACTGTGAACATTGTTTGATAATATCTCTTTTAAGTTGAGTCTAAGTTCAACTTCACTAAATACTTGATCTTCGGAGAGCTTAGATAATTTTTTAAGGAGCTTTACTCTATTTGTTTTTTTTATAAGACTGTTTTTTTTAGCTAAACGGTAGATCGCTTTCTTTGTTGACCCACTTTTTTGAATCTTCCCTTGTTCTATGAGTTCACTTAAATGCCTTGCTATCATTTGACGGCTAATACCCAAGTAATGAGTTAACTCTTTAGAGCTCACTTCATTATTCTTTTTAATAAAACTGAGTATTTTTTCCTTGGGACCTTCTTGCATTATAAGTATTGTAAACCTAATTGTAAATATGATCCATATATAATATTAAATGTTTACATATAAATATAATAAATGTTTACAAATGTGTTTACAAAAAATTAAAATATCAATGATTACAGGTATATATGGGGTGTGTGGCCTGCAAAAGGTGCCTACTCTTTTTTCTGGAAACTGTGTGACAATAACGGCCCAGCCAATAGAAGGTAAAGTTTTGAGTTGGTTAAGTGAGAATAAATCTTTTATGAAATTCAAAATCTCTCAAGCTAAGAATTGTTCACCTCCACAAGACGGTTGTTTTACTTGGGGTTTTCCTGGACCGGGAAAAAAATATTCATTTTTAATTCAAGAAAGAAAGTTAGAAAGGGAATGTGATAAGATACATGGCTGTTCAGATATTTTTAGATACAGCTTTGGATTTTTCAATGAAAACCAGCCTATAAATAACAAGCTGACGATATTTGAAGAAAAATCATTGAAACTAAATCTTTTAGTGGTTGCCCTCAATGATTCACAAACTGTAAGAGCTTTGCTCGAATGGAATGATCCTCTTGAGCACAGTGGCAAACCTTTTTATAAATAAATTGAAATAAATAGAAATTCAAAAATTAAGGTAATAAAATCGTTTACTCAATAGTTACTGAGGATTCATGTGGTTCTAAAGGAAACATTTGCCGAATATGGAACTGAGGCATTTTATGTAACTGTTGAAGTCGTGGCTGCTTGAATAAAACTACTTAAAATTACATTCAGCACTTGCAAACTCTCATTCATTAAAGCACACCCCAATCTCACAAAACTTTCAAAACTTAACTCTTTCTTTCGTCCAGCATGTAAAAAAGTTTGGTCTAGTTTTACTTTGAAAATGGCTATAGTAGCGGCTTTAAAGATCTAGACTAACCTAAATTCACATTCCTTCCGACACTATTATAAGAGCTCGAATGACTGAGCTTTTAAGTTTGCTTCTAGGAAGGAAGAATGAAAAAACTCATCATTATTTTTTTTGCACTACTTCTCTCAGCTTGTGATAAAGATAACAATCAAAGCGGTCAAACTGGTTTTCTTAATAAGCCAGAAAGTCCTGGCTGCCAATCCTCACAACTTAATAAACAATTTCTAGTAGTCTGGAAAGACGGTAGTGTAAGTCGTGAATATGCTGCTAACAAAGAAGATTTTATTGAAAATTTTATGAAGGAAAATGAAGCTTACATTCAGTTTGCAGAACCAGACTATGTTGTACAATTCACTCCCCTTGGTAAAGGTGATAATGT
Organism: Bdellovibrionales bacterium; assembly: GCA_020435005.1. GTDB lineage: Bacteria > Bdellovibrionota > Bdellovibrionia > Bdellovibrionales > UBA1609 > JACKAN01. The sequence goes on from JAGRAE010000025.1 coordinate 23,601, forward strand.
TACTTCTTCTTTGTTTGATAACTGGGGCGCTGCAAATGTAGGTGCTGACAAGGCTTGGCAAAAAGGGGCGCGCGGTGAAGGTGTCAAAGTTGCTGTTATCGATTCAGGCGCTGATATTTATCATCAATCTTTAAAAGAACAAATTGATATTAATCAAAACGAAATCCCTGGCAATGGGTTAGATGACGATGGCAATGGATATGTGGATGACTACAATGGATATAGTTTTGTCACTCACGATGATGATGTGTCTAGTTCTAGTCTCCATGGCACTCATGTCTCAGGTATCATCGCCGCACAACATTTTGATATGGAAGTTAAAACAGATAAAATGCAAGGCATAGCGCCTGGATCTAAAATTGTCCCACTTAAATTTATAGATGTTGATGGTGGTGGTTTAGTGAGTGATGCCATTGCTGCTATTGACTATGCCCTCAGTCGCGGAGCAAAAGTAATAAATGCGAGTTGGGGTGGTGGTTGTTCAGAAAGTTTGCGGGTTAAAATTAATCAATTAGTCAACCATGATGTTTTGTTTATTGCCGCTGCCGGCAATAGTTACAACAATATTGATGTATTGGAAGAGGCAGAATATCCCGCAGCCTATTCTACAGAATCTATGCTTACGGTAGGAGCTATTACTCGTTTTAATGGGATGGCGTTATTCTCAAATTATGGTGAGGAAAAAGTTCATTTATTTGCACCTGGCGAAAGAATCATAAGCACCATTCCCAACCAAAGCTATCAATCTTTAGACGGGACAAGTATGTCAACACCATTTGTAAGTGGTGCGGCCGCGGTGTTATGGAGTCTTCAACCTACTTTGACAGCACAAGATGTTAAAAGTTTAATCCTTCAATCAGTAAGAGTTGAAAAAGATGAATCCTATCCAAACATTACCAATGGTCGTTTAGATTTAGCTTGTGCAGTTAGTAAATTAAATAATGAAATTTGCGAAAATTAACCAACTTTTTTAAGTTGGTTTCTGTAAAGAAAATCAATAAACCTATTCCACTCTTTATCCGCATTTAAAATTTCAAAGCCCACACCAAAATCAGCACTCACCCATACCGCTTTAGCTTGGACCTTTGCGGTAATTGTATCAGCTAGCTTAATATTAAATAATAAATTAGAGCTCAAGGGGAAAGCTTCAGAAGTAAAAGCCCTAAATCCGTTTCTAGAAACATCTTTAATGTTAAAGTCTATTTCTTTTTGTTTTAAAGAACTTCCCTTCAGTTTCGCTTTTGCTCCCGCATCAACATCCACTCTAGGATTTGATCTATTTGTGTGATTTTGCTTTATGATGGACTCTATTTTTCTGCGTTCTTTGATATCTAGACTTAATTTTAATTTATTTACAAATAATTCATTATAATAATTCAAATCTACTAATGGATTATTTATATAATTATA
>JAGRAE010000260.1 GCA_020435005.1 Bdellovibrionales bacterium
GAAATTTTCTTCTTCTATCGATTCTAACGTAAATTAAATCTTTTTGATCAAATTCAAAATCCAACCAAGAACCACGATATGGAATTACTCGAGCGGAATAAATATACTTTCCACTTGTCGTATTTTTCCCACCATCATGATCAAAAAACACACCGGGTGAACGGTGTAATTGGCTAACTACCACACGTTCAGTTCCGTTGATTATAAAAGAACCATTTTGAGTCATTAAAGGAATTTCACCTAAATACACTTCTTGCTCTTTTACATCGCGAATGCTACGCGCTTCGGTTTCTTCATCCACTTCAAAAACAATAAGACGAAGAGTCACTTTAACAGGAGCAGCAAATGTCATACCTCTTTGGCGACACTCCTCAACATCATACTTTGGCGGCTCAAGCACATAACTTACAAATTCTAAGCTGGCAGTATTGTTAAAGTCACTTATTGGAAAAACAGATTTATAAACTCCATTTAAACCATCATCTCCACGGCGATCTGCATCGACATCCTTTTGCAAAAAGTTTTCATATGATTTTTTTTGAAGTTCTATAAGATATGGAATTTTTGTTAACTGTTCGGTACGCGAAAAGTTCTTACGAAGCCTCACATTTGAGGCGGTCACCAGTGTTGTGCCCATTCGTTCTCCTTTTAGTAAGCTGTTTGAAAAGATTGATTTCTAATAAAAATTAATCTTTTCAAACAGCTCCAAGTTAAATTAATACACAAAAGATGGATTTGATTCGGGCTCAAAATTTGACCACAAAAGCCACACTGCATATGATCAGGTTTCATCAACAGAAAACCTTATTTTTAAAGAATAGCTAGTATATTAAATAAGTTGCTCAATGATGCAACAAGAAAATAGGGTTAGATCGTAAAATCCAACCCTATTTGCAATAATAATTTTTCAATATAATCGCGAAAAATTATTTAATTTCTACAGTAGCACCAGCTTTCTCTAGTACTTCCTTAATTTTTTCAGCTTCCGCTTTAGGCAAACCCTCTTTTAAAGGCTTTGGAGCGCCTTCAACTAGTTCTTTTGCTTCTTTTAAGCCAAGACCTGTGATTCCACGTACTTCTTTAATTACGTTGATCTTTTTATCACCAGCGCTAGCTAAAATAACATCAAACTCAGTTTTTTCTTCTGCAGGCGCACCAGCAGCAGCTCCAGGCATAGCAGCAATAGCAGCAACGGGAGCTGCAGCGCTTACGCCCCACTCTTCTTCGAGTTTTTTAACAAGTTCAGCAACTTGTAATACAGGTAATTCACCAAGTGTTTTTACAATTTCATCTAAATTAGCAGACATTTTCTATTCCTCCGAAAATTAAAAATTTAAAGTTAAGCTTGTTTTTCCAACTGTTCTTTACGTGCATTGAGTACGCGAGCCAAACCAGACGGCACTTCATTGAGTGTACGTACCAATTTGGACATAGGCGCTTGTAAAACTCCAAGTAATTGTGCTTGTAACACTTCTTTACTTGGTAGATCAGCAAGAGCTTTGATGTTATTTTCATCTAAAGCTTTACCTTCCATTACACCAGATTTAATCACTAGCTCTTCAACGGTTTCACCAAACTCGCGTAACAACTTAGCAGTTGCTGGAGCTTCGCTATAAGCAAAGATGATCGCGTTTGTACCAGTGAACTGGTCGGAAAGGGCTGCATCCATGTCTGGATAGTTTTTAAGCGCCAACTTTGCAAGAGTATTTCTTACCACTTTCATCTCAGACGAAACAGGAGCAAGTTTTTTGCGTAAGCTCGTCACTTCTTCCACGTTCATACCTTTGTAATCCACGAGGAAAGCTGCTTGAACTTTTCCCAGTTTTTCTGAAATGTTGGCAATCTCTTGCTGCTTGTCAGCTCTTGTCATCATAGAGATTTACCTCCCTTTTAGTTAAGGTGGCTAAGAGAGGATTTTCCTCGTCTCGACAGGCTGCTTCCACAATTAAACTCTTAAAAGAGCACCTGTTGTCTTAGACCACGGTTAATAAAAAAATTTTAATAACAGTAAATTCTTAAAAAATTTTAAGAATTTTATTCTGCTTGAGCGCTTAGAGTATCTATAGAAATTCCTGGTCCCATAGTACTAGAAACACTCACGCTTCTTAAGTAAACACCTTTACTAGAAGCAGGCTTTGCCTTTACCAAAGCTGATAATAAGGTCTTAAAATTATCTTTTAATTTATCAGCACCCATAGACTTTTTGCCAATGGCGGCGTGTACAATTCCAGCTTTTTCTACTCGGTAAGCAAGCTTACCTTTTTTCTCAGTTGAAACAGCTTGACCTACATTCATAGTTACAGTGCCAACCTTTGGATTAGGCATTAAGCCTCGAGGTCCAAGAACTTTTGCCACTTTTGAAACTGTTGCCATCATATCAGGAGTAGCAATAGCTTTATCAAACTCTAACCAGCCGCCTTTAATTTTTTCAACTAAGTCATCGGCACCAACATAGTCAGCACCAGCTTCTTTGGCTTCAGCTTCTTTAGGGCCTTTAGCAAATACAACTACTCTAACCTCTTTTCCCAATCCATGAGGTAAAGCTACAGCTCCTCTAACCTGTTGGTCAGATTGTTTAGGGTCAACGCCCAACTTAACGGCAACTTCAATAGACTCATCGAACTTAGCTGTGGCCGTATCTACGACCAACTGAACGGCTTCTTCAACTGAATATTTTTTTGTGCGATCTACTTTAGATTTTGCAGATACTAATCTTTTATTTTTTGCCATCTTATACCGCCTTATATCCGTCTACTTCTAAGCCCATGCTTCGGGCTGTTCCAACTACTTGTGATATAGCGCTCTCGACATCTAAGCAATTGAGGTCAGGCATCTTGATTTCTGCAATCTCTCTTACCTTATCCAAAGATATTTTACCGACTTTGTC
>JAGRAE010000261.1 GCA_020435005.1 Bdellovibrionales bacterium
GCTTCGTAGCAAGGAAATGGCAAGAAAAAGAAGATTTTTTCGAATACGGCGTTACGCAAAGCAGTTGTGTTTTTAACTGGATTCGGTGAAAGGCTAACAATGCAATCAAGTCGTTCGCTATCGCTCACTCGGACGCTTCGCAGCTGTGCTGCTCCGCGCCGCTTATTGCGGCGTTAGCCTGCTACTTTATCAAAGTCTGTTTATTGCGGCGGTGTAGGAAAGAGAGGAGAAACATGGAAGAGTTTCAAACAATAGCAAAGTCCCAGCAAATGGGCGTGGTGGTTTTGCAAAGGATTGTACGAAGTTTCCGAGTTCACGGCTTGATGGTGTCCAACGCAAAGGGAAGTGCAGTATTCAGGAACAGTTCCCGCGGGACATCTTTTAGGCCCAGAAATTGGAGCTTCGTAGCAAGGAAATGGCAAGAAAAAGAAGATTTTTTCGAATACGGCGTTACGCAAAGCAGTTGTGTTTTTAACTGGATTCGGTGAAAGGCTAACAATGCAATCAAGTCGTTCGCTATCGCTCACTCGGACGCTTCGCAGCTGTGCTGCTCAGCGCCGCTTATTGCGGCGTTAGGCAAGGGAAGAAATATAATGAAGTTTAGAAGTCTTAAAAAATGGAAGTTGGATGATTCTCTGTGCGGAATGGTATTTTTTTCGCAAAAGCTCAGTGAATTACTATTCGATTATTCTCTTGATTCATACAAACCTATGGCGCTTAACGCACCTTACCTGTGTAAAGAAGCTCTTGGTTTAATTGATGATATTGAAAATAATTTAATAGAACTGAAAAACTTACAATATGTTATTGATGAGCTTGTTTGGTCAATTCGAAACGACAAGGTAGCCAAGTCTCTCTTAGATATTGATTTGGAGAAATATACTCTAGACTTGGATAAAACAAGTCTATCACAAGTAAAGTTACGTCTTGAGGTGCTTTATCAAACTTTAGAGCCAAGAAAGTACTTAGAGAAGTGCACCGAGATGCTAAAGTCTGCTATTTATAGTTGCAGTAAAAGTGAAATTAATTCATTAACCAGACTGTTAATAACAACAACTATAAATACTGGAGTTGGTAAGACACACTTATTTAATAAAACCAACGAATTCTTTTACAACGGTAATGCACCAGAAATTAATTCTCTATCTCAAATTGATGAATTCCTTGATCTAATAAGTCCAGTTATCCATGACTTCGACATCTTCTTTATATGTTCTCCACTCGTTAATGAAGTAAAGAATTCTGTTAAAGCATTTAAGATTGAGATCATTGACAATTTGCCTGATGAATTACAACAATTTGCTAATGATAATAATTTTACAAAAAATGAGGATGAAGTATTTATTCAAGTAAAGGGTATCAGAAAATTTGACTGCCATTCAGCCAGAGATGAAGGCGAAAGACGGCTAGATGTACTGAAAGATCTCTTTACACTTTTTTACCACAAAAACCAGATTTCTTGGCATGAGAAGACTCTATTGAGGCAGTGTTGTGTTGATAGCCCAACAATTGTTTCGAGATCAAAAAGTTCAATGGATAAGGCATTTGACTTAAAGCCACAAAGAGCCTCGAAAGAGTTGAACTGGCTCATAAGAAATCTCGCATTAAAATTCGGAGGCAGTTTCAAGAAATTCAATAGAATTGTAGATCTTCATGGTATTTGTGTTGAGAATGATGTTCCTGAAAATCAGTTATTAAACTTATGGATATCAATAGAAACTCTTGTGCCATCAGAAGTTGGTAAAAACAAAATTAATAATGTCATACGTTCAATAGATCCATTTATCAGGCTTACATACATAAAAAGATTGGTCGATAGATTTATTGCAGATCTAATGCTCTGGGATTCATTTGTATCAAGAAAGATACTTAGAAAAATACTTGAATTAAAAGGGCAGCCGCTTCATAGAAAAGTTACTGCGCTGCTTTGCGTGCCAGAACACGAAAACTTAAGAAAAGAGTTATATTCAGAACTTAAAGATTTTCATTTACTACGGTTTCGTGCATTTCAACTTACAGAACTATTGCAGAAACCACAGAATATTAAAAAGCTACTAGACGAGCATTCACAAAAAGTGGCATGGCAAATTAGAAGAATGTACAGAACAAGAAATTTAATTGTGCATTCTGGCCGCACACCAAAGTACATTCAAACTTTAATTGAGAATGGCCATGATTATTTAGATCTTATTTTAAATGAAATAATGAATCTATCGTGTGGTGAATATAAACTGCAGACAATTGATCAGGCATTTGAACTAGAAAGCATACTATTACAAAAATATGAGAAGAAGTTGTTTGGGCAGGATAAGTTTACCAATGACACATCTATTCTGGTATACCATTTAAATAATGCCTAACAATTGGCTCCACAGGATTCGCTCACTTCGTTCGCTCTCCTGTGAGCCTGGGCGTTCGGCACAAAGCGCTTCGCGCAAATCCGTAGATGCTATCTGGCAGTGTACCGCGCTAGCGCGAAAAAATAGAACGGTGGGCTGTTGAAGAGCGGCCAAATTGGATCGTGGAGTTCGAAAGGACAGAGAAATGTTCAAAGAGAAAATGGAATTCAAGGCTGCAATAGAAATATCAGTAGCAAACATATCTGGGTTTTCAGATATCGTCGTTCTGTTCAATTGGTGCAGACTGAGTAATAGCAAGATCGGTACAAGATATTGAAAGCCGTTTAAAGAGAACGTGAGTTTATGAATCGTGGTATTTTTCAAAATATCAGCTTATGTCGTCGCCCAACAATGTGCTCAACACCGTTCGCTGCGCTCACTCGGACGGCGCAAAGCGCCGCCGGTTAGCAAGGCGTTGGGCGCAAAGCGCTTCGCGCAAAACCGTAAATGGTATCTGGCAGCGTACCGCGCTGACGCGAAAAAA
>JAGRAE010000262.1 GCA_020435005.1 Bdellovibrionales bacterium
TGGAATCCAATGAATTAAAACCCGACAGTTTTATTGAAGGCTTTCACCTTCCTATTTTTACTTTTAAATTATGTGAAGAAAATAAATTTTCAAAAGATAACAGTGTTTGCTTAGAACTTGGATACCTCAGTGAAGTAGACGTATGGTCTGACGTAGTTTGGGCCACTTTACTAAGCAAGTTGGGATATGAATATAATGTTCAAGATAATTTAAAACGAATTAGTTTAGATAAAGAAAAACAGAGATGGAAAACAGCAAAACTTTATGCCACTTGGTATGAAAACGGGAATGTAACTACTTTTTTAGAAAATGAAAATGGCGAGTTCAAAGTTGCAGATATTATTTTTGGTATGCTGAACGTAGATTCAGGTCATAATTATATGGGGACTTCAAAGATTGAAGCCGAAGTAATTAACAAAGATATCCACTTTTCAACAAATAAAGACCTCTATATTAAGAGTTTATTGTACGAAAAAGGTTGTGTTAAATTCTAATTATCTTTTGGGTAGTTTAAAGGCAAAAGGTTTAACAGGATAAATCTTACGAAAATGTTCATTGAATTGTCTAGTATCGCCAAAACCCAAATCAAAACTGATTTGGGAAATGGGCCTTTGGCTTTTTAATAAATCTCTAACTGATGAAACTATTCTCATTTGATTAGTATACTTTAATGGGGACATTCCAAATGTTTTTTTAAAGTACCTACTAATTAACGAGGGACAAATCCCTAGCTCTTTAGCTAAATCTTGAAGTTTAAAATTTTTTTGCCAATTTTTATGTATCCATTCCTGTATGTCCAAAGCTAGTTTAGTGGGCTCAGTTGTTCTCTGAATTTGCATGGTGTTGAGCTCCTGCCAATTCATAAAAAATGTCTCAAAACAGTCGAAAATATTCATATTGAACGAAGTGAGATTCGAACATATGGGATTATTGGGTGCATTTTTATCAATAGGAATTTCACAAACCAATAGTTCATATTCTATATAGCCAATGGGTAAAGCCCATTCTATTACACTATTTCCTGGAGCATAGCCCATAATTTGTGTGCCTAAATTTATTCTCTCACCATCCCTTATAACTGCAAAGCAGGTACCTTTACTAAGGGCTTTAAAAAAAACCCATCCTGGACCAAAAATATCTATGTGTTTTGTTTCTTTAGTTATATTTCTTTTTCTGTGAATGGTGTAAACTTCATGAGATAATAAGCAATATTGACCTTCAAGTTCTGGTATTTCAACAATTCTTCCATAAACTTTTTTTTGTCGCTCAGTAAGTCTACTTTGATCTATTTCCATGAAAGCCCCCTCATGAATAAATTCATTATGCTCTATTTTGTCAAATTTAGGCAAGTAAAACCAGCTTATGTTATTTCTGATTTTTTTTACTTTAAAATTTGATGATTCAAGCTTTATTTCTCAAATCAAAGTATGGAGAAGTCCACAATGCGCAAAAATCTACTTAGTATGACGGGTTTTAACTAGGCAACTTTTTTAACATCCGAATTAACTTCAATACTTTCAATATCTGAAACATCATCAAGTTTTGTAACCTTCGTTGAATTCGTTTCATTAGGTGACTCAATATCTAAAAATAGTTTTAAATTTTCAACAGGATTTGCCAGCTTCATTTCTTTAGAAATCATCTTTCTATATTTTTGGTTTTGATTGTTATAGATTAAGTCTTCGACTTCACTTAGAAAACATTTTTCCCTATATAAAGAGGGTCTTAATATTCTAGCTAGATCTAACTTCTCCAACATTGTTGAATAGAGCCATTGATCATAATTATCTGGCAAAAAAAGCATTGGCACATTAGCGGCTAATGCTTGTTGTGCTCCACCACTACCACCATTTCCTACATATAGCTGGCAATAAGGTAAAACTTTGTCATCAGGTATATATGATGTTAAATAAATATTCTTAGTCGGGTTGATATTTAATTTCTTTCCGGACGTTGAAACAATGACTTGATACTTTGTCAGTTCAAATGCCCTTATTATTTCTGGCAACAAATCACTTCTACCCGATGATCCTAAAGACACATAAACGAGTGGCTTAGTTTTATCAATTTTTTCCCACCACTCAGGGAGTGGACTAGGAAATGAGAATAATAGTGGACCAAGAAATCGATGATTTTCAGGAAGATCAATCCCGGATGCAAATTGAATTAGATCTAAGTACCCTACCTTAGCTCCTGATGTATAAAGTTTAAAAATAGAATCAATAGCACTGAGTTTTTCAATTTTTCTGATTTTGTTAAAGGGATCTAAAATCTTTTTTTCGAAAATAGATTTCAAATTTTTAAACAAAAAACCACCCATTTTTACTCCAAATTTTTGTACTACGTCAATATCTGGAACAATTTGTGGATCACTTTCAAAGTAAGGGCTCCATGTAATATTATTTATTGTTAGATGGGGTAACTTCAATTTCTCACTCGCAATAGATAGGCTTAATCTGAAATCATCAATAACCACATCTGGTTTGATTTGTTCTATCAACCCAAAATCTTGTTTTAGGTTATGAGCTATTACATTTTTGTTAAATGGAATTTGTCCTTTACGTATTGAGTTTAAAAAAACTTCAGATGAAAGCCCTCCATGCAAATAGTGAATATTAACAGATGAGTTATTACTCAGAAGAGAGTGTGTCTGTGTTGTCGCCAAATGTACTTCATAGCCTTCATTGGCAAGCTTTTCAGCAAACCAAAAAGGTCTGAACAAGTGCGCCGAAGTTACAGCTTCGGCAAAAAATAAGATTTTAGGCAGCATTTTTTTTGTTATCCTTTAACCATTCTGGATGAGACAAAGTCCATAAAACTGTTTTTTGC
>JAGRAE010000263.1 GCA_020435005.1 Bdellovibrionales bacterium
TTGCATTTAGCACAGCAAGTAGTGGTGCGACCTTACCCGTAACTCTAGAAGCTGTGGAAAATAAATTGGGTGTAGATAGATCCATAGCCTCTTTTACCATACCTTTGGGAGCAACTATAAATATGGATGGGACGGCGGTCATGCAAGGGGTTGCTACAGTTTTTATTGCACAAGCTTATGGTGAAAGCTTAGGCATAACTGGATTGTTAACTGTTGTATTAACAGCCACATTAGCATCCATTGGAACAGCAGCTGTTCCTGGAGTTGGACTAATTACTTTAGCTATGGTTTTACGCCAAGTAAATTTACCGGTTGAAGGCATTGGTTTAATTATTGGGGTGGATCGTTTATTAGATATGGCGCGTACAGCTGTAAATGTAACTGGAGATGCGGCAGTTTCAGTGGTAGTGGCTAAATCTGAAGGTTTTTTTGATAAAAAAATATTTGATGGTGATCAGTCTTATTAAATTAAAAAATTTTACTTACTTCATATTCAAAAATATTATTTTTGCTTTTCCATTCGATTAAATCCCCTTTTGATTGACCTATAAGTTTTTTAGCTAGGGGAGTTTGTGGACTTAATGTTTGAATATTTAAGTCTTTGTAGGTGATTTCTATACCTGCGGCATAGGGGAGGATAAAAAACCACTTGTAATTTCTACTATCATCCATAACTTCAACTAGAGAAGTAATATTTATTTCGTCATTATCTGAATAATGAGTAATTTTTAATTCTTTGAGTTTTCTTATGCTGTCTACTAATTCATTTGCCCTTTGAGCTTGAGCCCCAGCCAGATAAGAAGCTTCTAAACCTCTTGTATCATATTTATTTTCAGCTTTAGATTCTTCATTAGTAGCGGCATCTTTTGCATCAAGAGCAGCTTGAACTAAAATGTTTACACGTTTATCCAGTTCATCAAGAACTAATTTTACTATCTTTAACTTGTCCATGTATTACAAAGTAATTTTCAAACCGAGAGACATCAAGTCGAAATGATTAAAATAAATATTGATGCGGCTTTAAGCTCAGTAATTTATAGAACTTAACGACGACGGTTTCAAAAAAGAGCCGGCGCTCTTTTGGTAGGTTTAAGATGGGATTTAAAAGATTGGATAAAAGATAGGATAATAGAATTTTGGTCAGCGCCGGGCCAACCCCCTCAGGCTCCCCCCTGGACAGGATTAAAGATCTCATAGAGTGGTTTTTATAGCGAGTTAAGTCGTCGACAAACAATTAGTTAAGTTGTCAAAAATATTGATTTTTTTGACAAATGGGAAAGGCTTTTGTCAAATGGTGTAAAGAGTTGTTGCATATATTATAAATATGTAATGTATTAAGGGTTGGAGTTTCAACCTGAGCGTAAGGTAAAAGTATGTTTGAAATATTGGGATTTTTGGGTGCAATTTTAATGGGTATTAGTTTGGGGCTGATTGGTGGTGGAGGATCGATATTATCAGTTCCCATATTTGTTTATTTTTTTGCAATTACTCCAACTCTTGCTACCGCTTACTCTTTATTTGTCGTCGGCTTAGCAGCTCTTGTCGGTGGCATACAAAATATAAAAAAGAAGCAAGTAGATTTTAAATCAGGCATTATTTTCGCGATACCTTCTTTTGTAGGTGTTTATTCAGTACGAAAATTTGTAATTCCACAGTTGCCAGATGTTTTGTTCTCAATAGGCAGTTTTATGGTGACGCGAGATATTCTTATCATGTTAGTTTTTTCTATCGTCATGTTAGTGGCCTCTATTTCAATGATTCGTTCTAAAGGCAGGGAAGATATAGAAAAAAAAGAATTATCGCCACCGCTGCGAACATTAATTATTGCGGCTGAAGGTTTACTGGTAGGTGGTGTAACAGGTTTTGTTGGAGCTGGTGGAGGTTTTTTAATTATACCAGCTCTGGTTCTTTTAGTTGGTTTAGAGATGAAAATAGCCGTAGGTACATCGTTATTAATAATTGCATTTAAATCTTTATTAGGCTTTCTTGGAGATGTAAGTACTCAACCCATAATTGATTGGGTGTTTCTAATGCAGTTTTCTTGCGTTTCTTTACTGGGTATATTTATAGGAACTTACTTGTCAACAAAGATAGATGGAAAAAATTTGAAAGTTGGTTTTGGTTGGTTTGTATTAGTGATGGGAATTTTTATTCTCGGTAAACAGGTATTGTAAAACAGCTTTAAACCCAAACAAAAGTCCTGTGTTGAAGTTATTTAAATTTATAATTTTAATAAATAGCTAACTTCTTTGACAGTATACTCATTTTTACTAATGATTAAGTAATGATTAAAAAAATAATTAAAATTGTAATTATTAGTTCCATTTTTAGTTTCTTTTCAACTTCGCTACTGGCTGCAAATGTCTATAAAGTTCGCGGTAAAAACGTGATTCTTTTGGATAAAAATCGAGAGCTGAAAGCTGGGGAATCCTACCAGCTTGTTGATAGTGCCGAAAAAGTTCGTGGAAAGATAAAAGTCTTGAAAGTAAAAGGGCAAAAGGTATTTGCCAAGGTCATAAGCGGTCAAGCTCGGAAAAACTTTCGTACACAATATCAGGATGATTTTTCATCTGGGTTTAATGACAGTTCAACTGTAAAGGGTGATAAAGCTTTGCGGGGATACTTCGGTTTTGTTATGGGCTCGGATGCTGATTCTATGCCGTTTGTATTTGGCGGGGATTATCTTATGCCCTTTCAAAAAAATATAAATTTGAAAATGGGTGGACTTTATTGGTTTTACAGTGAAAGTGGGATAGATGTAAGTCTTCTAGAATTAAGTGGAGGTGCCTACTATTACCACTCTCTTTCAAATAAAATGTTACTA
>JAGRAE010000264.1 GCA_020435005.1 Bdellovibrionales bacterium
AAATAAATGAAGAAATACAAGCCTAACTAACCTAACTATTTAATATTGCTGGCTACCACTAAAAGTAAAAGAGCACCTTTTTTTTATACAGTGGGTGCCCTAAATTGTCTTTTAATAGATCTTTTGACACTTGGGGTGGCTACCTTAAAACAATGTGTTTTCCTTATTTAATCTAATGAAATTAATGGCTTATCTAGCCGTCTAAAAGTCGGCATACAGCTTGTACTAATTAAAGACAAGAGGACTCCCTAAACTTAGGGAGATTAAGAGGTAAGAGAAATGAAAGGCTTAATATTAACTTTATTTGCAGTGTCTTTACTGACAGTTGGATGTGCAAAAAAGAAGAATACACCAGAACCACAGCCCAGCCCTGTTGTTGAAGAAGAAACACCAGTTGTTGAGGTTCCGAATGGTCCTTATGTTCCTCCGGGGAATGGACCTGGTAATGGGCCGGGGACTTATAATGGATTAACTTTTGAAAATGGTGGTACGGCTTCATTTGTTATTGAAGGTAATTCAGTCTCACAAAAGAATTTATTACTTTCTGAATACACAGGCCGTTCGATGAATGATCCACAAAATATGGGTATCAATGTTAATTTTGTTAAAGTAGGAGATAGCAATTGGGGCGGAACAATTACGACAGTCTATGTAGAAAATGGCTACACCTATTATTGGTATTTCAGTACGGGTAGCAGTGAACAAGCGACCAAATACAATAAGTGGTTCGAAAAAGACGGCAAAATGGTTTTTCATGCAGTGCTTGAGGATTTCGAAGCTGGTGCAGTAGTTTTAGTTATAGATGAAGTGTTAGATTTAGGCGATGGACAAATAGAAGACTCTGTAAGTGGTTCATTGTGGTTTAAAAATTATGGAATTACTTACGCTCCACATCCACCTACACATTGTTGGTTTGTATCATTTAAAGGTTTAGATACAGGTACACCTTATGATTGTCGTCCGTGGCCTTCATCAGATGGTTACAACAATACTTATGCTGATGTTTATCCCACAAGACAATCTAGTGACCCCTATAAGGGTTATAAAAAGTTAGGTAGCTTTCACAGTTTGAGTTTAGAAGAAGCATTTAATGGAGAATTAGAATTTTAAAATTAATTATAAGGAGAACAAGAGGGTAAAAAAATGAAAAACTTAAAAATAATAATAACAATTTTCTTAGCAGCGACATTAATGTCTGCATGCTCCAAAGATAAAAATAGTGGAACAACAGCCAGAGGTGGATCGGATGTATACAATCCTAATATAAACTGTAATGGTTGTTCACAAGTTAATAAGCTTTCGGCATTAGGTAACACTGGCAACGGTATCCAATTAATATTGGACTTTTTTGCTGTCACAGTTGATGGTAATGGTAAATATACACCCATTAACCAAAATTTTAGTGGATACAATGGGCCAGTGAGTGCAGTAGGAAGGCTTTATTTAGCTACTAGCTTAGTATGTGGCTATCAACAGAACGGTGGATATGCTATGGCTGGTACTTATGATATAAAGGTGACAGCTGTCGGACAGATGGATCCACAGTCTGGTGGCATTTACAATTTAGAAGCAGAGGCTTTTAATGGTAGTCATCTTATCAGATTCAAAATACCACAAAGCTTTCCTATGTATTTTCACCGACCTGTGAACAATTTTGATTTAAAAGGCTGTGATAATAAATCATACTCAACAGAAATGGTTGGTAGTATTCAAATCGTTAATATAAATGGACAGAGCTGTGGTAATACTGTTGCTTTTGGTGGCTATGGTTCTGATCAAAACTTATATTGTCCAAACGGTAGATAATAATGGGTAAGGCGGAGAACAAAATGAAAAATGTATGGATTGCCCTCTTATCATTCATTATTTTATTGGTTTCTTCCGCTTGCTCAACCAATTGGAAGGAAGGTTCATCTAATATCACTGAAGATGAGCTTTTCGAAGATCTTACTAATATGTTTACTTCTGCCGCTGCTGGATGTTCTTCCGACAGCGGTCTTTATAGTTCTTTGTTAGATGATTCAGATACAATAATTTATTATGCTCGTTCAGGAACCCCTGAAGAAGGTGGGCTGGGACCGGCATATAGTGTGGTCTCTTTTGGCGATTACTCTGTACTTTCCTGTAGTTCAGAAAATGATATTGGTATTTATGATTTAAAATCATCTAGAGTAGCATTGTTCGATGGCTATGATGCTGATGGGTACAGAAGATTTGTATTGGCTGTGAATTATCAATTAATAGATGGACAAGGTGTTAGTTTTGTAGCCGCTGATGATGATTTTAAATATTCAGATGGTCGCTTGCAAATTTATTTTAAGAGTGGTCAGCGTCAAGTTTTCATAGAAACATTTGATGTTGTTGAATCAGGTGATGGATTTGATTTAAAAGGCAAAATTCACCTAAAAATGGTTGAAACAACCAATGGTGTTGAAGAATTAATCGGACAGTTTTCATTTCTTGAAGGCTTCGGTAAGTAAGTGAAATTCCTTTTTTAGGCTTTAAATAGGGCCTTTCGTAAAATCTGTGCTTAAAATTTATGCATATTAGCTAAGTAATTATTTTTACTTGATTAATTTTAATTACAGGACTTTAATAGAGTTATGAGTTTAGACTACTGGGTAGAATTTTTTGATGATTTACAAAATGTGAGAGGACGATCACGCAATACGGTTTTAGCTTACCGACGTGACCTTGAATTGTACGAAAACATTAAGAAAACAGGTCGGGATATAAAAGATATTTTTAGCTTCATG
>JAGRAE010000265.1 GCA_020435005.1 Bdellovibrionales bacterium
AAATCATCGATCGGGGCTAATTTGGTGGAGAGCTTATTTTAAAAAAAACTGGAAAGGTTCTTGGTTGCAGCGTCGACAACAACTATCGAACTTGCTACAAAAAGAAACTTGTAAAGTACAAAAAACAGCCACCTATTCAGATGTAGATTATTTAACTTTAGGTTTTGTATTAGAAACTTTATTAAATAAAAATTTATTAAATTGCTGGCAACAGTTAAATCAATATTTTCCCTCCAATGATTTCCATTTTTTAACACAAAGACCACAACATAATTATTTATATGCCCCGACATTTTCACACCAAAAAGGACACAAATGGGTTCAAGCATTAGTTAATGATGCCAACACACAAGCTTTCGGTGGAATAAGTAGTCACGCGGGATTGTTTGGTCAAATTGAAGATGTATCTACTTGGCTCTTAAGTTTACGTGAGTCGCTTTATAAAGATAAAGGTTTTGTTAAGAGAAAAACCCTCAAGCATTTTATGAAAAGATCTATGAAGCCTCATCAAGGGGATTGGGCATTGGGGTTTATGTTACCAGGAAAAAATAGTACAAGTGGCAAATATTTTTCTAAATCATCAATAGGTCATTTGGGCTTTACGGGTACATCATTCTGGTGGGATCCAAAAAAAGATGTTTTTATTGTATTGCTGGCTAACAGATATATAAATAGTCAAAAAGGGGAAGAATTTAGAAATTTACGACCTCTTATTCATAATGAAATTATGGAGTTAATCTAAATGAAGGTATTTACAGTTCGCGTTTTTCATGAATCTCTTGGCGATAGACCGGTGTTAATGAATATGTCATTTCAATCTTTGGGAAAACTAAAAATTGAAAGTGAGGACAGTGAACACAAGCTAGAGTGGTCTGTAGATTCAATGTTGATTGAAAGAGGGGGAGCTAGTAATCAATTGTATATTTTTTCACATCCCTCTCATCCAGGATGGGTTTTATATGTGCGTGATTATCAAATCATAAAGGAAATTAAAGAGCGACATCCACATAAAGATGTGCCACGAAAAGTTGTTTTTGATTCTGGACTTAGTTTAGCTTTAGGCTTTATAGCTGTTGTAGTCGTGTTGTTGTCTGCTTTTTTTGTATTTAAAGACCCACTCATAGATTTAGTTGTGAAAACAATTCCCATCGAGGCTGAAGAAAAATTAGGGGGATTTGTAATAAACAATTTAATTAACTTCAGAGAGGTTGAAAAATATAGCGAACAAACCAAAGTTTTACAGGAGGTTTTAAATCCTTTGTTTCAGCTGGGTGAAAAAGAAGGCTATAAATTTAAAGTTTTTATAGCTGATGACAAAAGTTTGAATGCTTTTGCCCTCCCGGGTGGATATTTAGTGTTTAATAGAGGAATGCTCGTAGCTGCTGACAATATTGAAGAGATTTTTGGTGTTGCAGCCCATGAGATGTCACATGTAATTAAAAGGCACACTCTACGTCAGATGCTATCCACTATTAGTACTTATGCTTTGGTCCAAGCTGTTTTAGGCGATGTTTCAGGAGTTATTGCCGTCCTTGCTGATAATGGAGCCTTTTTACTAACTAGAATGTACTCGCGCAGTGCTGAAGAAGAGGCCGATCGCCTAGGTTTAGAATATATTAAAAAATTAAATATAAATCCCAATGGCTTAATTAGTTTTTTTAAAAAGTTAGAAGAGGTTAACAAGAAATTAATAGAAAACTTAGAAAAAAAAGGTATTCCTGTTGATGATAAAAGCTTGAATTTTCTCTCAACTCATCCCGCTACAGATGATAGGATTGCTTATTTAAAGTCTGAAATTGACAGTATAGAATCTAAAAGACAAAATGATTATCAGAATATTAAATTTGACTTAAAAAATTTCCAAAAACAACTAGGCGCTATTAAGAAGGAAGATCAATGAATGTCATAGAAAAGGGAAAAACAGCTTTTACTCATTTGGTGGTTACTTTAGAGCCCGGTGAAGAATTAGTTACAGAATCAGGGGCTATGGCCAGTAGTGATAAAGGCATAGATATAAGGGCAGAACTTAAAGGCGGAATATTTTCATCATTAATAAGAAAGTTTTTTGGAGGAGAGTCAGCTTTTATAAATACTTTTAAAAACAAATCGCCAATTCCTCAGACAATAGTTATTAGTAAAACAACTCCTGGTGATATGATCTGTCACGAACTCAACGGTAATGGTCTTTATTTGCAATCAGGATCATTTATTTGTTGCACCCCAGGCATAAAACTAGATGTTAAGTGGGCTGGCTTTCGTTATATGTTTGGTGGAGAGGGCTTATTTAGACTATATGTTCATGGCCGTGGCAAAGTTTGGATAGGTGTATTTGGTGCTTTGGTTGAAAAAGATTTAGCGGGTGAATTAATTGTCGACACAGGTCACTTAGTGGCTTATCCCCCTTCAGTAAATTATAAAATCCAACTTTCCGGAGGAATATTCTCAAGTTTTTTTAGTGGAGAAGGTCTTGTCGGTCGCTTAGAAGGTCGAGGCAAAGTTTTATTGCAAACGAGAAGCTTAGGTGGATTAGTAGGGTGGTTAAACCCTCGCTTGCCAAGGAGTTAATCTAATGGATGTAGAATTAATTAATAGACCATCGAGTACAGTTGCAAAGATCACTCTTCAGCAAGGAGAACATGTCATTGCTGAAGGTGGTAGTATGGTAGCAATGAATGGCAG
>JAGRAE010000266.1 GCA_020435005.1 Bdellovibrionales bacterium
AATGAGGGAAAGAAAGAATGAGGGAAAGAGGGAATGAAAGAATGAGGGAAAGAAAGAATGAGGGAATGAAGGTATGAAGGTGTGAAGGTGTGAAGGTGTGAAGGTGTGAAGGTGTGAAGGTGTGAAGGTGTGAAGGTATGAAGGTATGAAGGTGTAGTTCACCAATTAGTCAGTCAGATTTGGTGAAAGTATTGCGATTAGCGAATTGAGGCATATATAAAATTTGTTGAGTGAGAGCTGAACCAAATTAGTTTTAAAGAGGATTGTTTGGAGATACTCTTTTACGTAGTGAAGCGAAGTCGTGAGTGAAATAAACCTATAGCTTGGTACAAACCACTTATTAGAATCAAACCACTACTAGAAATAAATCACTATTAGAATCAAACCACTACACAAAAAGTATACAGTTGAAAGACCTTACAGCAAAAGTGCCCAGGATTTGATGGAGAACCTTTGGCCTAAAATCTGCAATATCCGAACTAGTGATGTTAAAAATAAGGAAGGATCATTACATGAGATATTTTGTAGTCGTATTTTGTCTATCGCTATCTTCTTTGACACTTTTTGCAGATGCTGGTTTAGATGGGATTAAAGGTGAGGAGGGTGGCTTTGGTTCTAGTGGGTCAAATGGCAGTATATCGATCAATTTTATACCAACAAATGCAACGTTTTCTTATCCTTTATATCTTCCTATTTTAAGCTGTGATATTAACGAAGTAGAACGGGCTATGTTAGCAGGTTCAAATGTAAATGAGCCCATTTATACTTCTCGAAGATTTACCCCTTTGTCGGTGGCTATCATTAGTGGGTGCGTAGAAGTACTTGAGGTAATAATTAACAACTCCGATGAAAGAAATAGACCTGACTTCGACGTTGTTATGTTTAATTCTGATGACAGTACTTTTAATATTTATCAATATCTACTTATCAAAGATGAATCGCAGATGCCTAATATAGCTGTTCGCCCTGAGTCCCTAAGTAAGCTCAAATTAATTTTACCTTATGTGACTAATGCACTTCATCTGAAAGAATTAACATCTGATATAGTGAAAATCTTAACTTCATCAGATAATATATATTCTAATTACCCCAATAACTTAACTGCCGTGAGCTTGATAAAAGATCAGATTCGGAATTTGGGTTTAGAGATTGACTGAGTATTGTGTATTCCTTGCTTAGACTTTAAAAGTTTGTCTTACGTCTTCCTTTTTTCTCACTCAATTTACGTTTGTCTCTTAGGCGCTTCTCAACAGCAGCTTTTGTTGGATTTGTGGATATTCTTTTTTTAGGAGCTGTTTTGATAGCTTCAATCATAAAATTTAATTTATTTACACAATCAGCAATGTTACGAGACTGATCTCGAAATTTTTGACTTTTAATAATTACCGTTCCATCGAAAAGATATCCTTGGTACTTGTTTTTAAATCGTTCTTTTACAGCTTTGGACAAACTTTTATTCTTGCCATTATCCCATTTTAAAGTAACTTTAGTGTTCACTTTATTGACATTCTGTCCGCCAGCGCCTGAACTCTTTGAAAAACTAAATTTTAACTCTCCAATTGGAACTTTATAATCTTTCATAATATTGAAACACCTACTTATAAAAAGACTACTAAAGTGAGAGATAAAATCCAAACATTCACCCCCTAAATTTAAGAAAAATCATGAAAAAAAGATAAAATTTAAATCAAAACAGGTAGCTTTTGCATCCAATATTGACCAAAGTCCTCGAAAGCAGGAAAAAACCCTTTAATTCTAATTTTTTGGGACCAAGGGGTATTCAATGAATCTTCGTCTTTTAATTTTAACAATTTTTTTAACTTTTATCTCTATAAAATCTATTTATGCTGATGAAACCCATATTTGTGGTGAAGTTTTAAAATCCAATAATCCTGTGAATCATATTTTAAACTTAACAGAACAGGAAGCACAACAATTTTACAATTACATTGAACCTGACCAGGTAACTGAATTTTTAAAGGCTAAAGAAGATGAGACCACAGTAATTTTAGAAAATATCTTTAAAAACAAGAATACTTTTTCAAATACTCTACAACCCTTAATTACTCTACAAGCACAGTTTGAAAAAATAGCGTTAATTGCAAAATATCATAAAAGTCGTTCAGAAGAACAATTAGAGGAGTGGGAAAATTTGTATGATTGGGCAACACAGTTACAAAAGTATCTCTGGGTAGACGCTATTTTTAATCCAGATTTTAAAACAAGATTTCTTTCATTGTATAAACAAAAAGATACGTTAAACCAATATGAAAGAGTACAAGTCGAAAGTGTCCACTCCAAAATTTTATCACATCAACAAGAAATTCAAAAAAATCCAATTCTAGCTGACACAGGACTAGATTATGGCACTTTTGCATTTGATAAAATTGGCATTGAACATTTCTATCCAGCAATGGTTTCCTCATATCAATACGTTGTTTCTGAATTTGATAAATTAATAGAGAATGTAGAAACTCCTACATTTGATAGTTTAATTAGAGCTTATATTGATATGAAAAGTGATTTTGAGAAAGTAGAGACTGTTTTAGATACATATTTTAATAATAACAATAAGAAAGCATGGAAAGTAAAACTCTCACAGTTAGCAGAACGTTATCAAAATTTTTCAACTGATTTAGATGACAGG
>JAGRAE010000267.1 GCA_020435005.1 Bdellovibrionales bacterium
TAAATAAGGGAGAAAAAATATATTCTATTTTACAATTCAATAAAAATCCTTCTAAGGAAGAAATTAAAGGGTAAAGAAATCGCTAAAATGTGCCTATCCCAATCGGAGCAGAGCTCCTGGGCATTACGGCAGTTTTCAAGACGCGACTTCTAACTCCCAGCTGGGTGGTCGCAGCAGAGCTGCGGGGTATAATACCCAGCTAAGGAATTAAAAAACGAAGGAATCGAGTTACTAGGTTACATATCATCAGACACTTGGTATGTTTCAATCAGTCAAGATTTAGATAATATTTTCACAACTAACGATGGTGGAGATGGGAAACTAAATTCTAATAACTTTAATGACAAGTATTTAGTTAGAAGTCTTGATGAAATCAAACCTGAATACAAACAATCTAAATATATTCGAGAGAACAAAATTGGAGATTGGGCAAAAGATGACAAGGGTAATGTTTATCTAATGGTTCAATTTCATATGGGAGTTAGTTTTGAAAAAGCTGAAACTTTAGTTGAAAATATGGGGGGAGAGTCTTTGAATAAAATTAAAAGTATAAACTCTTTAACAATTTCAATTCCAGAAAATAAAATTGATGATTTATCAAACATTGATGAGGTTAAAAGAATTGAAACCATAAGTTCTCCTGCAGAGGATAAATTAGCAAATTCAAGAAAAGTCATTAATGTTGATTACAATTTGAATTAGAAATCCCTGAAGATGATGTTGCATTTTACGATGAACATATAGACTTAATAGGAAGATATGAACATCCAGAGCTAATTGATTTTGTTGGGGACCATGCAACTCATGTTGCAGGAATATTAATTGGAAATGGGAGTAATAATAGTAATTATAAAGGGATCGCAATTAAAGCTAGTTTAGTTTCATACGAATTAGATGACCCTGCGGGTTACAATCAATCAGGAGATATTGAAGAAGATTATTATGAGGGAATTAATACCTATAATGCAAGAGTTGCTTCAAATTCTTGGGGCGCCATTATTTCAAATTCATCTTATTATGGTGACTATACTTTAACTTCTGAATTACTAGATAGTATTGTGATAGGATATTTAAGTAAAAAAATTCCTATTGTCTGGGCTGTTGGAAATGAAAGGTTGGAATTTTTAATAAATTACTCTACTGTCTTGCCTAAAGCATCTGCAAAAAACATTGTCTCAGTTGGAGCTACTAATTCTGATGATAATTCAAGTGCGATTTTCAGTAGTATGGGACCAACAGACGACGGAAGAATAAAACCTGAAATAGTTGCCCCAGGTTGTAGAGGGAATGGTTTATTAGGTCAAGGAATAACTTCAACGATTACAGATAGATTTATTGATATTTATAATAATTTAGATTATTCTCAAGAAGTTTCAGATGGAGTTGATGATTACGATTTTGCTTATGACACTATGTGTGGAACGTCCATGTCAGCGCCACACGTCAGCGGAACCATCGCGCTCATGCTCGAACAGTGGAACAAGTCCGGCTACGACGAAGACCCGCTCCCCTCGACAATCAAAGCCCTTTTGCTAGACTCGACGACAGACCTAAATAGAACCGGAAATGGTGACCAAGTAATCGACGGCCCCGACTACGTGAACGGGTACGGACTGCTCAACGCCAAAGGAGCTGTGGACCGAATCATCAACGGAACATTCCTAGAAGCAAACATTTCAGACATCTCTAACGTGGACGTGTACGCAATCAACATCAGCGCACAAAGCTCGCTCAAAGTAACGCTAGCTTGGGACGACGTTCCCGGAGCCAACCTCATCAACGACCTTGATCTCAAACTCCTCTCGCCGACAGGACAAACATTTTATCCCTGGACACTCGACCCGAACACACCCGCACGAGAAGCTTGGCGTAATGAAAGCGACCACCTCAACAACGTCGAGCAAGTGTACGTGAATGGGAGCGAATTGTAGAGATATTTCATACAGAAAAAACTACGCTTTGAAAAAACAAAAAAGAATTTGAAAATTTTCAAGACAAATCATATAAAGAAAAGAATTTCAAAAAAAATATTCAAAAAATGGTTAAAATAAATTCAAAAAATATCGGCATCATAGTTGGAAGTATTTTGCTTATGACATTGGTAATTTATTTAATATTTAACCCTAGTTGGATTACACACCCAAAATACATGATTGATAAACAATATTGTGAAGTTGATAGTGATTGTACCATACAAGGAAATTATTGTACTACGGTTAATATCTATAACTCTAAGGAAAGTTCATCACGCTGTGAACTTTACATTCCTGGAACTAAGTGTCTATCCAATCAGTGTGTTGCTAAAAACTTTGGAGGGGAAAACTAAAAAGAATTTGAAAATTTTCAAGACAAATCATATAAGGAAAAAACGTAAGGGAAAAAATAAGATGAATAAAAACATAAGTGAGAAGAAAAAGTTAGTCTTGTTGATTGTTATAGCAATTGTAGTTGTAGCAAGTTTTTATTTGATTTTCAAGAACAACATTATTGCCATGCAGAAAGGAGTTGATGTGAAGTACATTAATGATCCACTGTATTGTGAGCAGGATAGTGACTGTTTTAGTAGTTGGAGTAAAACTTGTGGGGGCATAA
>JAGRAE010000268.1 GCA_020435005.1 Bdellovibrionales bacterium
ATCTAGACTCATGTGATAGTCAGGATCTTTTTCTTCAAAAATGAGCGTGGGTGGGCTTGAACCGTGTTCAATATCTAATTTAAACAATTTGTTGGGACGATGATTTTTATCCAATTCAAGGTAATAAAAAGTTTTATTATCATTAGACCATTGATAGTCA
The DNA here is from genome assembly GCA_020435005.1 of Bdellovibrionales bacterium. Lineage (GTDB taxonomy): Bacteria > Bdellovibrionota > Bdellovibrionia > Bdellovibrionales > UBA1609 > JACKAN01. Next base: position 161 of record JAGRAE010000268.1, read on the forward strand.
GGACTTGTATTTTTTATGGTTAAATCTAATAGCTCATTTCTTTGTAAATCTTTAAAAAAAACCTGAAACTCTTCGGAACCATTGAAATCCAATGAATAAGCCATAATCTGATTATTAAGCGTGATTTTAATATCGCCTAGTTGTAGATAATCTTGGTCCTTTGCCAATATATTTAGATCTAAGATGACTTCTTCCTGAGCCTCTCTGCTTTTGTGTTTTCGGCAATAGACTTTATATTCTTGTCCAGCTATTTCCTTGCTGTAGTAATAATAATCACCATGTTTGATGGGATAGGTTTCGTCGTTTTCTTTGATTCTGTTTTTTAATTCATTCCAAAGTTCGTTTTGCAACTCTGTGTAAGGTTCAAGTTGCTTTTTTGTGTATTCGTTCTCTGCCTTAAGGTGATTTATGACTTCAGGTAAGTCTTTTTGTCTAAACCAATAATAGGGGTCTTCAATTTCAATATTGTGAATTTTAGTTACATGTTCTTTTTTTGCCATTTTAGGGGGTATCAATTTTTTATCAAAGCTCATTTTTCTCTCCATTTTACAGACTATTTCTTGTCCATCTAAATGATTAAAGTTAGCATTTAAGCATGAAATGGATTGTCTTTGTAACTCTTTCTAGCTTTGGTGCGGGCTTACGTTGGTTGTTTAATCATTACGGAGAAAAGTATTTTGAGGCCATTCCCATTCCCATGGGAACTTTATTGGCAAATAGTTTGGGAGCTTTTCTTATCGGTTGGATTTACGCTTCTTATTCGCAATCAAAACTAAATATTTCAGGTCCATTATTCTTACTATTGATAATAGCTTTTTTAGGTTCTTTAACCACATTTTCTTCTTTTGCTTTAGATTCCATAAAACTCTTTCAAAATGGCTTATGGAATTGGGCTTTATTAAATATTTTTTTAAATAATTTTTTTGCTCTTAGTCTCTGTTATTTAGGCATAAAGCTAAATTAATTGGACAAACCTGTAAAAATGACATGGTTCAGCATGGAACTTATGCCTTCATTGGCTTCACTGCGTTGAAAAATTCGACATTTTGTTGTATAAAAAATGAGAACATTGAGTTCTGGTTTGAGAGAAATAGGGTATATAGGAGGTTTTGGTGAGCACACCTAATTACAACACTGGAATGTCTAATTCCACATCCGCGTTACACAATACTCAGCAGGCGGTGATTCCATTTCCAGAGTATGAAATGGATGAGGATCTAAAGCGTATTGATGAAATTGATAATATTTTGGATTTAAATGAAGACGAGTTTCCTAAGTTTACATTGGCCAAAAATAAAGCAAGATTTCAAAGAATGTTAAGTTGGTATAAAGCAAAGGAAAGTTGGCTAGAAGTTGCACCCTTAAGTGGAGTTAACAAACTTTTTAAACAACAATCTAAAGAGCTCGAAGGAATACGTGCTAACAAATTGGATTATGAGATGGAACTTGAAACAGGAACATTGACTCCTAGTCAGCGTTCTTACCGTAGTGATGAGCTTAAAATGTGTAAGGTTCAGGAAAAAATGGCTGTTCAGTTAATTGCAAAAATGCAGGTTAAAATTAAGTCGGGACGTAGATGAAATTTTAATTAAATTAATTAATAAATTTATATAAAAAAGGCACCAATTAGGTGCTTTTTTTTTGTTTCACATCAAGATTTCTGACTGGATTTTTGTCGAATGTTGCAAAATAGTTGTCTTATTATGAGAAAAAGTGATTCTGTATTCATTTGAGATTTCAATAGCTTGTACACAAATTTTAGATCTAGGCAAAATTTTCCTAATATCTCAAATTGATGCTCCGATAGGTACATTGTGAGTCACAAATTGACTCAAAATGGTTTTATAAATCCATTGGGAGGTAAGGAAATGGTACGTTCTAAACTTATTATAGTGAGTGACGACCAAGACGTCGTGCAAAGAGCTAAGGCTTTCGCGGCGAGTAATGGTGTTTCTTGTGAAGTTTATTCAACTATGGAATGGGGGAATAAATCTTCAATGACAAACTTAACATCAGGGAATGAGCCTGTTGAAACAGGAGCAAAAATTTTACCATTCCCCGGGAACGCAGGATATACAGGGAGCAAAAAAGTTCAAACTATTAATGAACTTGAAAGTGTAGCCATTGAAAAAGCTATTAATGAATATAATGGCAATTTAACAGAAGCTGCAAAAGCTTTAGGTATTGGACGTGCTACGCTTTATAGAAAAGTAAAGCAATATGGCATTGATCCATCACAAGCACGTAAAAAACGTGCTGCATAGTTCAATGAACTTATAAATCATATAAAAAGCCGAGCCTTGCTCGGCTTTTTTTTATACTATAATCATCTATGAAAAGACAAAAAATTGGTGTTTTTTTAATTATCGTATCTATTTTTATATT
>JAGRAE010000269.1 GCA_020435005.1 Bdellovibrionales bacterium
ACTTATCAAAGGTATTATTTATTTCTTCATTTATTTGATCTTTAGTCCATTTTATTAAATCAATTTCTTCTGTACTTACGACTTTTTCTCTTTTATTAATTTCCCAACTATAAGATTGATAGTATTTCATTAATGCAAAAGCATAATATAGCTCTACTAAAGCTCTCGCCATTGGATCTATAGGTAGTGGCGAAGCCTTTAATTCTTTCACTGCAGTTTCATAGCCATGAAGGCCTAATTGCAATTGCACTTTTTTAATAATCGCACGTGCATATTCAATATCATTTTTATTTTTCTGTTTTTTGATATACTCTTCTGTAAATTTAAGTGCTTCATTATATTTTTGCTGGGATACTAATTTTTCAATTTCAATTTTAAATTTTATATTTTCTGGTGGTAGTGTCTTGTAAGTTGATTTAGCTAAACCAAAATTACTGAATAAGATCAGAAACAATACAAAAAATATTTTTTTCATCAAACCCCTCTCTTTTATGTAAAAAATAAAAGATTCCATCACCAAACAAATGAATTGAATTCTTTAAAAATGCTTATACATCATTAAATTCTTTGCTCTGATTTAGGTCATCTCCTAACAAGTAGTGTCTGAAATCAAGAAGTTACCCTCATAATGCCAAGCATTATGAGGGTAACTTCTTGAGCCAATTCTTATTCGCCTCAAGTGTAAACTGTGATAGATTTTTAAAAAGGAATGTTTATGCAGCTTGATGTAGAATTTCAGTACTTTATTCTTTTTGCGACCATTTTGTTGTTGCCTAAAATGTTACTCCGTTTTCGCATTCCAGCCGCTTTATCCGCACTGTTCTTAGGAGTTATGACTAGCTTTTTTCTCGGGTGGTTCGAAGAAGACCAACTCCTACTTATGTTATCCCGCTTAGGAATTACTTCGCTATTCTTATTTGCTGGAATGGAAGTAGATGTCACGAAAATCAGAGAGGATGCAGAGGCTTTAACCAAACACTTGCTCAAAGGAACTGCTCTGATTGTCATAACTGGCTTAGGTATAATGAATATTTTCGACCTTGGTTGGCGTGCCTCAATGATACTTTCATTAGGGCTTATGACACCATCTACAGGATTTATATTAAGCTCATTAAAAGGTTATAAATTTACAGAATCTCAAGAGCACTGGATACGAAATACAGCCATTTCTAAAGAGCTAATAGCCATTTTTGCCTTATTTTTTATTTTGCAAACAGAAAGTTTGGAGAGTTTCCTTATTTCAACAGGCGCTCTAGTCATAATGATTACTGTTCTTCCGCAAGTATTTAAAATTTTCTTAAAAAAAATTGCACCTTTTGCTCCAGACTCCGAAGTTAGCTTTCTGATTCTGATTGCGTTATTTTGTGGTGTGATTACGACTAAACTAGGAGCTTACTATTTAGTTGGCGCTTTTATTGTTGGCATGACGGCTGGACGTTTTAAACATTTTGTTTCAGATCAAAAATCAGAGAACATGTTATATTCAGTATCTTTTTTCTTTTCTTTCTTTGTACCATTTTATTTCTACAAAGCAGGTCTTGAATTCCCAGCAGCTATATTTACTTTAAAGGGACTCGGTGCTGGGCTTATTTTAACACTGATTTTTTTACCTATCAGGTTACTTCTCGTGTTTTCTTCTATATGGTTCTTCAGAAAAGAGGCTTGGAAAGATCGTATTGAAATTTCAATGAGTTTATTACCTACCTTAATTTTTGGTTTAGTTATAACATCTATTCTTAGAGACCGCTTTGAACTACCTACACATTTGCTTTCAGGCTTATTGATTTACACTGTAACGGCAAGTATTATACCTTGGTTCTTTCTTAAAAAAGCAGATCCAGAACCATATGACATCAGCTTTGTCAGACGCTAGTTAGTGGGGCAAGCCCATTTGTTCTCCAACCATTCTGCAATGGCCTTATAAGTCTCACCATCTTTATTTAGGCTACACTCAATGCCACAAAAACGGTTTTCAGTAATAGTTTCAATAAAAGTATCCTCATTAATATAAAGGGCTTTATAGTAAGAATCCGATGCATCTTGATTTTGCGCAAAATAAGGCTCAAATCCTCCCGAGCGGTCGTGGCAAACCGCACAGTGGACGCCAAAATATTGTTTAAGCAAAAATTCATATCCCTGAGTTCCACAAAGTAACTCTGGTTTTTCTTCACTTAAAAAATCTGCCTCAACAAAGCCATTCTCCCGTTGAGACGCGCCTTCTGCTTGTCCATGTAATGGCGAATGAGCTTCGGGTGCACTACAATTATTATAAATTGATAGTAACAAAAAAAGAGAAATTAAAATTCCCAATTTGATACGAGTTTTGTTTATCATACATTATTAAAAAGCATAAATAATGCCAAAGACAGCTATATGTATTTTAAAGTTGAAAAGTTTTTGAGACTTCTTAGCTCAAAGCTGTCCATTTTTTGTGCAATAGAATTTTCCTTAACAAACTTGTAACTTTTCAGCGATTTTGTCCGCCTATAACTTTTCAGGGAAAATGACCGCTTTTTTGTCTTGAATTGATACGA
>JAGRAE010000026.1 GCA_020435005.1 Bdellovibrionales bacterium
AAGCCAATCATTAAAATAACTCCCTTGATTTGGGTTTTCATTTTTAGTTTGACCGAACTCTTTATTGATAATCATTTGAATGGCTTGAGCCCTTCTCACTGACTCTTCTGTGGGAGTTGTGATGGCCTCATCATAAGCATTAGTATGTAGTGAATTACAGTTATCATTAATCGCTATAAGTGCTTGTAGAGTTGTGCGGATATCATTAAAGTCTATTTCTTGCGCGTGCAATGAACGACCACTGGTTTGTATATGATATTTTAATTTTTGCGAGCGATCATTTCCCCCATACAGATCTCTAATGGCGATGGCCCAAATGCGACGAGCCACTCTACCAATCACATTGTATTCCGGATCTAGTCCATTACTAAAAAAGAAACTTAAATTAGGAGCAAAATCATCGATTTTTAATCCACGAGACAAATAATACTCTACATATGTAAATGCATTACTCAAAGTTAAAGCCAGTTGAGTAATAGGATTCGCTCCCGCTTCAGCAATATGATAACCAGATATACTTACTGAATAAAAATTGCGGACGTTTTTTTTGACAAAGAACTCTTGGATATCCCCCATCATTTTTAGAGCGAAATCTATCGAGAAAATGCAGGTATTTTGCCCCTGATCCTCTTTGAGAATATCGGCTTGTACAGTTCCGCGCACCTGACTTAAAGTTTCTCTTTCTACAATCCCTCTTTCGTCCTCAGAAAGCTCTCTGCCAAGTTCTTTTTGTTTCTTATCCACTTGTTGATCGATGGCTGTATTCATGAAAAAGGCAAGAATAATGTGTGCGGGACCATTGATCGTCATACTTACTGAAGTTTTAGGATCACACAAATCAAAACCATCGTAAAGCTTCTTCATGTCTTCTAGTGTAGCAATGCTCACACCACTTTCGCCGATTTTTCCAAAAATATCCGGGCGCAAATCAGGATCTTGACCATACAATGTTACACTGTCAAAAGCCGTCGATAATCTCTTAAAAGGAGAATCTTTAGATAAAAAATGAAAGCGTTTATTTGTTTTCTCTGGAGGGCCTTCACCAGCAAATTGTCGTGTCGGATCTTCACCTTCTCTTTTTAAAGGAAACACACCCATTGTATAAGGAAATTGTCCTGGAATATTTTCTAAGCGAAGATATTCTAAACGTTCCCCCCAATCTTTTATTGATGGCACTACAACTCGTGGGATTTTTGTGCCCGACAAACTTTCTTTAATTAGTGTTTGGCGAATTTCCTTACCTCTTACATTGTATACAAGCTCTTCTCCGGCATAATCTTGCCTTAACTTGTCAAAGTTTTCTAATTGGCTTACCGTCTCTTCACCCAATTCAGTTTTTAAATTATGTATTTTTTCACTCAAATTTAGTTCAGAATGATTTTGAACTTGCAAATAACTTCCCAACAAAGAAGCCTTTTCCGCCTGCTTTTGTGTTTGAGCTTTATATTTTCTAACGGTGCTGGCAATTTCTGCTAAATAAGCCTGTCGCTCGGCTGGAACAATTGTTTGTTTTTCAGCCCCGCGAATGGATTCTTTTCTAATACGGAACTGTGCCCAATTTTTATCCCCAGAGTCTTTTTGTTCTAAATATTCACAAATACCGAAAAATAAATCATTTACACCCTTGTCATTAAAATTTGAGGCTTGAGTCAAATAAACAGGTAAAATTTCATTGGTTTCAAAAAGCTTACGCGATCTTTTATATTGTTTTAAAACGTCACGGTGGGCATCTTGTGAGCCTCGATGATCGGCTTTGTTGATAGCAATAAAGTCTGCATAATCTATCATGTCTATCTTTTCGAGTTGAGATTGCGCACCAAACTCAGAAGTCATCACATAGAGTGTAAAATCAGCGACTTCGGTAATGGCTGAACTCGCTTGGCCAATACCTGAAGATTCAGCAATTAACAAATCAAAATCTAAACTTTTTAAAAAATTGAGAACTTCAGGAAGCTGACTGGAAATTTCATTGCCCGAGCCCCTGGAAGCCATTGAACGCATAAAAGTTCCATGTCGACTCATAGAATTCATACGAATGCGATCACCAAGTAACGCACCTCCAGTTTTACGTTTTGTTGGATCAACACAAACAACACCAATTTTAATATTGTCATAAGTATTTAAAAACCTTTGTACCAATTCGTCTATGAGACTTGATTTTCCAGCACCTCCAGTTCCCGTCATTCCCAAAATTAAGGGAGATGTTTTCTGCTGAATCTTGCTCAGTAGCTTTACAGGTAATGGCGAATCTTTTTGACCTAACTCAATAGCTGAAAGAGTTAAACCAAGATCCTTAGAAAAATTAAAAAAATGTTGTTCACTTATATCAAAGCTATGACTCTGAACGCTGTTTACGGATTGTACTTTTGTTGATTCTTCAACAATATCAAAATCACATTCACGAACGATCATCTCAATCATACCTTGAAGACCTAAACGACGACCATCATCTGGATGAAAGATTTGTGCAATACCATAATTTTCTAATTCTCTTTTTTCTTCGTGGATGATAACACCACCGCCACCGCCATAAATTCGCACATAGGGTGCTCCAAATTGATCAAGGAGATCTTTCATGTATTTAAAATACTCCATGTGACCACCTTGATAAGAACTAACTGCAATGCCTTGTGCACCCTCTTGAAGAGCGGTAATGACAATATCTCTTACGGATCTATTGTGACCTAAATGTATAACTTCTGCTCCGAGATCCTGTAAAACTCTTCTCATAATATTTATACTGGCATCATGACCATCAAATAAAGAGGCCGCTGTAACAATACGAACAGGATTTTTAGGAGTGTATGACATGCTAGTTTCCTTGAAATTGAGCTGTGCGTTTTTCTAAGAATGCAGAGACGCCCTCTTTAGCATCCTGGGTATTAAAACAATTGGCAAAAAGTTCAGCTTCTAATTTCATTGCTTTATCTTCACTATGGTCAAAACCTGTTTGAATTGCTTTTTTAGCAGACGCAACGGCTAGGGGTGACCTTTTAGCAATAGATTGAGCCCAGTGTAGACTTCTCGGCATTAACTCTTCAGCGGTTGTGCATTCGACTACTAATCCCCATTCATAAAACTGTTGAGCAGTAAATATATCACCACTCAAAGTTATAGCTTTGGCTAGGGCTCTGCCAATATTTCTCGATAGCCTTTGGGTGCCACCATAACCTGGAATCAAACCCAAACTCACTTCTGGTAAACCTAATTTTGCTTTTTCACTGGCTATTATAAAATCACAAGCTAATGCCAATTCACATCCCCCACCCAAGGCAAATCCATTTACAGCTGCAATGACTGGAAAAGTAAAACTTTCTAATCGACTTAACAGTTTTTGTCCTTTTTCAGATAAGCTAGCCGCTTGATTAGCTGTCATGTCCTTAAATTCATTAATATCAGCACCGGCGACAAAAGCTTTGCCTTCACCTGTAATAATAAGTGCTCTCAAACCTAAAGATTCAGCTTTTTCAACAAATTGTTGTAATTCTTCGATGAGTTCTTTATTTAAAGCATTCATGGCTTGCGGTCGAGAAATGGCTAATACACCAATTCCGTCTTTATTTTCAAACTTTAAAGTTTTAAATTCCATACTAAGCCTCTTTGTAGTTATAAAATCCACGTCCTGTTTTTCGACCTAACCAACCTGCCTCCACATATTTTTTTAATAAAGGACAGGGGCGATATTTTGTGTCTCCTAAACCATCGTGAAGTACATTCATTATTGCTAAACAGGTATCAAGCCCAATAAAGTCGGCCAATGTCAAAGGCCCCATCGGCTGATTGGTGCCAAGCTTCATAGCATTGTCAATATCTTCTACTCCGGCAATACCTTCATATAATGTATAAACGGCTTCATTGATCATTGGCATAAGGATACGATTGACCACAAATCCTGGCATGTCCTTAGCTTCAACAAAAACTTTATCTAAGTGTTCAGCAAAGCTTCCTACTTTTTGAAAAGTTTCATCAGAGGTTTGCAAGCCGCGAATACCTTCCACTAACTTCATTAAGGGTACGGGATTCATAAAATGCATACCTGCAACTTTTTCTGGACGCTTTGTGACTGCGGCAATCTTAGTAATGGATATAGATGACGTGTTTGTACACAAAATAGCTTGCTCGTTAACAACTTCATCTAATTGACTAAATATTTTAAGTTTTAAATCTATATTCTCTGTTGCAGCTTCTACTACAAAGTCACAGTCTTTTAATGAATTCATTTCTGTTGAAGTCGAAATTAAAGAAAGTATTTTATCTTTTTGCGCGGATGTGAGTTTTTCTTTATTAATTAATCTCTCACAACTTTTATCAATAGTTGCAAGTCCCCTCTCCAAAGCGGTTTGTTGAATATCCACCATAACCACTGGGATATTTTTCATCGCAACCACTTGTGCAATACCATTCCCCATTTGACCTGCACCAACAACGCCTACCTTTTTGAAACTCATTCATTTCTCCTAACGCTCTCACCATATAAGTTGTATTTGGGATAGTTACTAAAGCTGACCTATATTACAATTTGAAATCCCATCCGTCCACGATCGAAAAAAGCCTTATATTGCAGTGCTTATTTTTTAACAGTCTGTTATTTTGTCTTTAAAATGGGTGTGAGGTGCCAAATCAACCGTGCTTCATCATTGTGAAAATTGCTGCCCTGTTCATAAATTTTTGAGGCCACCAAGTAGAGGGATTGAGTTTGGTGTTTATCTGAAAACCTTAATGCGGCTGAAATTTTTCTTTGCAAATCATTGTCACTCAGCTCATTGGGATCTAAATGATCATAGCGTACAAAAGTCGCAAAATGAAAAATCCATTGATAACCAAAGTCCAAATGACCACCATTAAATTTTGTGATTTGTTCTTCTTGTTCAAGTTCTGCAAAAATAATTTCTGCCAAAAAAAACCATTTATGAGGATGCCAATGAAGATACAAGTCAGCCATACGCCATAGCGCTTCTTTGTTGACATCGACACCAGCAATAAAATCTTCGTTCACATTTTGTGTAGACACTGGTTTTGTCGTCCCCGTCATGGCGGACACACCTAAATTGAAATTGCGATAATTTGTCCAACCCCAACTGGCGGTTAAAAACATACGTCCATCTGGGTTTTCACCAAAACTTTCACCATTGTGTACAGCCATGCGAGTATAAAAACCATGATTGCCAACTTGATAACTTATACCAAAATCTCTTAAGGGAATAATTCGTTTTTCAAAGATAAGATTTCTGTTAAAATAAAGCTCACTTTCCAACCATGAACCTTCTACTCCGAATTCAATGGGAATAAGTCCCATACGCAAACGCCCATAAATTCCAGAAATTTGGGCAAAAGCTTCAACAATAGCCACTTCATCATCTACAGTGTCAGTAAAATGCAACATTGGATTGCGTAAGGCCATTGAGCCTAAACGGATAATTCCACCAACACTTTTAGTCTTAAACCAACTTAAAGCAAAAGAACTTTCTCCCAAACCAAACTCAGCCTCTTGGCCCTCACGAACTAAAAAATAAGGTCTTAATAAAACTTCTTCAACACCGAGGATACCTAATTTTTCTTCAGCAAAGGCGGGAAAACATAAGAAATTTAAAAGTAAGATGTAATAGAAAAATTTATTCACGTTTTTATTTTACTTGGAGAATATTAAAAATTCACCCCTCTATTGGTCCAGAAGAATTCATTAATGCTTTAGCCATTTGCTCTCGCACTTTATCTCGGAGTAGTTGACGTTGATCCATCGACATTCCTACTGTCGAAATGGCTGGTAGAATTTTAACCTTTACTTTCATAGACCAGACTCCCCACATGGGAAAAGTACTGTGTTTAGGCATAATATTATAGGCTCCAACAATTACAACAGGAAAAACGGGGCAATTTCCAGCAAGAGCCATTATGAATGGACCCATTTTGAAATCTCCTAACTCACCGCTAGCTTGACGAGTTCCCTCTGGAGCCAATACATAATTGTAACCTTTAGCCAAATTTTTAAGAGACCTCTCATACAATTTAATAACTCGCTCTCTTTGACCGCGATGAATTTCTAAGGCTCCTATACCTCGCATAGCTGAACCAAAAACTGGTATCTTGAATAACTCGGCTTTTGCACCAAAACGAATTGTTTTTTTTCTTAGAGCTCTAAATAAAATGGGAATATCAAAATGACTGGCGTGATTAAATACAATAATTCCATTCTCTTTACTTAAGTTCTCCACTCCCTTAACTTCTATCTGAATGTTTAAGGGCCACAATAATCCACAAGCCCAATTGCGTTGGATAAAATCTCCCCATTTAACACCCTTACAATAAATAGATCCCAAAACAGCGAGGAAGCTCCAAAATAAAGTCCAGATTAAAATAAATAAACCAATGATAATCGACCTTGGATAACTCAAAAGTTTTAACATTTTATATGACCTAAAACTCTAAGTCGCGCACGTTGCCGCTGCCGTTTTTTATACTCTTCATGTGAGGCTTCGCCAGACAAATTTTTTAAATAAGTTTCATAATCAACAATTTGTACTTCATAGGGATAAAAAAAGTTGAGTTCCTTATTTTTTTCATTACCCTCTTGAGGAAGCTCAATTCTAATTAACCGTCGAGTGATAAATTTTACGAAACTATAGTTTTTGCTAGAGAACAAATTTAACTTTTCACGATACATGGCTCGCTCTTTGGCTTCTTGCAATTTTTGATCTAATATTTTGTCAATTTCATTTACAGTCAACTCACTTCCCTGCGGAAAACTTTCCATAACTTCTAAAAAAAGATTGGTTGGGTAAAGTGTATTATTCGATTGGTCTGGAATATTGTGGGGAAAACTAATAATATGGTGATCCATCATAAAACGCATAACGCGGAAAACATCAAACAAATGTTTAGTTACAAAACGCACACCAATTTTATCTAAAATAGTGAAGGCAACAGCATCCGGTTTAGCTAATAATTTTGTAATTGATGATGTTGAACTTTTATAAGGTTTAACAATAAACTTCTTAAGTGGAATACTTTCAGGGTCAGAAGGATTCCCCAAATAGGTCCCAGAAACTGAATCGCTCACTAAATATTTTTTTATGGGTTCAAGTATTTGATCCTGTATTTTAGTTGAATACTGATTAAATAAATCATTATCTAAATGAACCAAAACATGCATAACTTTTAAAATGGCACAAGCCCAGCGTTGTATAGAGTTTTCACGTTGATCTTTTACCGAAGCATATATCAATAAATTAGCGATAGATTGTAACTTATTGGGGTCCGCTAAAGATTCTGGAATAGATTCCTCTTCATTTAATAATTCTGTATTTATATAGGTGACGGCTCGACGATAATAATTCCAAAGCAACTTTTCATCGGCAGCTTTATTTATATCATAACCATAAGTTTTAATAAAACTATGGGCCTGATCTAAATTTTGAATCTTTAAGTTATGGATATCTAAAACGGAGAGTCCTCCAACCAAGGACTCTAACATATTTACATCAAATCTATAGTTGAAATTCATAGTTGAAGGTTAACAAAGTTAACTAGTTATTACACTTAAAAAATGAACATGCTGGTATGGTAAAATCACCTAAAACAACTTCACCATCAGTGTCTGCCACATCTTCGTTTTCAAAGTACATAGTCCCTTTAAAATCACTACCGCTGGCGTGTTGCACTGTTCCTTCAAGAATTAAAGCTTGATCATAGTTCTTATCATAAAAGGTTAAAACCACTTCGTCATATCCCGAGTAAGTTTCACGGTATTGACTTTCAAACTTTACAAATTCAAAAGTTTCAATCTCCATGGGCTTGACTTCGCCGCTGACAGCCCACTCATCTTTTATGACTAATCTAATTTTTGCCGATTCAACTTCTCCACTATTATTTATAGAAGCACTTCCATCAAAAGTCACAGCGGCACCTGAAGTATCTATTCGCCCAATAAGTTTTGCCGGGTCGCCCATAACTGCTAAAAACAAATCTATGCGCTCTTGGGTTGTACTTATTTTGCCAGTTCCATCAGATACCGTAGAACGCGAATTGTTGTTTCCATTATTTTGATCCGTGCGGGAATCTCGAGTATTGGGTCTCACACTCGTTCTATTGTCTTTTTTGCCACAGGCTACTATGCCCAAACTTAAAATAATAATAGTTAATATACTTAACCACTTTTTCATGGCTCTTCTCCTCTTTGCATTTTATTAAGGCAAAGAAGAGGCCGAATTGGCACGCCTCAAATCAAATTAATCAAGTTTTGACGTCTCATTTTGAGACGCCAACAAAAAAGAGCCAAACTTCGTCACTGTGTTGTCTAGGGCTTTTTCAACTCTTCAGAGTCTTTATTTTTGTCTTTGGGATCTATGTTTTGATTCAACAGTACCTCTTTTTGCTTATTTAGCTCAACAAATACAAGGTCCATCTTGCGGCTCAACTCCCTAAGCGCAGCTTCATAAGCTTTCTTTTGTGAACTCTCTAGCAGAGTCATTATTCTTTCACCAGATAGAAAAGTGGTAAAATTAAGTCGTGGAGAGCTCACTTCAATTGACGCCCCTACTTCTAATCCGGCAGTTATATAGGCAAAATCAACCCAACCTGGCATATCCCAATTAGATAAAAAGCCAACTTTGGCATTGACTCCTGCTCCCAAAACTAAAGGACTCCAAGAAGCTCCCATACCAGCCCCCCAAAATTGATCGGGATTCACAAAAGCATCATTTAAGTCCCAAATAGCTCCGAGACCCACAGCAAATCTTGAACCTCCACCAAGAGCTACACCAATATCACCATTGCCCCAACCTACAACACCCATTTTTACACTAAAATACTCATCAACCAACACGCCACTGCGCTGATCATATTTTTCGATAAATACCGGCATAAAAATCACACCGAGAGATACTGCACCACCAACTCCTCCCCCAATATTTATGGAGAGTTTCTTACCGCCAAAAACCATAAATGCATCTGGCAACATATCGGGCAAACTAAAACGTCCCTTTTGCTTCCTTTGCTCTTCGATCAATTTGTTCAAATATAGTACGAGAGTTTCTACTTCGTTATTGGCTTTCCGTAACTTATCTACATCTTCTATGCTTGCTATATTCTCAGGGAAAACTTTATGTTCTACCATCGATTCCAATACACTCACCAATGCCGCCTGTGAAAGCTTGGCCGTAAATTCGACAATCTCTTCATTAGTTAGCACTTCTGTGTAGGGTTGAATTTTATAAATAAATAATTGATCTTTTTCAAAGTACTCTGCCCAGCTGACCGATGGCAAACTCAATACACTTACGAATAGTATTGTTAAAATCTTCATACACCCCCCATTAAACACATATTGCAAAGAAACTTATTGATGGGCGAGAAAAATTATATTTAGAAAGCTAAATATAATTTTTCTATCTTTAATTTTAATAATATTTTACTTCTTTACAAACTAGGTTGAGTCCCTGGTTGCACAGATGCATTTTCAGCATTGGGTTTAATGGAACGGTTGTAGAAAGTTTTATTCGACTTAGCCATGTTCACCAGTGAGCTAGCAGGAGTAAATCTTTCGCCATAACGAGATTTATAAAGCTCCAATTCTTGTACGATGTACTCGCTGCCAAGAGTATCGGCATATTTTAGTAAACCACCACGGAAGGGAGGAAAACCGGTACCCATAATCATAGCAAGATCGCACTCTTGGGGAGATTCACAAATTTTTTCTTCAAGCATGGCCATTGCGGCTTCGTTTATCATGCGGAATATTCCTCTCTCGATAACTTCTTTTTCGTCCAATTTATCATTGGGTGTTAGGCCTAATTCACCATATATAGACTTATCAATAGATAGTTGTTTTCCCTTTTCATCGTACAAATAAAAACCTTTGCCATTTTTCTTACCAAGTCGCTCTTTTAAATTGATTTTACTCATAAGTTTAGGGATTTCCATGCGTTGCCCTAAACTTTCATTAAAGATTTTTACCACTTTAATCCCAACATCTAAACCGACTTCGTCAAGTAAACGACAAGGTCCCATTGGCATTCCAAATTTATGAGAAAAAATACGATCTAACCTTTCTATAGACATGCCATCCTCTAACAAAAATATAGCCTCTGACATCCACGGCACTAACAAACGATTAACTAAAAATCCAGGACCGTCTTTAACTACAACAGGTGTTTTACCCATTTTTTTAGCTAATTCAAAAATGGTAGCCGTTGCGACATCGCTCGTTTTTTCGCCACGAATAACTTCAACTAAAGGCATTTTATCGACGGGATTAAAAAAATGCATACCTACAAAATTTTCTGGCTTTGGATGACCCTTTGCCATTTCAGTAACACTTAACGAAGATGTGTTGGTTGCAATAATACAATCATCTTTACAATTCTTGGCCGTCTCTCCTATAACTTTTTGCTTTATACCCATATCTTCAACAATGGCTTCAACTACAACATCTAAGTGATTAAAACCTGTATAGTCCAATGTTCCACTTACGTGATTCATTTTGTTTTCAAATTCATATTTATCAATTCGTTTTTGTTTGAACTTCTTTTCCCAAAGACTTCGAGCGGCTTTAAAACCAATGTTAAGCGCTTCGTTATTTATATCTTTCATATGGACTTCAACGCCTTTATCAGCCGCAACATAGGCAATACCACCACCCATAGTTCCTGCGCCTAAAACACCCAAAGACTTAACAGGTAAAGCTTTGACATCTTTGTTTGCAACTCCGGTTTGTTTTTTAACATCTTCTAACATATAAAATAAATCGATGAGATATTTCGAAGTGTCAGTGACTGCGACTTCACAAAAGCCGTCCATTTCGATTCTTAATGCCTTTTCACGGTTTGAATAATTATAAGTTTTAGCAATTACCTCAAGTGCCTTAAGAGGAGCGGGATAAAAGCCCTTGCTTTGTTTTAACACCATTTTTTTAGCCTGATTAAAAACCAAAGAACGCCCTAGGGAGGAATCTAGAAAACCATTCATAAAACCTTTAGCTGAAAACTTTTTTTGTCTTTTCCCTCTTGTGCCTGACGCGCATTCTTGTGCCATCTCTAAAGCTCTCGCTTCAAGTTGATCGGGAGCTATAATTTCATCAACAAGTCCAATTTTTTTTGCTTTGTATGGGATAACTGATTTCCCAGCAAGAATGATATCTAAAGCGGCTTGTAAACCAACAACTCGTGGCAGTCGAACACAGCCACCAAATCCAGGAATAATCCCCAGCTTCGTTTCTGGCAAACCTATTTGCGTACTTTTTTCATCGGCAGCTATGCGATAATCACAAGCTAGTACCATTTCACATCCACCGCCCAAACAGGCTCCGCGAATAGCGGCAATCGTGGGCATTGGCAAATCTTCAAGTGCATTAAAAATATTGTGGGCTTCCTCTAAGACAGGTTTAAATTCCTCTTTTGTTTTGATATTTTTAATTTCTTCAATATCAGCCCCAGCAATAAATATTTTAGGTTTTCTAGATATAAAAACGACAGCTTTATAGCGGGAAGTTTTTAGTTCATTAATAACTTCCTTAAGGCGAGTCATAACCGGGGTTGAAAGTTTATTAACTTTTTCTCCGATGAGATCCCACTCAACAAGTGCAATATCACCTTTATCTACTATTTTAAGACTCTCTTGAATACTCATCGTTGCCACCCCTTTTACATGATCTTAAATTTAAGATTTGTTGAATGCGGAGCGACATAAGCTCGACATTCTTTATCGTTAACTAAAGTGCTCCTCTATGTTAAAAAAGTCAATCTTGTACAGGCAAAGCAAGTCGAGTTTTAACTATAAATTATTTGTTTAAAGTCACCTTGTTATTCTTATGTACAGACTCGTGTTTTGTTAGAATAATGAAACATGTTTTAAATTTTAATCTGCCAGTTTATGCACAGAAAGAAGGCTTGAATGGACAAAAAAATTGAACGCGAAGCTTTAATATATCACTCTAAAGGCAAACCAGGAAAAGTTAATGTTGTTCCCAGTAAACCGAGTAATACAGAACACTTTTTATCTTTAGCTTATTCCCCTGGCGTTGCGGCCCCGTGCAAAGAAATCGCTAAAGATCCAGAGCTTGCCTACAAATACACCACTAAAGGAAATTTAGTGGCCGTCATCACTAATGGCACTGCGGTATTGGGTTTGGGTAATATTGGTCCATTAGCTGGTAAACCTGTAATGGAAGGTAAAGGTGTATTGTTTAAAGAATTTGCAAACATTGACGTGTTTGATTTGGAAATTCAGGCAGATAATACTGAAGACTTTATACAAGCTGTCAAAGCCCTTGAACCCACTTTTGGTGGAATCAACTTAGAAGATATAAAAGCTCCTGAGTGTTTTATTATTGAAGAGCGTTTAAAGAAAGAAATGAAAATACCTGTATTTCACGATGATCAACATGGTACAGCTATCATTTCATCTGCAGCTCTATTAAACGCCTGTGAAATTACAGAAAAGAATCTCAAAAAAATTAAAGTTGTTTTTAATGGTGCAGGCGCGGCGGCTATCGCTTGTGCAAAACTTTTTTTTAAATTGGGAGTTCAACCCAAAAATTTATTAATGTGTGATTCTCAAGGAGTCATATTTAAAGGTCGCAAAGAAGGTATGAATGAATGGAAAGAACCCTTTGCCCAAGAAACTAAAGCCAGAACCTTGGCCGATGCTTTAAAAGGCGCTGACGTTTTTTGTGGCTTAAGCGTTGCTGGCGTACTTACTCCTGAAATGCTAAAAACTATGGCGAAAAATCCCATTGTCTTTGCTATGGCCAATCCCGATCCCGAAATTCTTCCTGAAGAAGCGCTGAAAACACGTAGTGATGTCATTATAGCCACAGGTCGTAGTGATTACCCCAACCAAGTTAATAATGTTTTAGGCTTTCCCTCTATATTTAGAGGAGCATTAGATGTTAATGCTCGACAAATTAACGAAGAAATGAAACTCGCAGCGGTTAAAGCACTGGCTGATTTAGCTAAAGAAGATGTGCCTGATCCAGTGGCTCAAGCCTATGGCAACAAAAAGTTTAGTTTTGGCCCTGACTATATAATTCCAAAACCTTTTGATCCACGAGTCCTTATGAATGTCGCTCCTGCAGTGGCGAAAGCCGCCATGGACACAGGCGTTGCAGGACATCCTATTAAAAATTTTAAAGCCTATCGTGAAAGTTTAGAAGCTCTAGAAAGTGTCACCCGCGGTTTTATGAGAACAGTCATAAACAAGATTAAATTTAATGCCCGCCAAAGCAATGGAAGTATACCCACTATCATTTTTCCAGAAGGCCGCAGTGAAAAAATATTAAAAGCATTAAATTCGATGGCCAGAGAAAAAATTTGCAAACCCATACTTCTTGGTTATGAAGAGGATATTCGGGCTAAAATTGAAGCTTTAGATTTAGACGAAATTAAAGATATTCCTATTTTCCAACCATCAAAACACCCTAAGTATGCTGAATATTGTGCAGAGTTTTACAATATGAGACAGCGTAAAGGAGTTATGATGGCAGAAGCAGAGCGCTTAATTGCCGATCCTTATTATTTTGCAGCCATGTCCGTTCATATGCGTGACGTTGATGGTACAGTAAGTGGCTCCATCCAAAACTATGCAGATTGTGTAAAACCACTATTGCAAATTATTGGTGTAACAGAAAACAGTATTGCCTCTGGTTTAAACATAGTTTTGTTTAAAGATAAAATGTATTTCTTTTCAGACACAACAATTAATATCAATCCGACAGCTGAGGATATTGCAAAAATTGCTATTAATGCAGCAGATGTCGCTCAGTACTTTAATCAAACTCCTAAAATAGCTATGTTGAGCTTTTCAAATTTTACAGGTCGCACAGAATCAGCAGCAAAGATGCAAAGAGCTGCGAAACTCGTCAAAGAACTGCGACCAGAATTTGTGGTCGATGGTGAAATGCAAGCCGACACCGCTGTGAACGGAAAAATCACAGAAAGAATTTTTCCATTTAGTGAAATTAAAAAAGGCGCTAATGTCCTAATTTTTCCAAATCTTGATTCTGGAAATATCGCCTATAAATTAGTTCAACAATTGAGTGATGGCGAAGTCCTTGGTCCTTTTTTAATGGGTGTCAATCGCGCCGCCAATGTTTTACAACGTACCGGAACAGTTTCCGATTGTATGAATACTATTGCTTTAACCGCGCTAGAAGCTCAAGCTTATCAGGAGTCGCGAGACAATGGCTGACAAAGCCATTGTCGTAGGTGTCGGACTCAAAACTGATTCCTTTGTAGACTTAAAAGAAAGTTTAGCTGAGTTAGAAGATCTCGTCTACGCTGCCGGTGGTGGAGTTGTCGGAACAGCGGTCCAAGTTCTTGAGAAATTTAATCCCGCAACTCTTATTGGCAAAGGTAAAACTTTAGAACTCAAAGAACTCGCTGAACAAACCGAAGCCAATCTTATTGTCATTGATCATCATCTCAGCGGTATACAGAGTCGAAACTTAGAACAGGAAACCGGTGTTCGTATACTTGACCGCAATCAACTTATATTAGACATTTTCGCCCAACGAGCTCAAACTTATGAGGGAAAACTTCAGGTGGAGTTAGCACAAATGCTAGATCAGCTACCAAGAATGGTGGGAGCTTGGCAAGGCTCACTTTCTCGTTTAGGTGGCGGTATAGGAACTCGTGGGCCGGGAGAAACTGCTCTAGAAATGGATCGAAGACGCATTCATAATCGAGTAAAGCAAATTCGAAAAAAATTGGAATCGGTTAAAAAAAATCGGGAACAACACCGTCAGCAACGACAGCGAAATGAAATTCCTCAATTTGCCTTAATCGGTTATACAAACTCCGGAAAGAGCACCCTACTTAATCGCTTAACTCAGTCCGATGTCTATGTAAAAGACCAAGTTTTTGCGACCTTGGATCCCACAACAAGAAAAATATTTTTACCCGACGTGGACACTGCATTAATCACCGATACAGTGGGATTTATTCGCAATCTCCCTCCCCAATTGATTGAGGCATTTAAAGCCACTTTGGAAGAGTCAGGGCAAGCAGATATCTTGGTCGTTGTGGTCGATATTTCATCAGATCAGGTAAACAAACATTTAGAGGTTATTGATCATTTAATTAATGAGTTTAAGTGGAATGATAAACCTGTTGTCTACGTATACAATAAAGTGGATCTTGCTAGTATTGAGAAACAAGTTCGCGCAGACCGCAAACCACGAGTGTTCACTTCCGCCATTAAGAATGAAGGTATTGAACGACTCCGCCGCATGTTAGCGGAAAGTATTAAAAATTTACAAAAAGAAGTAGAGTTATTTTTTCCCAAACAAGATGAACATCGCATATATGAATTAGGTAGAGAATCGCAAATTAAGAGAACCGAAGCCGCCAGCCACGGCACTATTTGTTATGTTAATTTAACTCCAGCACAAATGAGCAAGTGGAGTGCCTTTTTGACAAAAGACTAGCTTCCGCAAAATTAAGATTCGATTAACTCAAGACTTTTGTCATATGAAATTATCCTCATTAATACCCGATAATATGTTGTGGATAAAGACAGTAGTTATCAATTAAAATATCAACGAAAAAGGATCTTTTTGTTGCTAAATCAAAACCCAAGTTTTGCCTTTGGCTTGATTGGTAACATTTTAGCCTTTGCCTATGTTAGCAAAGATTTTGTTTCTCCCAAAAGTCTTTCTTGGTGGGTTTTTATTTCACTCTTTGTTATTGCTATTCGTACAATAGTCATCAAACGCATTTTGCCCAAGATTGAAAATTCTGAAATAAGAAATCTTTTAAATTTTGAAAATATTTATGCTTTAGGTGTATTTATCTCTGCTCTATTATGGTCCTTTGCCTGTTTAGCTTTTTTACCTCACGGTGATATTGGCGTCCATGCAGTTACTGGTTTTCTTTTGGCGGGCATGTTAGCCGCAGTGACGGCGGGGTATTCGCATTCCCCTAAATCATTTTTAGCCTTTGCCCTCCCTATTAGTTTACCCTATACGATACAAATGTTTCTAGAGGGAACATCTCAACATATTACTATGGCTATAATGGTTGTCGTATATATAATAGTTATTTCCATTGTCTTTAGAAGGGTTAATCGTTACTCCCTAGATAGTTTAATGTATGGTATGGACACCGAACAAAAATTAGATTTGCTATCTGAAAAACAATCAGAATTAGCTTACACAGCGAGGATGGCCACTTTAGGTGAGCTTTCTGCCAATATCGCTCATGAAATAAACAATCCCTTAACAATTCTTAAAACAGGCGTGCAGCTTGTACACATGAAATTGAATCAAGGAAAACTTGATGAAAAGTATTTAAGTGAAATGTGTGAAAGAATTGACAAGACTGTTCAGAGAATTAGTGAAACGGTGCAAGCTCTGAGAGCTTTTTCTAGAGACAATAAAGATATAAATTATGAGAATTCATCTTTAAATGATATTATAAATGAAACGCTTGTTTTAGCTAATGCTAAATTCAAAAATTCTGGCATAGAAATTTATTATGAAGAACCAGATTCAACTGTTGAAGTTTATTGTTACCCCGTGCAAATTCGCCAAGTTCTCATTAATCTGATCAGTAATGCTTATGATGCTATTGCTGAATTACCTATAAAAGAAAAATGGATTAGAATAGAAGTAGATCGAAAAGAAAGTTTTGCTGAATTAAAATTAACCGATTGCGGAAGTGGTATCCCTCAAGACATACAAAAGAATATGTTTTTACCCTTTTTTACTACAAAGTCAGGTTTTTCAGGAACTGGACTTGGCTTAGCCATGGTCTTAGGAATTATCAAAAAACACAATGGAACAGTTAAATTAAATAACAACTCTCCACACACTCAATTTATCATAACTCTGCCATTAAAATCACAAGAATTAGAGACCTCTTCCAAGGCCAGTTAAATTCATTAGTTATTTGTGAGTGGTTCTATTTACTAATGATTCTCTCAAATTTCTGTTTTAATAACTTCCACAATGAACTATTTTTATTTACATAAACATTTAATATACAACATTCTATGGCTAGAAAATGTTAATATTCAAAACTCTATTGAATACGCCGTAGAAATATTAAAAGCAGAACCCTCTTCTAGTTTTTCTGTTGCAGGGTCACCACCGCTTTTTGAGTAAATATCATAACCAAAATTAACAACTAAATCTTGTCCAGGACCCGTATCTAAACGGCTATAAACATTAAATCTAAAATAATTTTTAGCCACATCTCTACTGAAAGTAATATCATTCATTTTTAATTTTGTTTCATTTTGCCAGTGCATTCCCAGAGCTGTTCCCCACAAGATCTTTTCTGAAGGCATTTCAAAAAATAAAGTCGCATATGTGTTATTTCCACCTTCTGCTTCTATATCAAAGGGACTTGCATTTAGTGTTTTTAATTTTACATCGGCATTATTTCTAATTAAATCTGTGGCAAGTACCAGCCCCATATTTCCATAGAAAATATTGTAAGCATAACCTAATTGTGCATTTAAATTGGTGCGACCTGAAAAGTTATTGCTTTCATAATCGGCTGGTGGTCCCGCTTTTTTTTCTTTTTTCTCATAGTTTCCCAAACCAAAGGTAAGTTTGAGCTGCCAATGAAATAAACTATCTGCACTCATCTCATGGTTACCAATTACTATTAAGGCTAAATCTGTTAAGCCACTCACTTCATTGTCTTCATCGTTGGTGTTTGATGGTGAGTTTCTCTCTTTGATTTTACCTAGGCTATAGCCCAAGGCTGAGTGCATAGCCACAGACTGGCTAATGCCATAGCCATAATTAAACACAAATTGGCTTTCAGAAACACTTTGTTCCCTTTGTGCAGTAGGATTATTTACTTGTGAGAAAGTTAATTTTTTACTGTCGTGTTTTAATTTAAAATCGAGCATTTGTTTGCCATTCTTAGCCTTATCAAAGTACTCAATATCTAACTCAGCCCATGCCAGTGATGAACATAACAAACTCAATAATACTAAAAACCTCATTCTCTCTCCTAAAAGGTACACGGTTCTTTTTTCTGTAAGCGGTGCAGCTATAAGTTTTAAGAATAACGATACTACACCAATTTTTAGAGATAATTTACTACAATTCTTCAATAATAACGCTATCTGCAATGCCCTTCAAAATAGACACCTACAAAGTGTATAAATCATTAACATAACAGTAGTTTTTACAGATTTTAATCTTTTTTGTTTTGCAACTTAATAAACAGGTTTATTGTGGTTCCTTGAAGCAAAGGCAAGCAATGTCATATTACTTTTTTATTTTTTTAATTACTCTTTTGCCATCCATCTCTTATTCCACAAACAATCCTGATTTTAGGAGCTTGGATTGTGTTTCTATATTAGAATTCTCAAGTGCTTCTCGCCAATTGAGAGTATCTAAGCTTACAGACAAAAATCACCCTGTATTTAAAGATGAAATACAAGGTGAAGTAATAGAAGAATTCGAAACTATTCGTCTTTTTCATAAAGAGGGTCGAATACCTAATGATTCTTTTCATCCATATGCAAAAACAACAAGTGCGAGACTACTTTTACTACATGGCTTGAGCACAAATATAAGTGACAGTAGTACGTTACGCGGGCCCTTAATTAACTTTGTAAGAACTCAATTTAGAGAACGAAGCAAAAATAAAACAAAAAAAGAACCCGTCATAAATGTTCTATTAGAAAATCAAGATTATATTCGCTTTGGTGCAGAAGCTATTGATTTACCCTTTCATGGTTATGGGCCCAACAATAAAAAATATTGGCAAACCAAACAGGCTGCCATATGGCTTGGCAATTACATTATAAACATGAAAAAAGAAGCACCTGAGCTTCCCATTTTTATTATTTCAAGAAGTACATCATCTGTTCTAGCAAGTCTCAGCTTGCAAAATGAAGAGATTAGACAAAGTATTAGCGGTTTAATTTTTGTTAGCCCTAGTTGGCCAAATGAACCTGAAATCATACAATATGGTGTAAGTGATTTAATGAGTATTGCTTCACAAAAGAATGGATTATTTTTAAATGACATTGGTATGGCTTGGGCCATAAATCTGTTACATAGTGAAAGTTGGAATCAATTTAATTTCTATAATATTCCCACTCTCATATTAATCGGAAAAGATGACCCCCAAGTTCACGAAAGTGAAAGATTACATTTTCAAAACTTAGCCAGTCAGCATTCCAATATCCATTTTAAAGAAATTGAAGATGGCAAACATGATCTTTTAGGAATTCAAAATTCTAATAATAAAGATCGGAGGGCCTCGATCAATACCTATCTTAGTATTTATAGTTTCGCGTCTGACGTACTTAATTTATAGTAACAAGCTCACATATTGTGGAATTTTTTATTATTTTTTGCGGAAGAATTCACGTCTTTCTAAGCGTAATTGGCGGCGAAGCTTAGCTTTATCAAACCTTGCCTTTTGCTCATCTGTTTCAGGAAGAACCTTAGGTACTACCGTTGGCTTGCCATTTTCATCCAAGGCGACAAAAGTTAAGTAAGCTGAAGCCGTGTGAAAATACTCACCCGTTATGGGGTTTTCAGCATCCACTCTCACTCCAACTTCCATAGAACTTTTAGCTGTATGATTAACACTGGCTTTTAAATTAACCACCCACCCAGATTTGACTGGAGCAATAAAGTGCAAGTCATCAATGCTCGCAGTTACTACAGGTCTTTGGGCATGTCTTTGTGCGGAAATTGCAGCAGCGATATCTATCCACGACATAATAGTACCGCCAAATATGGTTTCAAGAGAATTTGTATGCGTGGGAAGCACCATTTCTGTCATAATCACTTGTGATTGAGAAACGGGCTTCGCTTCCACACCTACCTACTTTTCTAATACAATTAATATCCGAAAGAAGAACCTGCGTCTGAACCGCCAGTTCCAGTTCCAGTTCCAGTTCCACCAATTCCTGGAATAGGATTGTTTATCACTCCACCAACGGTTTGGCTACCAGCAGGAATAGTATTTTGCTGTAAATTGTTTTGAACGGGCTGCTGCGCATTGGCTTGTTCTTGAGCTGCTTGACGTTCTTCTTTCTCCACAAAACCCAAGTGAGGTAAGCACCACACGATAAGTTGAGCACGAGACTTAACATTCATCTTCTTATAGATGTTTGTTAAATGAAACTTTACAGTTTTTTCTGTAACAAATAATTGATTAGCAACTTCCTTATTGCTAAGACCTTTTGTTACTAATTCTGCCACTTCGGCTTCTCTATTAGACAATCCTTTTTGGATAAGTACATCTCTGAGCATCCTTGCTCCCTCCCCAATAAACTTTCTTGGTTATTGTTTAATTTTTTGTTACCACCTTTACCAATGTAAAAAAAGTAACGCGACCACCTATATAAAAGTCTGTCAGTATTTAGGATGGGGCGCAAGCCTTAATGCTTAAACTTTCTTAAAAACTGGACTGAATTAACGTCCAATACGATGCTAAAACTCATACCTGAGTCCGGCCATACCTTTAACTGTGCGAATAAGAATTCATATAACGTTCTGTAATCTCTTCACATTAATAAGACTCACCAAAAGACTTAAAAGGCTAAAACTTTTTTCTAGTAGCTCAAAAAATTAACTCTATTAGATATCAATTATTTTTTAATGATGTTCAATTTATAAGCAGCTCTGCTTTTAAATTGCTTATTTTTGTATCAATATTAGTAGACATCTTATTTACACAAAATACATCGTCAATTTGCCTGCCCCATGTATGGGCACGCGCCCAAATTATATCAAAACCTTGCTGGTATAAAGCTTGTGAAGCACACAATAGAGCTCCTGTTTTATTGCGTCCTCGAAAACTAATAATGGCTTGCTGGCTGTCTTCACTAGTTACAAGAATTTCATCAAATTTAACAACCGGCACTTTGGCTAAAGCTTGTTGACTCATAATATTTAATAAAGTTTTTAATTGTGATAATTTTTTTGTACTTTTGACACAAAACCAATCATAAACTCCGTAATTATCAAAAGTTTGAATATAACATTCCTGAATACTTGACCCCGAGGCGTATAAGGCCTGAGTAAATTCTAAAAACAAACCGGCTTTGTCTTTGATTCTATGGAAGCGTACCCATGTTAAGCCATTATTACCTTGCCATAAAAGAGTCTCTAAATTTCTTTTACTTTTTTTAAGTTCTTGATAGTCCTTCACCAAAAGTTTAGTTGGTATGGATTCCACTAATGAAGGATCTAGTAAAGATAAAAACTCTCGACTCATTTTAATCTTTTTTTGTTCAGCCTCAGAAAGTAACATCATGTATTTTGTCGCACGAGGTGAGTGTAAAGACTGTACTAATTGATGAAGTAAATGTTCTTTCCATTGGTTCCAGGCTTCTGGGTTTGTCGCACGAATATCTAGGGCAGTAAATACAGCTAAACGAATAAGACGAGGCCCTTTAACACCTAAGTCATGAAGCTTACGCCATGTTTTTGGATCTTGAGGATCTCTGCGAAAGGCTGCCGTAGACAATAGTAAGTGATTTTTAACCATCCAAGCTACTTCTACAGTGATACGTAAAG
Organism: Bdellovibrionales bacterium; assembly: GCA_020435005.1. GTDB lineage: Bacteria > Bdellovibrionota > Bdellovibrionia > Bdellovibrionales > UBA1609 > JACKAN01. Next base: position 21,494 of record JAGRAE010000026.1, read on the forward strand.
ACATTTTCATTTTTATAAATTCACGTTTTACTAAATCAGCTCCCTGTGTAGAATGATCTCCTCGCTTACCTTTCGCCATATCATGAAAAAGTGCTGTCCATAACAAGATTTGCCAATCTTCCTCATTAAGTTTTTTAACCCAATAGCTAATTTTTCCTAAATTTTTAGGCCGTGTGCGCAAGCGCAGTACTTCACGAATACATTGCAAAAGGTGTGCTCGCACTGTGTAGCGGTGATATTGATCGTGTTGAACGAGACCTCGCAGCCTTTTTAATTCAGGTATACTAATTTCTAATAAGCCTGAAGAAAACAAAGCTCTTATAAAGATTTCTTCAGGCCAGGATTTGAAAATTTTCTTTAAGACCTTTCCTATTTTCTGCAAATCTTTTTCTTTACTTAATGTGTTCAAATGATTTCTCAGCACCTCTTGAGCTTGTCGACTTGAGTCTTGGCGCAAGTATTCATAGGCATCAGAAATACTTTTTATTTTTTGCATTCTATATATGTTTATTAACTTTTCTGATGTTTTTGATCTTTCAAAAATCCAGTCCGAATAAAAACTAACTTCTGATAATGTCCACTGTACCTCTTTCATAAAATCTTTAGTGAGAGTAAAACCTAACCATTGACTTATGGACTGCTGCTCAGGTCCAACAATAACTTCTCCTAATTCATACAAATGCATATGCTGACGCAAATTTAGTAAAAAACTTTTGTGATGATTTAAGTTAATTTTTACATCAATTCTATCTACAAACTTTTCGGGAAATATTTCGAATAGAAATAAAGCCTGTTGCAAGTCCCGCAATCCACCTTTACCGTATTTAATATTGGGTTCTAGATAATTAGAGATGGAATCATATCTTGTCGCCCGTTCCGATCTTTCTTTGGCCATGACTTTCAACCATTTTTTTCGCCAATTTTTAATTTGTGATCGTATGAGTTGCTGTTGATGATGTAACTTTTCATGGCCTTCAGCTGTAAAACTTCTCGCATGAAGCAACGCCATGACATCGTAATCCTCTACCCCTTTTGTCCAATCTTCAAAGTTTTCTGGAACACGATGCCTCACTTTTAAACCGAGGTCGTTGATGGCTTTTACTACTTTTTTAACTTTCTGTTCTGGACCGGCAAACAGCAAATCAATATCACTATTTGGACATATTTCAAAACGTGCCCACGAGCCTAACGCTATAGGTAGTGATTCTTCCCATTCAGGAATTTTTGTAAAACGATCCAACAATCGATCGCCTAACCATAAAGACAAGGTATTTGCTGAAGGAGAACGTTTATAGCTTTTGGCTTTGGTAGCTCTAAATTTAGTTGGCTTCAGTAATTGTTTTGCTTTCTCAAGTTCTTCATCGTTTAAAAAAGTCCGCGCCATATAAACAATATATCATAGCCCTACTTAAAAGGTGACAGGCCCTGTTTCCGGACGCATAGCGATAACGAGGACATCTATTCATCAGGAAATAGGGGCCGTGAACTTTTACAAACGGGATTGCCAAGAAGCTATAACATTTAAAGCTTCCAGTGGCGTCATTTGCTGGATTGATGTGGACTTAATTTCTTCAAACAGATTTTTTAAATCATCAGATAGGCCACTATCCATTTCCGTAACATCATCCATTTGGCTAATATTTTCCAATAGTGACATTTGTGTTTGCGTGGCCAACTGTGGGTCTAATTCTAGTTGTGATAACACTTTGGCCGCTCTTTTAGTCACCTTCGTCGGCAACCCCGCTAACCTTGCCACCTGAATACCATAAGATTTATTTGCCGGGCCAGGTACTAAAGTGTGTAAAAAGTGAATTTCACCACTCTCTTCTTTAATACTCATATGTGCATTTTTAATATTTGGAAACTTACGCGAAAGATGAGTCAGTTCATGATAATGTGTTGCAAAGAAAGTATGACATTTAATATCGGCACTCAAATGTTCTAAGATAGCTTGGGCTAAACTCATACCATCATAAGTAGATGTTCCTCGCCCTACTTCATCTAAGATCACCAATGAACAAGAGCTTGCTTGCCGCAACATTTCTGAAGTCTCTTGCATTTCTACCATAAAGGTAGAAAGACCTTCCGATAGAAAGTCACTAGCACCTATGCGTGTAAAAATATGCTCATAAATAGGCAAGTTTGCGGCACTTGCAGCCACAAAACCCCCTATTTGAGCCATTATACTTGCTAAGGCCACTTGCCTCATTAAAGTACTTTTACCAGCCATATTGGGTCCGGTTAATAACAAGCATTCTTCGGGACCTAAATAAATATCATTCGAAACAAAAGGGCGATCAACAGATTGTTCCACTACAGGATGGCGAGAGCTTTTTAAATCTAAAATATTTTTTTCATTTAACTGAGGACACACATAGTTTCTTTCGAGAGCTAGCCACGCCAAGGAACTATATACATCTAACTCTGCCCATACTTTAGCCAATCTCATTAAAGGGTGTAGGCTTTGAATGATCTCCTGCACGAGGGCTCGAAATATTTTTTCTTCTAATTCTAAGCGTTTAGTACGTGAAGATAATACTTTTTCTTCAACTTCTTGAAGTTCCTGTGTCAGGTACCTTTCTGCATTGGTTAATGTTTGTTTTCTCTTATAGTGATCGGGAACTTTGTCATTGTGAGTTTTAGTAACTTCAATATAGTAACCAAAAATATTATTATAGCGAATTTTTAAAGAAGGAATCCCTGTTTGCTCACGTTCACGGGCTTCCATATTCAATATTAGTTTTTGACTGTTTTCAGCATAAGATATCAGTTCATCCAATGCCTCTGAAAATCCTTTGCGTATCACTCCCCCATTTTTAAAGTTTGTGGGTGGCTCGTCAGCAATAGTTTGACGAATTTTGACTTCAACTCCCTGTGCGACTTCAACATCTGAATTTTTAACATTTAAATCTTTACAAAGTGGCAACAACATTAAACCGGTTTGCAAAGAATCTGCTAGAGAAACAAGATCCAGGGGATTGCAATTGGGATTTGATAATTTCCCTAAACGTCTTTCTACATCACCCATGCCCGATAAAATTTTTCGCAATTCTTTTAAATCAGAACTATTGTTATGCCACTTAGTAACTTGTTGTTGACGTTTATAAATTGTTTTTAAATCAGCTAAAGGTAATTGCAACCAAGACTTCAATAGTCGAGCACCAGATGATGTTTTACAACGATTTAAATAGTAAAACAAACTGCCCTCTTGCCCTCCCCGGTAATTTTTAAAAATTTCTAAATGTCGTATGACAGTTGGTGAAAGGTGCATTTTTTTTGTCAAACTTCTCTCTTCAAAACTATCAATTATTTCCAGTAAAGAATCATTGTGCATATACTTCAAGTAAGCCATGATTTTTTGTTGTGATAATTCAGTATTTTGCCAT
>JAGRAE010000270.1 GCA_020435005.1 Bdellovibrionales bacterium
AATTTATGAAGACATCTTATAAGGCAAAACTTTCGCAACAGTTTCAATTTGCTCTGCTAATTATAATTGGCATAAGCCTTAGTCCCTTCATGCAGCTAAAGTTCACCTCAAATCATTCACAGCAAAATTTAAGCTCTTTTGATGCAAATGATGGTTCCAGTACTTCTGATGACTTTAATTACAAAATCCTTGGCAAAGTAGAAGCCATACATCAAGTGGGAGAAACACCAGAAGTTGAAATTCTCAATCTTAATCGTGGTGGCAATTTAAAAATAGAAAAATTCAAATTATGTAATAGCCCTCAGACGACAAACGAAAGTCTAGGATATTTATTTAGTGCTGAACAATCTTTAAAATTATTATGGCGCTCAAAAAAAACAGGTAAACTCGTAAAAATCTCATACAAAAGTCCATGGGATCGCTGCATTTATAGCGTTAGAATGGTCGAAGCACCAAGTAATTAATAATACATTCTTATTAAAAAATTCGACAAAGGTATAAAAGTCCTAGATTGACTCATACAACAAATGTTTTCAACCGAAATCTATAATATGAAAAAAATAAGAATTCCTATTTCTGCAAAACTTATCGTTATTACTATTTTACTTTTACTTTCAGTAGCCATACCGGTTGCCTACCAAAGTTCTAAACTTTTTGAAGAAATCACAATTCGACGAGAAACCCATGCTAATATGGATTCATCAGCGGCTCGCGCCACAGAAATTGAACAACTTTTTGTAAGCTATATTGATAAGGTTAAAATAGTTGCAGCTTTATTATTAAAAACAGACAAATCTAATCAAACTAGAGATTTAGATCTAACCTTTCGTCAAGATCGAGATCTAGTCTCTATAGAAGTAAAGTCAAACTTAGAGGGGTTTACTAGTGAACGAGTTGTAAATGACGATTATTTAAAAGAATATAATTTAGATAAAGACTATATAAAAGATGTAAGGCAATTTCAGGCCTCACAAAGTTTTTTTCAAGAAGCTAATGTTTTTGCTGGTAAAATAGAAATTAGAAATGCATCTATAGAAGGAGGGGCTCCCCTTTTAACTATAGGTATTCCCATTGCTACTAATGAGGTTGATGAAGTTACCCATATTGCTATAGCTGATATAAACCTAAGTCGTTTACAAAAAGTTTTCAGCAAAACCAGTGAGCGGTCTACATTTTTAGTAGATAGCAAAGGTTATCTACTAGCGCATCCCAATGAAGAATTAGTTATGAAAAAAGTTACTTTTAAAGATTTACCTATAGTTCAAACTGCTTTAAAAGCAGATATTCGCCGCCAACAAAAGCAATATGTTAAAGCTAGTGATAATAAAAATTATATCGCCGCATATGCGAAAACTTCTTTAGGCTTAACTGTAATTTCTGAAGTGCCAGAAGAAATTATCCTTGAAGGTGCAAAGCAAGTTAGGAGAGAGGCTATTTACATTGCTGGACGAGTGTTATCTATTGCGCTATTTCTAATTGTCATCTTCTCAATTTCAATTACTACACCTATTGAAAAATTAGTGGAAGTAACTAAAAAGGTTGCATCTGGTAATTTTGAAATACGCTCAAATGTAAAATCTCGTGATGAAGTGGGTGAACTTTCTGTTGCTTTTGACTCGATGGTAGAAGGACTTGCAGAAAGAGATAAGATGAAAAATGTTTTAAATAAATTCCACGGTTCTGCGATTGCTGAAGACTTAATAGCGGGAAACTTAGAACTCGGTGGTAGCAAGAAAAATGTAACCGTTTTTTTTAGTGACATTCGAGATTTTACAAAATTTAGTGAAGGTCATACTCCAGAAGAAGTTGTTGAAATGTTAAATGAATATTTTCATATTATGGTTGGAATAATTAACAAACATGGTGGAGTTGTTGATAAATTTATTGGTGACGCTATTATGGCGGTATGGGGCGCCCCTACACCTCATGAAAGAGACTCTCAAAATGCGGTTAGAGCCTGCATTGAAATGAGAAAGGCTTTAGAAATTCTCAATGAAACTCGTACTGGTCGCGGACAAGTTCCAATTAAAATTGGAATTGGACTTCATAAAGGTGAAGCTATTTCTGGAAATATTGGTTCAGATGAACGCATGGAGTATACAGTTATAGGAGACGCCGTAAACCAGGCGGCTCGTATTGAGGCTTCAACTAAAGCTTTTGGTACGGATTTATTAATTAGTGATACTTTATTTGAACTTGTAAAAGATGAGTTTGTTATTAAAGAAGCTGGAAAAGTTGAAGTTAAAGGTAAATCTCAACCGCTGGTCTTGTTTAAGGTTCCTGGCTATATTGAGAACGGTGAAGAAATTATTGTAAGAACTGAATGGTCGGACTATGAAGCCGGTGAAGATGCCAAAGTAAAAATGGCATCTTGATATGTGTTCTTTCTAATTTTTGCCCGGGCAGAGAATGTCCTTCAAATAAGATGAACTAAACATTTAGATGTTTATTTTAGGAGGTAAATTACTACTTCCAGCAGATAGGATAAGCTATGTTGACCTTTACATCCTGATAGGGCCTTTCTCAATG
>JAGRAE010000271.1 GCA_020435005.1 Bdellovibrionales bacterium
TTTTTACTTTAATAAAATCAATGACGTTATCGGTATTAAAGAACTGGGTATTGTTTTCTAACTTTACAACAGGTAAAGGTGAGTCCCAAAACTCATGAGGTTTATCTGGGTCATACTCATCCGATAAGTTATAACTTACACCTTTTTTTTTCAGTTTTTCAATATCTTCTTTAGATAGTCCAGTAGCATAACGCATTGTTTCTCCATCTACTAAAGCACTTAATTTTAGTGGTCTTTTAAAACTTTCTCCTTTTGTTTTCCCATGCCACTTTGGGGATTCTATCGGTCTTACTTCTACTAACATACTTGTTATTTTTTTATAATGTTTAAATTTTATTAAAATTTCGCAGGGAGAATTTAATCCCCCTGCGAATATATAAATTAGTTACGAGATAGAATCAACTCACCACATTTTGTGATGTCATTGATATGCAATCCACATGACTTTTCAACGTGCATCTCATAGTATGAACCAGAGTGAGCTGAACTACCACCTTTTTTTGGACCATAAGGACCATAAAGACCTTCTACATAGGTAAAGGCAAATCCATCTTTTTTGTTCATCAACTTAATGTTACTAGTTCCTTTATCTCCTGAGAAATCAAGGAAAGTAATACGTTGAGATTCAACAGGGAATCCTGTTACTGGGTCAATTTCAAAGTTAACTTCACGGTCATCATAGATTGGGTTGTGTACCAATTCCAAAGAAGAACCATTTGCCATGTTATACTTCACATATTGGAAACCAATTTCTTGAGCATTTGTATGAATCTCAGAGTTTACTTTATTAGAGTAAACCTCAATATTCTTAACAAATCCAGATTTGGTTGCCCAATCTTGTACAGCACGGTGGAAAATCAACATACCATATTCACCTGTGAAACCTTTAATGTGTCTTCCTTTTCCTGGTTTTACCCTAGAGTAGAAGATGTCCATTAAATATTCTTCAATCAACTTTGCAGTCAAGTGAGTATATCGGTGGATATGTGAATCTTCCAATTGTTCTTGAACACCTGGGAAGTTCCTTACTGGTCTTCCGTTAGCACCCATAATAGTATCAGTACTACGGTTATACCAATAACCACGTTCTATTTCTCGATACCATTGCATCCAGTATTCAACGTCAGCATAACGCATCCATGACTTATGGTAATTACCCTTACTGTCAGGAATACCTACTGCAAGTACTTCAGTTGAAGCATAGTCAGTAATTTTGTATTGCTTACGGAATTTACCCATTCTGTTTCTCAAGCTGATAGGCAGAGAGAATTGGGTACTACCAGATTGCTCGGCAGCTTCTTCGTATTCAGAGAACAATTTACCCCACTGTTGCCCTGGCTTAACGAATTTTTGTGGTAAAAATGCTTGAGGATTATCATCTTTCAGACGTACCTCATAGATTGTACCATCACCATGTTTACGCACTTGTCGTTGAATACGACATTGGTACTTTTTATTGGATGTACCAGGGTGAATAGTATCACCAGGCAAATACCAATCTTCATCAAGTTTAATCTTAAATGGTCTTCGATACTTACCAAGAGTAGTATTGCTTTCAGGCTCTACATTTTCAACAACCACAAGAGGTCTAGTATTTGCACCTTTTAAATCCCACTCCCACGATGTCTGTGCAATGGTCTCTTCACCTTTCTTAGTACCCATCAACATAGAAGTCAATGGGTTGTCAGAATAATAATTCTGAGCAGAAAAGAGTTGGTCCATCGTTTGTACCAGTTTGGCAGGTTTGGCAATTAAGGCACGACCCAAATGAGATTGCTCTGTCATGTTAGCATTCCACTCCATTTGTTTAGTAATCAATTTGCTTACTTGTGTCGCCATAATATTAATTTACGATTTTATTATTAATAAAAAATATCAGAATGCTAATCTAACATATCAGCAAGTGATTTTCTCTCTTTAGGTTGTGAACTCCTGTTAATTCTATTTCCTTTCCTTACTGTACCTTGAAGTTTTTTAATGTTTTTTGTTTTTTCGTCTTGAATAAACTCAGAAAAATCAAAATTACTTCTTAGCATTTTAGCAAGTTTAAGAACTTTCTCTTTATCATTAAGTGCTTCAAAGAGGTCACTCTGAAGCTGACTTATCTTATTTCCGTTTTTCAATTCTACTGTAGGGTCAGCAATGTACGAAGGAATCTCTTGTTTTTCCTTCCTTGTTAATTTTATTTCAAGTTCTTCATTAGAAATGAAATCACTTAGGTCTTTTTTAAATGCTCGTTGTTTTTGTTTTGCAGCATCTCTACGCTGTGCTTGAGCATCAGCTTCCTGTTGCAAAAAATTCTGTTTTCTTTGTATGATT
>JAGRAE010000272.1 GCA_020435005.1 Bdellovibrionales bacterium
TAAATATTTTCCCAAAGGATTCCTGAGTTGATTAAATATTGATGAAGAATTTTTATTCCATTCACAATTAGAGTTGGTGATTATACATCTATCATTTCTTGCAGTTGTTATATTTTCTATAAGTGTGTTGATGGTTTCATTTTTCTTTAAAAGAATTTCAACTAACCAGCTTGAGTTTTTGTAGAAGACCTGAGTCAATGGGTTTAACTTTGTTTCTAGCCCTAAATTCGTAAAACTAAAAACTTCAAAGGTATTAATGCTTTTAATAATGTTTTTAATCGATATCATCTCGTCATTTGTGGTTAAAGTTATTAATTGATCAAAATTAATAGGTTTATTTTTTTCTTCAGAGGATGTCTTAGTTAAAAAATTTTTAGCTTCGATATTACTATCTGAAATATTAATCAATGCTTCATTGATTTCATTGATGATGGTTAAAGAAATAAAAGAGGCAAGTAAACTATTTGGGTACTCTAATGAGTTTCTGAAAAATTTTTTTATCTTTAGCAGGCCTTTCACAGTGCCAATGATATTTCCTTTTGAAAAATCTATGCTGTAATCATAAATTAAATGTCTATAGCCATTTAATAAGTCTGTCACTCTATAACTATGAGAAAGCATATCGGGTTCTAAATCAATAGCCAGGCCACCATAATTTAATATTTGATTAAATCTTTCTTTTAGTAAATTTACAATTTCAGTATTTGATGATTGTTTTTTTAAATAGCTATTAACCTCTTCTTTAGTACATGGAAATATTTTACAGTAGGGGGGAGTCGTCAAAAATTTAATTTCTTGGTTTTTAGTTTTTTTTATATCCTCAGGCAATTCTATGCCATTAGTTTGCTGTGAAACTTTAATGTGATTGTAATAAGTGTTGCCAAATATAAGGGGGTTTACGTCCTTTGGGGCGCGGAAACCTAATGCGTACTTGTAAGCCTCTATGTAATCAGGAGGAAAGTTTGTAGTTCGACTTTGCTGTATAGAAAGAAATTCTTGAGACAGGGGTTCATCCGAGTAATTAACAATCCATACAGTTAAACTTAAAGTTAAAATTATAGCTAAAAATGTCCAAGCTATTCGTTTGAGATTTTTCATGAATAAGCTCTCCTTAATAATTTATTTATCTAGTTTTGCTAACAAATGATGGATTCTTTGAATATTTGTTACCCAATCTGTGAATATTAGACTTTTAGATTTTGCATCAACTTGCGTTTCACCATCTTTAGAGTTTAACATACGCAAATTTTTAAATATTTCTTCAGCACTACGTGTTTTAAGCTTATAGATATAGGTGATCATTCGCTCTGGTTGTGCAGGTGGTAGACTATCATATATTTCAAGATTACTACGTTGGGCAACTCTTGCAGGTAACACTTTTAAACTCTCACCTTCTTTTATTGTTGTGTATCCATTTAATGCTAAACTTGTTGATAGGGCATTAAAGGCTTGTTCCTTTGTTACTTCTTCAGGGAAAATAATTGAAATTTTTCCTCTTACAGCAGGAGAAACTATAAATTGGGTTCCGGTTTTTTCGCTGTATTCACTCAATACGTTTAATATGTTTTTTTCTTTAAACGAAAAATCAAATTTTTTTGAAGCATATACATTAATAGATAAAAAACATACTAAGAGTAATGATATTTTAAATGCGTTTTTCATAAGAAATCCTTTGTGTACAAGTTGTGTTGTTCAAAGTTTTTTCACGATAATTAATGAAGTTCAAGTTAAAGTATGAATAAAAAAAGTAGACTGTGAAATTTATATTATTTGAGCAAAAATTGTCAGCTGGAAGTAACAATTTTTGTTACTTTGCAGCCCTTCTTTGCAATGTTGAGTTTTGTCAAAAATTTGTAAAAGCTTTCAGTGTTTAAAGAAAGACATACTATACTCCGACGTCGGAGTTTTAAAATCTATGCAGTTCAGTTACATTCATGCTAGTAACATTTATATTTAATTCTGTTGGTTTCATTTAATTCTGAAGGCCGACATTTAAATGGTTTATAAAATATTTTTTTCCAAACACACAATGTTTTTTATCATGACAATTCGTGCAAAAATCACATAGGACTTGACGCAATTTTTGAATCTCTAAAAACCCTGAGGTTAACTTTTCATATCAAATTTGAACTTTCAAAAACCTTACTTTGTTAAAGGCTATGTGTGCCGCTGCTGGTGCTTAAAACAAGGAATTAGTAACTCATTCTCTAGGTCTTAAAAAATGCTTCAAAAAAGTTCATGATATATTGTTTTTGAATTTTGTTAATGGAGGTGTTTCTTGGATTTTAAAAAGCTC
>JAGRAE010000273.1 GCA_020435005.1 Bdellovibrionales bacterium
AATGCCATTATCAATTTGTTGGACATAAGCAGAAAATTCTTGCCCGAGAGTTAATGGTGTTGCATCCATCAAGTGAGTTCGCCCGATTTTTACAATTCCCTTAAATTCTTGTACCTTGTTATTTAAAGCTTCTCGCAACTTTTCTAACATAGGTATCATGCGTCCATTTAATTGTTCACCTACAGCTATATGCATGGCTGTTGGAAAAGTGTCGTTTGAAGATTGGGCTTTATTAACATCGTCATTGGGGTGAATTGATTTATCGCCAACAACTCCACCCTTTAAGGCAATGGCTCGATTGGCAATAACTTCGTTGCTATTCATATTGGTTTGAGTTCCACTGCCGGTTTGCCAAACCACTAAGGGAAAGTGATCGTCCAACTCTCCTTTTATAACTTCATCTGCTGCTTTAACGATAAATTCCGCTTTTTCTTTAGCTAGCAAACCCAAGTCGGCATTGGCCAACGCAGCAGACTTTTTAAGAATACCTAAAGCACGTATCATTTCTCTAGGGAAACGATCACCACCGATTTTAAAATTTTGTATTGATCTTTGCGTTTGAGCTCCCCAGTAGCGATCAGCGGGAACTTCAATCTCACCCATAGAATCTTTTTCAATTCTTACAGACACGAGAAATCTCCTTTATTTTTAAGCCATTTCATCATATTGAATAGACTCTATTACTACCTTATTTTACTGCTAATGGCCAAGGAGAAACTATGATGGAAAAAAAGAAATATTGGCTCATGAAATCGGAACCAGATACTTTCTCTATTGACGATCTAGCCAAAAATAAAAAAACTCTTTGGGACGGTGTGCGTAACTACCAAGCCAGAAACTTTATGATGAAAGAAATGAGCCCCGGCGACGAAGTTTTATTTTATCATTCCAATGCTCAACCACCGGGAGTTGCTGGTCTAGCTAAAATCTCAAAAAAGGCTGTTCCTGACCCGACAAGTTTTGATAAAAACTCTCCCTATTATGATGAAAAATCGAGCAAAGAAAACCCGCGTTGGTTTTGCGTTGAAGTATCTTTTGCTAAGAAGTTTAATCATTTTGTAAGTCTTGATGAAATTAAAGAAAATAAAAAATTGAAAAACATGTTGGTTGTAAAAAAGGGTCAAAGACTTTCCATTCAACCTATAACGCCTGATGAGTTCAAAGTATTATGCCAAATGGGAATGAGATAAAAATTTATTTGGCACCCATGGAAGGTGTTATTGATCCTTTAACTCGAGAACATTTTTCTCAGGTGAATTGTTTTTATAAAATGGTCACTGAATTTGTTAGAGTCACTCAGACCCAATTGCCTGAAAAAGTTTTCTATAGATTTTCCCCTGAGTTGTATAATGGAGGAAAAACGACGAATGGCACCAAGGTTTTTGTTCAACTTTTAGGAAGCGACCCTGAGTTAGTGGGGGAAAATGCTTTATTGGCCAGCCAACTAGGTGCGCCGGGAATTGACCTCAACTTTGGTTGTCCGGCAAAAACGGTTAACCGCCACGATGGTGGTGCTACTTTGTTGAAAAATCCTGAAAGAGTTTTTAAAGTCATCGCAGCTGTTAGAAGATGGGTTCCACAAAATATTCCGGTAACAGCAAAAGTAAGATTGGGCTTTGACAACAAAGATTTGTGTGAAGAAATTGCCCTAGCCGTAGAAGCTGGGGGAGCCAATAGTTTAACCATTCATGCGCGAACAAAAACGGAGGGTTATCAACCCCCTGCTCATTGGGAATACATAGCAAAAATGAAAGCTGTAGTATCAATACCCATTGTTGCCAATGGTGACATTTGGACTTACCAAGATTTTTTGCGGTGCCAAGAAATTACGGGCTGCACGGAATTTGCTCTAGGTCGTGCCGCGATGGCCAGCCCGTTTCTAGCTTGTGAAATCTTGCAACAAGCTCCTATTGATCACCATAAAAAAACTTTTCTATTTGTGTTTGAATATTTACTAAAAGCCCATGAAGCATATGGTGAAATGTATGCTCTTCGCCGCGCTAAACAATGGTATCGCTTTATTCAACAAGTCCACCCATGGGCAACAATAATATTTAACAAAATTAAACGCGTGGAAAGCTTTCCCTTAGTTTTGCAGATTTTTTCTGAATATTGCGACTTTGTGGGCTTGGCATATAATGTCGAGCTGCCTGTGATGAGCTATCCATTCAATACTCTGGGGTTGCCCTTCAACTCCTGAGCACTTTTGCTGTGTAAGGAATCTCCATTAAGCAATGAGGGTAGCTAGCCGAAAGTAACTGTGAAGAATGATTGCTTAGCTGCTAAATATTCATGA
>JAGRAE010000274.1 GCA_020435005.1 Bdellovibrionales bacterium
GAAGTTTAAGGCTCTTAGAGAAGGATTTTGATAATTCAGAAGTTTCAAGTTTTTTTGATCATTCTTTTGCAAATTTTGTAACATACCATGGTTCTTTTTGGGATTTGAGTTATTCAGCCGGTTATATTTGGCAAGTTATTGAGGGTAAAAAATTAAACAACAATAGTGCGCAAAATAGTGAAGTAAACTCTTTGATCTTTTCAGTTGGCAAAGTTTTGACTGAGAATATTTCCCTATCCGCAAGTTGGAGCGATCAATCTCTGATTGGCAAATCCAAAAATACATTAATTAATAGGATGTACGGACTTAATTTAAATTACAACTTTAACTAAAGGGGATGGAATGAATTTAATTATTTTATTTTTAGCTGCATTTAGTGTCTATGCACAAGATTGTCCTTATGAATTGAGCTTGAATGATAAATCCTACTGTTTAGATTTCAGCTGGCAGAATGCTGAAAAGAATATAAATGGAAAATGGGAAGCTTCTGATAAATTAAGTCCACAAATTATTAAGAGCAGGACACCTGGAAAAAAGAAGCTGTACTCAGCAATGGATATTCAAATATGGGAGAAGTTAGATTCGCTTCAAACTCCTGTTAAAATAGAGAATTTTAGAGTATTTACATATATGGAGATGTTAAATGGACATCATCATGGTGGAAGCTATGAATTCACTTGGAATGAGCAGGGGTTCTATACATTAAATAAAATGAACCTCATGGCAATGGAAGGTTGTTGGCAATTACGTTGGACTCTCAGTGATGAAGATGAAATGTCAACTAGTCAAAAAATAATGAATATAGAAAATTTTGTAAACTACTCGGATCAAGAAAATGCTCAGCAGATGATTTGGTGTAGTATGTGTCGAACGTCCCCTGGAAGCGAGCATAAACATTAGTTGAGGGACAGTGTTTTCATTATATAACCAAGGCAATCTTTATGAATAATATCCAAATTTGAAGTTAGCATTGCTGGCACACAAAAAAATAAAAAAAAATATTGTGTGCCATCTCTTTTTTCAACTCTTAAATATTTGCTAGTTATATCAATATGACATTCGTCGCGAACAAAGAGTAAATCTTTATCTGATTTGGTTTTAGCAAGTAGAGTATTTGCTTTTACATGTTTAAAATTCCACAGTTCTAATTCATGTGGAAAATCAATTTCGCCTAAATTGTCGCCAAAACTTATAGATTGAGTGCCTTCAACACTGATGCGTCCAAGGGTTTGAAATATATTTAAATCGTGAATTGATTTTTCACTGGGTTCTAAGTTTTCTAAATGAAGCACATCAACTATAAATTCAAAAGCCTTTTCTGGGCCATAGGCGTTACCTGTTTGGCCACACTCTAGTGTAACGCTAGGACATAAGCTAGCAAAGGCCATGGATTGACAAGTGTTGGGGTTGTCAAAAAAAACAATATTATTTGAAAATAAGCTGGCTAAGTGTAAAAAGGGTCTATCTAATTTGTTAATACAAGCATAAAGTGGATTTTTTCCAGTATTATTGTGTAAATCAATGCTGGCAAAAACATTTTTATTTTTCATGATTTCTGTAATCTCAGTTGCCATTAGCCCCTCAGGTGAAGGGTCGTTGCACCATATTCTATTGTAATCTTTTTGTTGGTCTTTGCGCCTTAAGCCTAATGAGGCGGCCTCAACATTGCCAATAAATAGACTTAACGAGCGTGGGAGTAAGTGACTTTTTAAATATATTTGAAGTTTTTTTAGGGTTTCAAAGCCAACATCTTCATTGCCGTGTAAACAAGTAGATACAAATAGGGGCTCTTTTCTTTTTCCTTCTAAATGTATCAATGTAGGTTTTGGAAAAGCTTTTTGGATTTCATTGTAGGACAAGAGATTTAAATTCTTAGGAAGCTGATGTAATATATCAAATTCTTTTTTCATATGCTCCAACTATGTACAGGAATGTTTTCTTTTTGCTGTTCCCAATATCTTTGGCTCATTCCCTGAAAATCTCTTCCATGACAGCCTATATAAGCTCGTTGCCAATGAGACCCGTTTTGTCCATTTAAGACTCTAGGATATATAGTTTCGTTAATATATAACTGGATATCGGAAAAAGAAATGTTTAATTTTTCTAAGCCATTTTTTGCCATGGGGATGAGTTGATCCAATAAAAGCTCTTGCACTTTTAATTTTTTACCGAGCCAAACTATATCTGCAGCTAAGCCTTTTTGTGCACATTTATAAAAGTTCTCTTTACAATCAGTAAAGGTGATGGACTCTTCTAAGGCTTTACTTTGACAAGA
>JAGRAE010000275.1 GCA_020435005.1 Bdellovibrionales bacterium
TTGAGTAAAGTAATGTTGATAGCGAAGTTGAACCTGCAAATCTATGTGAATCAGATCATTTAGGCTGTAGACCAGGTCAGAACTCATTTGATTGGAGTTTCGCCAAACCTCGGATCCCTTGTTAACTTTATTTATACATTCTTGAATTTGTGCAAACTTTGTTTTGTTCTCGTGTGCTATTTGATCGATGTCAGCAAGAACTGCGTGACCTAATAAAATAGATATAGCTATTGTAAATAACTTCATAATCCCTCCCCAATTTTTCCCCGTGAGAGCTATCGTAAAAACATCTCTAAGTTTGATAGTTTTTCAACAGCCTCTTTATCTGACTTTAAAAGCCTAGTGGAGATGGGTGCTAATGACAAAAACTAAACAGAGTTGGAAAAGTGTTCACACAAAGCTGTCGATATTTTAGTGAATTTAAGTAAGACTTTCATGAATTCATAACTTTTTATTGGACTCACTAAAAAAGATTGCTGTGGGAGACAGTTTGCTTTTATAAATCTAAGTCATATGAAAAAAGTTGTAATTTTAGCAGTCTTCATTTTTTCTCAAAATATTTTTGCCGATTGGCAAGAAGAAAAACAGAAAATTGATTATCTAATTCTTTCAGTGGCTCAATTAGATGCAGTTTTTATTCGCAATGGTGAAGAACATTCGGCAGGCAAGGCGGCTGAGCATTTGCGCATGAAATTAGTCAATGCTCAATCTTATTTTTGGACGCCTCCCAAAGAAAAGTGGACAGCGCTGATGTTTATAGAAAAGATTGCATCTCATTCGTCTATTTCAAAAAAGCCATATTTAATTCGTTTTGCAGATAGTAAGACGGTGCAGTCTGGTCCGTGGTTAAAAGACAGGTTGAAGCAGTGGGAGCCTGAACCTGTGGGTTTGCAAGATGATTATGAATTAGAGGAAGAGGAATGGGGACCTAGTTTTATTAATGCTTTTGAGTGGCCCGATATTTTGGATGTTAAACAAGTGTGGCAAAAGTGGAAAGATTATTATTGGGACTTTTATGAGCAGGGGAATTTCATTGCCTTTATTAAAAAAGAAAAAGCTTTTCGACATCAGCCTATGGTAGTTGAAATAGCCCCCTATAGTACCGATGGTTGTAGTTCTTATCCTGATGGAACAATGGATTACCCACAACTTTGGCGATCATGTTGTGAAAAGCATGATCGCGCTTATTGGATGGGTGGGATATATGCCTTGCGAGTGGTTGCGGATAAAGAGTTGAAGGAATGTGTGAAAGAAAAAGTTGCCCAGGTGAAAGAACGCGAGGGTAAAAGTTTTGAAATACTCAAATTTATGGCGACAATGATGGAGAGTGGGGTAGCTATTGGTGGCACTCCTTATTTGTATACTCCATGGCGTTGGGGTTATGGTTGGAGTTACGCTATTGGCTATAGTGAGTTGACAGATGAACAAATGGATTCCGTGTTCCGCGAATTAGATGTTTATGAGTCTCGTTTAAATTGAACAAGTTTATTTTTTCTTTATGTTCCAAGGTTATCTCACGCGCGGTAGAAGTATTTTCTAAATAATGCAGTTTTCTGGCCGCTTGTGTCCTCACTAAATGCTTCGCGTTTAGTCGAAGTTAAGAAATAAGAAACTAAAGAGTATTTCTAATCCGCAATTAATGGGTGCAGTTAATTCCCTTTAAGCGAATGACTCTATTAGACATTGGTTTACCTTGATAATCACTTAAAGTGCCTGAGATTGTGTGAAGTTTTTCTTTTGTAGAGCAACTTGTAAGTAGAAAAGTAGAAAGAATGGAAGTGATAAAGTATTGTTTCCTTATTCCGATTATTTATTGAATTTTCATGATAAAGTCTACCAATAAAGAGTAATAATAAAAAAGATTTGACAGCTTTTTCTTGTCTCTAAATGGCTTTTTGTGTGAAGTTAAACACAAGAGTAAGATGCCTCCTGTTTATTATTTTTAAGTGGTTGGGGCGAAGTCATGCGTGCGTTTTAGAGGTAGTTAAACAACAAGACGAAACTGCATCTTCAGAGATAAAAACTCTCAAAACATTCATTTTAAAAGTCATGTTATTGTCTCCAAGACCTAAAGAGTTTAGGCGAAAGTTTAAACGGCGGAGAACATCCTTATGAAGCAGTTAGATTTCTTTAAC
>JAGRAE010000276.1 GCA_020435005.1 Bdellovibrionales bacterium
TTAGCAAGAACAAGAAGTAACTGATCAGCAAAAAGTATACAGATTGAGACTATAAGAGCTACTAAAGTATATTTGTACCATATTAGTTTATTAAATAGTCCCCAACCATAAAAAAGAGTAATAAAAATTGTCCAAGGAATTAATGAAGTAAAATTAATTATTAAAATAAAATCAAAAAATGAAGCTAACCAAGTTGCAAAAGCTATTATTAATACGAGAAGTGGACTAAGTGTAATCACAAAAATAAATGTTAAAATTCTTTGCCATAAACTATTATTCATATCCTCATTAGTGATAGCTTTTAAGCCTTGTCTTAAATCTTCAAATGTTCTAAATCCAATAATTAGTATCAATATTAAGCTAATAATCCCGGTGATGTTTTCACTTGTTTTATTAATGGCATTGTTCAATTGACGCTCTAATGTCTCAGCGGCTGTAGGAGCCAAATATTCTAATAGAGTAGCTCTAATCATAGGTAATAGGTTATCTAAAATGCCAATATTATGTATGATCCACACATATAAACCAATTACAAGTACTATTGATAGTGCTGTTTGGAAAGAAAGACTTGAAACCAATCTTTGGAAATCATTATTCAAAACTCTTTTAAAAACTCTCTTTAGTGAAATTAAAAAATTTTTCATTCTATTGCACCAATAGTAATATCAGGCTGAATATATAAAGAATTGCAATTACAAAACTTTCAGTGCCAATGTTTGCAAAACCATGTTTTTCACGTCTAATTAATCCCATCGCCAATACAGCCGTCATTGTGATTGTAATTGAAATATAAGCGACATGTACGTTTGACATTTTGTGATAAATTGAACCTTGTCGGTAAGCTACATCTGAAAAAGCTAAAAACAAAACATCAAATGTGTTTCCGCCAACAATTCCCCCAACTGCTAATGATAAAGCGCCTTGCCGTATGGCTGCAAAAGTCGTGATCAACTCAGGAAGTGAGGTTATAATAGCCGTAAATAAAGCTCCTAAAACCAAATGATTTATTCCCCAATTTTTTGCTAAAGCCACCCCACTAGATTTAATGGTAAATCCAGACACTACAAGTATTATCGAATATAAAACAAACTTAAGTATTAAATCTTTTAACTGTTTTCCCCCTATGGGCTCATTAGGTTCATCTTCTACTGTTTCCAACGTTTTAGTTGGCTTCCACATTGGATCCTTTTTTTCTTTAGATACATATTGAATTCCAAAAAAATAAACGCCAAACAAAATTAATGTTATAGGATGAATGCTGAACCATGTGAATTCAGGCATTGATAGACCCATAACAGGAAGACATAAAAGAACTACTAACAACATCGCCAGCATTATATTTGTACTTGATGCTGCTGAATGTTCAAGATTCGCTTTAAAATAGAATATATCAGCTAGAACTAAAAAAAATGTCTGCGCGGCTATTCCACCTAATGCATTGCTAATGGCTAGATCTGTCATGCCATCATAGGCTGATATTGCCGAAAGTACACTACCTGATAATGAAGTGCTTGCTCCTAAAAGTACGGCACCTATTAAAGCTTCACCAATTCCCGTACGATCAGCTAGTCTATCCGCAACTATTGATATTTTGGTTCCAGCAATAGCTATAGCTACTGCTGAAACCAAAAAGATAATTAAACTATACAAATAATTATTTAACTCCCTCTTTTATTGATTCGTATGATTTTTCTAAACCCTCACCAATACCTTTTATTGTTTTATCTACTTCTACATAATCAGAGTCTTTACACTCAACACTATAGCCATCGACACCATAATTTTGAGAGGACGGGCCTTTTTTAAATTCATAATTATAATCGCCCGATTTAGTACTTATATATATTCTACAAGTATTCCCATCACACTTTGTAAGTGTAAGATCCATATGATCACCAATTTCTTGAGTCTGATCATATGGAAATTTTTGATTAAACAATGTTTGTTCACCCTTAGATACGCTACATACAGCATCACTCGCTAGAGAGGAAATTGACAACAAACAAACAAAACAGATTAAAATTATATAACTTTGGTATTTCATCTATATCTCCTGTTATAAGTTTAAGTTAGGGTTTAAATTAATTTAGATACGATAAGTAAGTTTGAATCTGCGATGACATTTTATTTAAT
>JAGRAE010000277.1 GCA_020435005.1 Bdellovibrionales bacterium
CACAATTTCAGAAAAAACTCCAACGTCGGAGTTGGAAAACCATTGCCTATCACTGAGTGATGAGCTCGCTATAAATACTTTAGAAAAGTCTGTGCCATATAAAACCACAAGAACGAAAGATTCTGACAGAAAAGATATCCAACCAAAAAACAAAAACCCGCGCTATATTTCTAAAAAGCTTAAGTATCACATATGGCAAAGAGATGATGGCAAGTGCACAAAGTGTGGCAATCGGCAGCATCTACATGTAGACCACGTGAAACCGGTAGCACTGGGAGGTGAAGCCAACACTGAGAATTTAAGACTTTTATGTCAGCCTTGTAATCAACGACAGGCTATAAGAATATTTGGCCTGAATCATGTTGAGAGAAAAATAATAAAGGATGAGACTACCTAAATTTACTGGAGAGATTTAGAGGGAGTAAAAGCGAGATATACCCGCTATGGACAAGGAGTATTTCCTGTCGATTTATCAATCGACAGGAATATGGTGAATTTAGTTATAGACTAGATTCTATGGTGTTTTTTAATTGTTTCTTAACAATTTTGCCTGATATGACTTTTGTATCATAAATAACAGTAGGTGAGATCGTAACTCCAAGGTCTTCAGCATACTTCATTTGCTTTTGCACCTCATCTTTGTAAGTTTGTGCAAGAAAACATTTTTTAAAATTTTCAAAGTTTACATTGGTCGATTTAGCTGTGTCCATTATTAAAGATTCAGAAATTTCTTCCTTCGTTTTTGAGATTTTATTGAAGAAATCCCAAAAAGCATCATGGCTTTGTAAATTTAAACACATCGAGGCTTCTGCCGCTAGCGAGTCTTGCCAATTGTCGTTAGAAAAGTAATGGATAAAACCTATGCGGATTTTGTTTTTATATTGCTTTCTAATTTCTTCTAGTGTGTCTGCAAGTTCGCTGCAACTCGTACACTTCAGTCGGGAAAAAACCATAAAGGTTGGTAAATCAGAAGGTTTATCACTAGGTGGTAAAACGGCCTTATTTTCAAAGAGTGGAATTTTAAGGGTAGGCGGGTGAAAGTAAATCTTGCCAACTTCATTAGCGTGTTGGGTGGCGATATAATTATCTATTTGTTCCTGGGTCTTGTTTTCTTTAATTATACTACGAAGTCTTTCTTTGAGACTCGAATCTTTTTTGTCAATAACTAAGCCTTTATCGTCAGCAAATTTTTGCACGTCTACATCAGTCACCTGAATGGGGTTTTTGAGAATAGTTTTATTTATAAAACTTTGAATGGTTGTATTATTATTTTTGGCTACTTTAAGAAGTAAATTTTTCGTATAAATATTTGATAAAACTCTCAGTTTTTCATCAAAGATTTTAGTTTCTATTTCTGAAAATCTAACTTGATTCAGTGGCAACTCTTCTCGACTGTAATTTTTGGTATTGATATTAACTATTGTGTTCTTAGGACGTTCATCAGAAAAACTAATATTAAATGAACTTTCTTTCAGGTGAATATCATCACTCGGCGACTCCATGTAAATTGTAACATTTGCTTTTTGCTTGGTTTTAGTTAAGCTAAGAAGTTTTTCGTCAATAGCTTTTGTAAGTAAATTAAACTTTGCATGAATCAAATCTTTTAATACAGGCGAATTATCCAACAATTGTGCATGTGAAATTTCAACGTCCATAAGCTTTGCACTTATACCCAGCTTTTCAATAGGTGTAATTTTGTAGGCAAAAGGACCACTGTAATAGGTGTCATGAGGAGAAGAGGTGGGAAAAGTTGTTCTCTTGTTTTTAAAAAGAATTACTGCAACAAAAATTAAAACTAATACAACAATGGCGCTTATGATTTTTTGCATATTTATCTCCTACATGCTCAATTGTACATATTAGAAGATAGGCTATTGTCATTCAACAAAAAAAGAGCCAGACCATGGTCTGGCTCTTTTTGATTTACTAGATTCCTTTTTGTTAAGGAACAGAAATTTCAACAGC
>JAGRAE010000278.1 GCA_020435005.1 Bdellovibrionales bacterium
TCGTTGCCAGCTACTACAGCCTGTTTTACTTGTAAATGGTTTAACAAGTACTGGGTGACTTTTTCTTCCATACTATGGGTTTGAGCCGAAAAAGAAAACCACTGGGGCATGTAGTTGCCGACCAGTAAGTCATCTATATTCCAGTCGGCAAATAACAAAATGCTGGATTCGTCGGGGTTTTGATTTAAAAAGCGAGTGTTTTTGATATGTCTGGCAAATAGATTGGGTAAAAGACATGCTTTTTGAATGAGTTCAACATTATAATCCAACTGATTAAAATCACGTTTGCACTCGTAAAACAAAATATTTATCAAACTCTGCAATGGCGAAACTTGCTCTTTGATTTTCTTATGATGAAATGAATAAAGTAAACAAAAGGGGTTGGCGACGACTTCTCCTAAAAGTGTGTCTTTATTTTTTTCTCCACGGGATTTAAGGTCGCAGCTGAGGTCTTGAAAATAAGCCCCATCGTTATTTTTAAATTGATCGTTGTAATCAGTATTAAAATCAACACCCCAACTAGCAATGGAGTTCAAACTTAAAATTAAATATGTAAAAGCACTCATTAAGAATTTTGTTTGCACTCTGACTCCCTTGATTCTTTATATCCTCTTAGCCAGAACTGTGCCAGTTGCAAATAGCATTTATGTGCTTGTAAATACTTGTTAATACTATTTTTTTCTTGTCCGATAACTGGAAAACTCAGGTTTTTTCTTAAATTTTAGAATCTCAAATCTTAGAAAATAGATTTTTTTTGTGGTAAATGGAAAAAACCACTATCCTTAGGCTCATAACCCGAAGGTCGTAAATTTGAAAATTGGTAAAAAATCAACTTCAATTACTAGAAATTAAACAATTCACAAGCTCATTTCCTCAGAAATGTTTAAGATATTCTTAATAATATAAAGTATTATTATTTAATAGTTTACACTGTTAAATAGATACTATAGGGCTGTGAGTTAGTCATGAAAGGACATAAGATGAAATCAGTTTTAATATCCTTATTGTTTACATTTATTTCCACCTCGAAAGCATACTCTAGTTCAGAGTGTATAATTGAGCAACTTCATAAAATACCAAAAAAAGGTTACACTACAAATTCTACCGTAAAATCAATTAGCGAAGTGTTTATAGGAACCAGTAGCCTAAAAGAATGCATTAATAAAATCCAGCAAGCCCCCTGTTTACGCGATGGGATTCCAGAGAATATTAGTCTTTATAGAAAACAAGGTTGGAATTCAGTAAAGATGACCTATGCCGTTGATGGACTGTTTAATGATATAGTTTTTGAAGAGACCTGTAAATATTTAGAACCTGGATCACCTACCGAAAGTTACAACTTCCCACTGATTTTTGATTGGGCATTACAAAACATTGAAGAAATAGAAATTTTAATTATGGATGGCTCCACCTTTCAAAGTTACTTGGAAAATCATAAGGAACAGCTCGTTGGTCGCGTGCGAAAAAGCCAAGTCTTAAATGGAAACAGAGAAGCTTTTAAATATTATTTAGGAGGTCCTGGTGAATCAAACCTAAGTGAATATTATTTTAACAATGATTCTAACTTTGTGAGATGCCAACAAAGTGAGAACAAGGAATTTTTGATGGCGTTTGTCCACAAAGTTTTAGACCATAATCTGTCATTAAGTTCAGTTGTAAATGTTGTTTGTGAAGTCATTCATTTTTAAGAGTAGAATACTCTCGTCTAATGTCATTTAACTTTCAATCTCATTTAACTTTCATTTATTGAGATTGATTATCATTTAGTTGCTCCTGATTCTAAGTTCCCATATATTTACAGAGAGACATAATGATTTTTTTTTTCAAGCAAAACACGGCATACGAGTTTGTCTGGTGTGACTTGAGTTCAGACGTGTTCTCGTCCGAGCCGAGCGCCGACACCAACTCGGGCGACCAGAGCGCCGCCACCTACACGGGCTACCAGAGCGCCGCCACCAACACGGG
>JAGRAE010000279.1 GCA_020435005.1 Bdellovibrionales bacterium
TAATATGAGTGGGGATCAACTCGAACTCTTAGCCACAAATACTGACAAACTCCCACAAATAAATGCAAAAATAACTTGGAACCAGATACTTAACCTGACTCCGAACGAGTTAAAGCAAAAATTTAAAGAGCTTGCTAAACGAAAGACAACCGATAACTAAAAGCGATAGAACAGTATCTGGGTAGGAGGGTAGGTACATGCTCAGTGCATGCTCACGGGGGTGGGGTCATACTCCTCTGAATCTGTGTCGCCGCATCCGGGAGTGTCGATAATTGCCAATTTTAGTTCATGGTACAGATTTTTTCTGTGGTTGAGGCAACCAAAAACTGGGATGTAATCAAAAACTGGACATTTTTTTGGTGCACATCAGCTGGTTGAAGTGCTATTCCTGAACAACAGAGATTTTATCCATAAAAAAATGTAATTTCTTCTTTCAAACTGTGCAATTCCTTTTCACAAGACATCAAAGAGCCTCTTTATCACTGTCATGTTATATGCAAGGCAAAAAATGTTAATAAATCCTAGGACATTCACGGTCCCTCGAACCAATAGCTGTCCTAAACCATGATTTCTAAAATATGCATGAACAGTCTCCGATGCCCTAATTCGTTTGTTATAAACCTTTTTCCCTTCATCACTTTCCATGCGGTTCACAAGTTCTTTCATTGATTCTGTTATTGAATCGGTGTCTTGCGCTAACACTTTTTGCTTAGTGCTTTTTAGGTGTCCATCAATGGGTATATAAACTTTTGTTCCCTGCATTTGGACCGATTCAATATCCGCTCTAGAAGCATATCCATCGTCGACAACATAGGATTTAAAATCTCTTTGGTACATATTTTTCAGTTGATTGTGCATTTTAGACATTTCACCACCATCTGTTCCGTTTTGCGTCACCCTAACCCCAATTGCGAGCTCAGAATTTAAATCTGTAGCGATTTGAATGTTATGAGCAAGTTGAAAGTTTCCGCCAGCCATTCTCATTTTACGGCACTCTGGATCCACTCTGGATACTCTAAGATTCATAACTTCTTTTTTCGAAAGCTTTTTTTTTCCGTGTTTTGATCTGTTTTCATTTCTCTGTTGTTTGTACTTTTCTAACTCTTTTATCGCTTCTGTTATATCTTTCTCTTTTTCTTTAGCTGCAGCAAGCTCTTTTTCTTTTTTTCTTTTTTCCAATGTGTCAAGTTTTCCCTTTTTTTGAAGATCTTCAAGCACTTCAATGCGTTTTTTCACTTCTTGTTTCATTTGCACTAAAGTTTTTTTTCGATGATAGGTCGCTGTTGAAGCATTTGCCTTAATTTTAACACCATCTTGGGCAACTTCTTCAAGATTAATTAACTCCTTATTCACCAGCATAGCAATACTTTGAATAACAAGATCTTCAAACAAATCAGAATTTTGTGACCTAAATTTTGATAAAGTATGATGACTTATGGTATTTCCGCCGGCCAGCCAAATAAATCCTCTATGATCTTCACAAAGTTTACTGATTTGCCTTGCGCTGATAACACCTTGTGATATTGCGTAAATCCAAAGAGAAATTAAAACACGCGGATCTAAGGCTGGTCTCCCAGGGTTATCCCGTAAAGAAATATTTCTTTCTCCAATTCCTGATAAGTCCAATTGCTCGACAAATTTCCAAACAGTTCTAACTTCGTGATCGTGTGGAATTAAAGTATCCAGGCATTCAATTTTAAATTCGAGTTGATTACGGATAATGGGTGTATATTTACGCGGTAATTCTTTGTGTGGAAGTGATGGCGTCTCTTGAGGTTTTGATCGAAGAGTCTCAAGATCGAATAGAGTTGGATCATTTGACATGAATAGCTCCTAGGTATGCTTCTGAGTGGGCATATATGTATATTGACAAAACAAAAATATACCAGAAAATGTTAATAATTAAAACCTTAAATTTACCGACACCCCCGTCCGCGGCTCTTACATAACAC
Source organism: Bdellovibrionales bacterium (assembly GCA_020435005.1). Classification (GTDB taxonomy): domain Bacteria; phylum Bdellovibrionota; class Bdellovibrionia; order Bdellovibrionales; family UBA1609; genus JACKAN01. Next base: position 1,953 of record JAGRAE010000279.1, read on the forward strand.
GATCCTT
>JAGRAE010000027.1 GCA_020435005.1 Bdellovibrionales bacterium
AAAAGAAAGCTGCTGCTAAAAAAGCCACTAAGAAAAAGGCGACTAAAAAGAAAGCTGTTGCTAAAAAAACCACTAAGAAAAAAGCGACTAAAAAGAAAGCTGCTGTCAAAAAGGTGACTAAGAAAGCAACTAAGCTAAAAGCCACTCCAAAAAAAGAAGCTAAAAAATCAACAGACAAGAAAACAAAGGCCACTGTTGATACTAAGCCAAAAGTTAGAGACATTGATGAAATCGCAAAAGATACAACTGGCGCTGTAGCCGTTGTGAATCCTTATGCCGTAAAAGACTTAAGAGATGTGACCGACAATATAACTGGAGAATTGCCTCCTGAAGATCTCGTTTTAGAAACCGAAAAAGATGAAGAAGGTCAAATGCAATTTGAGTCTTTAGACGATGTAATGGATGAAGACATGGAGCCAGATGATATGTTTGATGAACCATCTGAAGATCCCTTTGAAGATCTAGGCGATGATGATGCCTTCGCCGATGAAGACGATGACGATAGTTATTTTTAAGTTTTATTTAATACACAAATTAATTATAAAAAAGCAGGTTTAAGACCTGCTTTTTTATTTCGTTGCGCTTTTGTTTTTTTTAGATGATTTAGATTTTGTATTTGATTTTTTTGAAGACTCTTGTTGTGCAGGCAAAGTCAGAACGTGATCTCGTTCTTTTTCATTCGTACTTTTTGTAAATTCAGTAAAATCCATAAAAACTGACTCCCCAAAAAAAAAAGCCCCAATCAGTTCACTGTTTGGGGCCGAGATTCAAATTCGATTATGATTTTAAGGGGCGAGTGTGTACTGCGTACTTATCAACCTCACCATATTCATGAAGCTTATTATAAAGTGTTTTGATAGTAATTCCCAGAGCGTTGGCCGCTTGAGTTTTATTACCATCAAAATAATTTAAAGCTTTTAAAATATAACGCTTTTCAAGTTCATGAAGTGACATTGTAGGATCATAGTCATCAATAACAATCTTCATTTCAGGGTTTCTGATGTTTTCAGGAAGATCGTTAGGCATAATAGTGTGACCTTCAGCTAAGATCTGTAAACGCTCACAGCAATTTTGCAACTCACGAATATTTCCTGGCCAATCATATCTCATCATAATTTTTAAAGCTTCTTCTGAAATTTGACGTCCACGATTTAAATAACCACCAGTGCCACTGTTTAAAAAGAACTCCACTAAGAACGGAATATCTTCTTTACGACGACGAAGAGGTGGTGAATGCACCATAATAGTATTTATTCGATAGAATAAATCTTCACGAAAATTACCTTTTACAACTTCTTTATCTAACTCGCGGTTAGTTGCTGAAATTAAACGAATATCTACTTTAATAGGATCTTTTCCACCAACGCGGAAAATTTCACCTTCTTGTAAAAAGCGCAATAGCTTGGCTTGAATGCCAGGGCTTAGTTCACCAATTTCATCTAAGAATAGAGTTCCACCGTTTGCCACTTCAGCAAGACCTATTTTTCTTGCGTAAGCACCAGTAAAGGCTCCTCTTTCGTGACCAAAAAGTTCACTCTCTAATAAGGTTTCTCTCAATGCTCCACAGTTAATAGCAACAAATGGTTTGTTACTGCGACTTGAACGCTCATGAATGGCGTGGGCAATCAGCTCTTTACCAGTTCCGCTTTCACCCATAATTAATACAGTGGCAGTTGATGGGGCCACTCTATCCACCATGCGCATGAGGTTGCGCATAACTTCTGATTTGTAAATGATCTTATTATTCTTTAAGATCTTAGTTGTGCTGTTATTGTTACCCAATATTGGGTTTTGCTCACTGGGGGGCAAAATAGAGGATTTATCCATTTCTGACATACGTACCGTCCCTTCGTTAATGTCCTTCGGCTCAATTTACAACTTTGGTCTAGCTCCAAATGTAACGCTATGTATAAATACCAGGTGCTTGAAAATTGTGCAAGTTATTTTTGCAATGCACCGTGAAGCTTTTTTAATGCACTTCACTGGGAGCTCAAATTGTCACTAAAAAAGCGACAAAATTTGGCAGATCTTGCGCTTGATTTCCTGAGATTTCAAGCACTTATAAATGCTGCATCTTGTAATACTTCCAAATCTTATGCCATCGATCTCCAGCAATTTTTTTCACATGTAAGTTTTAGCAGGCCCAGTTTCAAAATGGGTAAAAACTCTATTAATCTTGAGTACTTGGGAGATTTTACAGGCTCAGAACAAGTAAAATTAACACTATGGGACGAAGATTTACTATTAAAGTGGGTTTTTCAAGCACAAAACTCCTGGGCATCTTTAAGTTTAGCTACTCGCAATCGGAAAGCTTCGAGTCTAAAGAGTTTTTTAAGCTGGCTACAAACGGAAGGACACATCCAAAAAGATTTGTCTTCAAGAATACACGCCCCCAAAGTTCCACAAAAAATTCCAAACTTTTTATCTGTCGATGAATGTTTAGCTCTGATTAAAAATCTACAAAAACATGCTTTATCTAATAAACTAGAGGACCAACAAAAATTAGTATTAGTCCTTCTATTATATGGAGGAGGATTGCGTGTCAGTGAAGCCTGCGAGTTAAAGTGGAAAGATTTAAAACTTAAAGAAAAAAAATTACTAGTTTTAGGTAAAGGACACAAAGAAAGATGGATAGTTTTACCCAACCTAAGTGTTCAATACCTCTCTCAGCTTCCACAAATTGGTGAGTTTGTATTTGGAGAGAAGAGTTTATCACCACGTAAAGCTTATGAGTGGGTGCGAACAGCTGGCATAGAAGCAGGAATTATTCGCCCTCTTTCCCCCCATGCACTTCGCCACAGTTTTGCCACTCATATCCTCACCAGCGGAGCCGATTTAAGAGTTCTCCAAGAATTGTTAGGACATGAATCCCTTAACGCTACACAAAAGTATACCCACTTGAGTTTAGACCAATTAGCCAATAAATTAGAAACCCATCATCCACTTGGCAGGAAAAAGGACTAAAACAGTGAAAAAAGTTGTATTTTTTGACCGCGACGACACGCTCATCGTCGACCGACTTTATTTAAATGATCCCGACGATATTACTTATCTCCCTCATGCTCTAGAGGGGTTAAAACGACTCCGCGACTATGATTATGACTTTGTGATTGTTACTAACCAATCTGGAATCGCTCGAGGCTTAGTCGATCCTAGAAACTTACGTGAAATTCACCGCCGCATACGCAATGAGTATAACCGTATCGGTGTGGATATTTTAGATTTTCTCTATGCACCTTACCTACCTGTAACTGATCACTTTTTGCGTAAACCTCACCCCGGTATGTTGCTTGAGGCTGCACACAACTACAATATTGATTTAAAAAAGAGTTGGATGGTTGGCGATCGCATGACTGACGTTGAAGCAGGTCACCGCGCAGGAACTCGAAGTATTTTGTTGGGAGATAAAGAACCGCCAGAAAATTCTCCCTATGACCCGCCAGAGTTTCACGCCAAAAATCTCTTTGAAGTCTGTGATTTTATAATACAGAATACTCCGTATTAATTTTGGCATAAAACGGATAATCTAAGAATAAGTAAACCAACTATTTTAAAATTATCAAAAAAAGACACTTCATTTCAATAGCAATTTATTATCAATTTTTGAGACATATAAATTGATAGTTTCTCTATTTGAAACGGCCACTAGTCTTAAGTTCATTCCTTTAAAAACCGATATATTTATAAGTCAATGGCTATAAAAGGCATGTTTGAGGAGGGCCTTAAAAAATGAAAAAAAGCTCACTAGCATTTTTATTTACACTATTTGCAGCTTTAATATTTTCTCCAGCGTTCGCTCTTGCAAAAGTTCATGGAACTTTTCGCGTAGTCAAAGGAGATGTTAAAGTTAAATCCCCTAACGGTAAAATTCAAAAGGCTCGAATTGGTCAAAAAGTTTTCCCACAAGACACCATTATTACAGCTAAAGATTCGAGAGCTAAAGTCGTTATGATAGATGACAACGTCATTAACATTTCTCCTGAGTCAGAAATTGTATTTGAAAAATATGAATACGAACCCAAAGATCAAAAGAAAGATGTATTAATTGATGTTATCTACGGAAAAGTAAGATCAAAAGTAAACCAAAAATACGATGGAGCACAAAACAAATTTAGAGTAAAAACACCTTCCGCCGTTGCTGGTGTTAGAGGTACAGACTTTTTTACTTCATTTGATAAAGGAACACGTCAATCACAAGTAGTAACTTTCGAAGGGGAAGTTAAATATGGTTTGCCAGGACCAGATGGCTCCATTAAAAATGCTGTTTCAGTGAGAGCTGGACAAATGGCCTCAAATATTCCAGGCCGCCCTCCTGCAGCTCCACAGGCTGTACCTAAAACTCAACTTGCCAATATGGACCAAGGTTCAGACGCTGATAAATCTGATGACAAAACAGACCAAAGACAACCTGCTCAAGACGAAAATAAAAAACCTGAAGGTGAAGAGAAAAAAGACGAAGCTAAAAAAGAAGAGGGCAATAAAGACGAAGCTAAAAAGAAACCGCCTGCAGACAATAAAAAACAAGCTCAGAATGGGAATCCTAAAGGACCCGGACCCGGAAAGCCTGAAAGAGGTCCAGCTTCAGAGCCGAAAGGACCATCATTTCTACGTCCAGGTGACTTACCCGGAGACAGTGGAGCAGAATTTACTGGAACAGAAGGTCCTAACACTCCACCACCTCCGCCAGCACTACCACCACTACCTCCTGAGCCACCAAAAGTTGTAGAGTGTCCGGATAATATTTGTAAGGATAGGCTACCCGGTTTAATTAACGACAAATCAAACCTAATTATTCGTATCAATAAGTAACTTATATACTATAGATATGCCGGACTAAAAAAGGGATCTCTCAAAAGTGGTCCCCTTTTGTAATTTCTCAAGTCATAATAAGTAACTAGGACAATTTTTACTACATCATTAGAGGACACAAACAATGAGAAGTTACAAGTCGTTTATTTCTATAATTCTAATTTTACTTTTCACCCAAATAAACTTTGCGCAAGAAAATGAAAGTACAGAAACGACAGAGTCTAATACAAGCATTGATACTCAAAGTTTAAAAAATGAAGAAGCTAAAGATAACCAGTCCAATGAAAAAAAGGTTAATTTTGCCAAAAAAGAAAAACCGCCAATAGATACAAATAAAGGTCTGGAAGTAGTTTACGGTTCTTCCCCTTGGAATACTGATAGTACAAAAATTGATAATGCTGAATTATTTGTGAAAGATGCCAATTCTGGAAGAATAATGAAAATCCTATTAGAAGAAACTGAGCCAGACTCTTCAACTTTTTCAGGTAACTTTTCTGTAGGTTATACTGGCGGCCAAGAATTAAATCCCGAAGTCTATATCCCACCTGAAAAAATTAGAGGAAAAAATGCTCAACTCAACAGTTTTGTAACAAAAATAAGAGATGGTAAGGTCGCTCGTAAACCTATCGTTTTTAAAAAAGGGAAAGATGGACAACAGCTTCTCGATGTATTTGATACACGCGAGCAAGCCCAACAATCCATGGAAGCTTATAAAGAAAAAATCAAACAGGAAGAAGCGCAAAAAAGCTTAGCAAAGCCCGTTGAAAAAGTTGTTAAAAAAGCTGACCAAGAAGCTGCAGCCCTAGCAGCTCGACAAGCAAAGCTTGCTGAACTTGCAGCACAAGCTGCATCAAGAGAAGAGGAACGTGTAAGATTAGAACAACTTGAACGACAAAAAGCATTGGAACGCATAAAAAAACAACAAGAACTAGCCGAACGTGAAAAAATAAAACGTAAAGAACAAGCTAAAAAACTTGCCGAGGAAGCCATGCAAGCTTATCAACAAGGTGACTTTTTAAAAGCTGAAGAACTTTTTAAAAAGAGTATAGAACTTGATCCTAGCGACACTAGTTATTATTTCAGTTATGGAGTTAGCCTTTATAGAAATGAAAAATATAATGAAGCCTTAGTAACATTAAAAATTGCTGAAGTCGATGAAACCACAGAAATTGAAAAGTATTACTACATGGGACTTATTCACTTTCGGTTAGCTGAATTGGACCAAGCCGTTAATTATTTTAGAAAAGTTAAAAATTCTAATCATGAAATAATGTCACCATCAGCTGCTTTTTATGAAGGTGTTATTTTATATACAAGTGAAAAGTATAAAGATGCTCAACCTGCTTTTGAATTTGTATTGGATAACTCAAAAGACCCACGCTTAGATGAAAAAGCTGAAGAATACATTGAGAAGATTGCTAGAGCCCTTGTCTTTAAGAAAAAACAAGATAGAAGACACGATTTTGCAGTGAGCGTTGGAACTACATATGACTCAAACGTATTGTATTCACCAGATAATCAAGCTGATCAAGGTTCGGCAACTGACTCTGCTGGATTAAGATTGAGTGAAACTCTCAGTTATCAATATCGAGCTATTTATCAAAGAGAATTTGAATGGAGTTTTGATTTATCCCAATTGTATTTGTATTCTTTAGATAGCGATCTACAAATTGCAGATCCAATGATTGTAAGCCTTAAATCTCCAGTAATTTGGAAAGGAGTTTGGGGCAAAAAAGGTTTTAAACTCGCCTTCCAGCCAGGCTATGAATTACTCTATCTAGATACTGATCCGGATGATGCTACTAACCCACCCAGCTCCAATATTTTAAAGTCAATTTTATTTGATATAGATTTTACATTGGTCATGAGAGACAACTGGTTTTCTAATTATGTCATTGAAAGTCGACAAGATGATTCTCTAGATGATACCTCCACAGGCGATGACGATGCTGATGCCACACTTCTATCATTAAAAACAACTCAAACCTTTTTAATGGATAAATCAAAAAAGAAAGTTCTTCAAGCTGGTGGTGGTTATACACTCAATGCTGCTAAAGGAAAGAATAAAAAGTATAATAAAATTTTATTAAATTTTCGTTATTTACAGCCCTTTAAAAAATGGAAGGATGCATCTTGGTATGGAACAATTTCGCTGTATCACCTTGACTACAACAAAGCCAGCACGGATCGCACCGATAGAAACTATGCTCTAGGTTATGGAATTTCAAAAGCACAAAATAAATGGTTCAATTGGGGCGCTAATTTGACCTATACGACTAATAATTCTACCAACAGTACAAATCAATATACAAAGTATACAGCCTTACTAACTGCTTCTTTTGATATTGACGAATGGGTGTATGGCGAAAAAGAATAAAGTTAGTTCAACCATTCCACAAGCGTTTGGTGAACTTGTCTTTGCAAACGGTTTAAACTTTTTGAGTCAATATCAATATTATTGCAATTTGAAACAGGATGGCTGAGCAGTTCTTTATACTGCTCTTGATTCTCAAGTACACCCTGGTATTGCAATAGTTTTAATTCAAATAAACAGCGCAAGAGTTCCAGCTTCGAAGTTGTCTGTGCTTGTCTCAGAGCATGCCCAAGTAAATTAAAACTATCTGGCGATTGTTGATCTCCCCCAAAGGAAACCTTATCTATAACTTGTAAAAAATAAAGTCCCAACTCCAGTCGTTCATAATCTTTTCTTAAACCATCAAAATCTTCGATAATTTTAGCCTCATTTAAAAAATGTAACTTTTCAATATCTCTATTGGATTTATAATTTATCTCAACATAATTTAAAGGCTCTAAAACACCACCACCAAAACGCTTTCTACTTTTTAAAGCTGACTTTGCCAAAAAGTTTAATTTATCACCATGTTTATCTATGGCGTGAATGACTAAGTCAGCTTCGCTATACTTTATAGTTCTTAATATTATAACTCGAGTTGTTATGGTCATAGCATTACTTAAATAACATGATAAAAGCCAAATAAAACTAACATTGCACTAACATCGGCAAATGTTGCATAAATAGGAATCGAAGCTACTGTAGCATCAATTCCTAAGCGTGCAATCACGAGTGGAATAATGTTACCCAATACCATGGAGATAATAACTTGTAACACCATAGCCAAAGATAACACTAGGCTAATACCATAAGACTTTAATAAGGTTTCTGCAAAAATAAAAATTAATGAACCAAAAAAGAGCATAAATATAAAAGCTAATTTTAATTCTTTAAATAGATGAGGCTTTATACTTTGAATCTCTAAACGGCCAGCACGTAAGGCACCCACCGTAACTGTCGCAGCCTGACTGCCAATGGTAGCACCAATGGATAATAGCAAAGGAATGTAAGCTGCCAATATCCACTCTTTTGTATAAATTTGGTTGTCCTGACCTAGAAAAGTAAAGAAATAAACAATAGAAAAGCACAGTAAACCACCAATTAATGCTAATAATAACCAAGACAATCGTGCTTTTAAACGCTCAAAAGTCGTAGCATCAATCCCCAATCCAGCTTGTCCCATAGCTAGAATACTTTCTTCTGCTTCTTCCCGAATAACATCAATTATATCGTCAACTGTAATCAATCCCACTAACTTATTACTTTGATCAACGACAGGAACAGATAAAAAGTCATAGTGTTCAACCACTTTAGCCACTTTTTCAGAGTCGGTATCTACAGTTACTGAAATCACATCGGTATACATTAATTCTTTTAAAGTCTGATTCTTTTTAGATAACAACAATGTTTTTAAACTCAAAACTCCAACTAATTGACCATTATCATTAATGACGTAGATATAAAACGCAACTTCTATATCTTCGTCTTTTTCTTGCAGCCTTTGAATAGCCTCACTGACTGTGAAGTTCTGATTAATAGCCAAAAAGTCTGAACTCATTAATCCACCGGCAGAATCTTCTGGGTAGCCCATTAAATCTGCTACGTCTTCTGAGTCTTCTTTTTTCATGGATGATAAAATCGTATTAGAAACTTCTTCTGGAATAATACTTAATATATCTGCGGCATCATCTGAGTCCATTAATTCAATAAGTTTGTAAATTTCTTGACTGGTAAGACAAGATAAAATTTCTTTCTGAATTTCAGGTTTTAAATGACTTAAAATTTGACTTTGTTTTTCCAAAGAAGGTTCCATGCGAAAAAGGTCAAATCTTTCTCCTGGCTCAAAACTTTCTAAAATAGTAGAAATGTCAGCCTCATGTGTCTTAACGAAAATTCTTTGAATATTATGTTTGGCATCGCGATGATAGAGTTTCTTTATCGTCGCAACTAACATTTTTGCGCGTTCTTCAATCATACCCTAAGCTCTTTTACGTTGGATTGCGATTTACTAGTTCTAAGGTATAACAACCCACCCAAGAGTCCAAGGGAAAACATAACAGCTTGCTGAATAGTTATTCCAATTGAACCCACTTGCAGATCTTGACCTGTATACGTTTTAAAAAAGAAGAAAAAAGCTACCTGACCTACGCCAATTCCACCAGGACTAATGGGAATCGAAGAAGATATAAAGCCTAATGCGACAGCAAAAAGGTAAGCTTCAAATGCTAAGGTTTCACCTAATTGCTGTCCTACATAAACAAAAAAGACAACTGCAATCATTTGACTTACTAAACTAAACAAAAATGCGGCTAATAAAGACTGGGTGTGATGCCTGTAGGCTTGAAATGCCCCCAATACCTTCAATAAAAAACCGATTCCCCATATTTTGAGTTTTGAAATTTTCATTAACCAGCGGGCTTGATCATTCTGCAATAGAAAGAAGACAAAAATAAATAACACCCCCGTAAATATAGACAAAATCAACCAAAATAAGTTCATAATAATTAAATTATTATGAATCTTCTCCCAAGACAGCAAAACTCCCAAAAGAGCTAAACTCATCATGGCGAAAATTCCGATAACTCGGTCCATTAGTATGGTAAGAGCTGCATCCATTTTTCTTTCTGGATGATCTTTACAAAGATAATATCCTTTTACGACATCACCGCCTACACTTCCAGGCATTACAAAATTAAAAAATAGTCCAATAAAAGTTAAGGCCAAGGTATTTAAATAAGTTACATCAAATTGCCGGGCCTTGAGTAGCCACCACCATCTAAGATGATTTATAGATAACATAAAAATAAGAAGCAAATAACATACAACAACTAACTCTATATTGAGAATAGAGCGAAAAGATTGAATATCTAAATTGCCTTTTAATAACATCCAGTAAAGGAGGCCACCTGCAAATAAAAGTTTAAACAACTGTAGACTGTACTTTTTTATCTTTTCTGACATCTCACCTTTTTAACGAATGCTGATGGGAAAATCACCCGGTGCTAGCTGACTTATGCTTAGCGTTAATCATTTATATTATAGGTATTTCACATTTTAGCTTTAAAAATGTAATGTCATTTTTAATGGATATTTTTAAAAATACGCTCGAAGTTTTGCATCCACAGTCATTAAAGCATTTAAGTAATTATTTAAACGATTTATTAAAAAAGCACCTTTGGGCAAAGGTTTTATCTGGTTTTGTCATCGGTATCTTACTCGGTGTGATAATATCACCAGAGTTAAACTGGATAGATTCATCGATTTCTCAAGAGCTTGGAGAATGGCTGGCCTTTCCAGGCCAACTATTTCTAAGATTGGTGCAAATGATAGTTATACCCTTAATTTTTGCTTCTGTGATTAGAGGTGTCGCCAGCAGTGATAATATCAATCAGCTAAAGCAGTTAGGTTTACGAATAGGCATTTATTTCGTATTTACAACAACAGTAGCTATAGTCATTGGTATAGTTACTGTTACTTTTGTCAAACCTGGTGCACTCATAGATACTCAGTTGCTGACCCAAGTTAGTTCTACTAACCAAATGCAAGTGGATATTAACCGGAGTGAAAATAATGATATAGAAATTCGTACACTTCCACGAAAAGTTATTGGTTTACTGCCGCAAAATCCACTCACCGCAATGACTGATAGTAATATGCTACAAGTCGTACTTTTTTCTCTTATTGTTGGTTTTGCCCTTATAGCTATGACTCCCAAACAAGCTCAACCACTTCTGGATTTACTAGGCTCTATTCAAGAAGTGTGCATGATAGTTGTAAAATGGGCCATGTTTCTTGCACCCTTTGCCGTATTTGGATTAACTACACAAATGGTTTCAACGGTTGGTTTACATGCTCTTACTGGTATGGGCGCTTATGTTGCTACAGTTTTAATGGGGTTAATATTTGTTTTGCTCTTTTACTTATTAATTATTTTATTCGTAGGCAAAAAGAACCCTTTCCATTTTTTAAAATCAATTGTTAATGTCCAATTACTGGCTTTTTCCACCTCAAGTTCAGCGGCTGTTATGCCTCTTTCCATTAAAACAGCTGAAGAAGATTTAGGTGTTCGCACTTCAATTTCACACTTTGTAATTCCTCTTGGTTCTACTATTAATATGGACGGAACAGCTCTTTACCAAATAATTGCTACTATTTTTTTAGCGCAAGTTTATCAGATTGATTTAAGTTTAGGGCAAATGACCTTAATAGGTATCACTGCCTTAGGTGCATCAATTGGCTCACCAGGTACTCCAGGTGTAGGTATAGTTATTCTTGCTACAATTTTACAAAGCGTAGGAATTCCACTGGAAGGAACAGCACTTATTATAGCTGTTGATAGAATTTTAGATATGTCCCGAACAGCTGTGAATGTTACTGGCGATCTCACCGCTTGTATTGTAATGGATAAACTTATCAAAGATGATCAGCCCACATAAATTCTTCAACCATTTTGTAGCTTGAGTACTTGCTTACGAGCGTTCAGTAAGTTTTCAGTAAATTTAGGCCACTGCAAACATTCTTGATCTACTACAATCAATCCCCTAACAATTTCTTTATCCATACCCGTTACATAAAGCAACCAATCCATTGATCTTAAACTACCCCAATAAACTAAACTGGGTGTTTGTATTTTACCCATATCCATATTTGGATAAATCTCTTCGAGGCAATCTATAATAGCTGAGGCTTCCATATCTTTCCAAGAAAAAACAGCTCGGTCAAAATACCTCGTTTCACTGGATGGCAATTTCCATGTTTCTTCAGGCAACTGCTGTTCGAATTTCTCTACTAAAGAGTGTATTTCTTTGGTATTCCCAATTTTGCTCAATAAATTTGTTGAAGAAAAATTCTGCCAATTCATACTTGTACTGATAATGGCTTCAAACTGAGTTCTTTTTCCTAATACACCCAATGCGGCTTCCCCTAAAAAATCATGAATTTTTATATGATAGGGGTTGTCTGAATTTGTGATACCTTGAATATAATGTGAGTTGTGGACAACTTCTATTTGAAAAACTCTTTTTTCTGTTAATTTTTTCTTTAAAGATTCCCATTCATAAAAAGTTCCCAAAAAAGGTATATCTTTGGCAAAAAGCACCGCCAGCACAGTGTGGTCTAGTTTTTCTATCCAATTCTCATCATATAAAGCCTTATCAATATCTATTTCAAAAATTTCAAAACCTTGCCCTATAAGAAATTTTAAACAAGCATCAAAATAGGGCGATAGACCTCTGACATAGTATAGCTTTCTTTTAACAACATATTGTCTTGAATAGGCCCATAAAGTTTCTAATAAGGCAACATGTGCATCTGCAAACAAATAGAGGCTTTGATCATTGCCCCTTAAATCTAAATTTTGAGCAATTATGTCATTCCATTCAAACCATTTTTCTCTAGAATAATATTGAATTTCCAACTTTTCACCTTTGCGCATCGGGATGAACCTATCACTTAATAGTACCTAATAAAATATAATGCTACAATAAAACATGCTTGCAAAAACTCTCATTTTAATAGGCTTTTTTTTCAGTTCTTATTTAAGCAAAGCTGAGTGGGAAACTGATAAAAGTGCAAAAATTTTCTACAAACAACAATACTTTATTAAAGATCTAGATAGCACTAACACAAAAAGTAACTATGCGACTTTAGAATTAGAACCCAAAGTCTATTTAAAAAAAAGTTCAGCCTTAAAAATAAATTTAGAACCTTATTTTTATCATAAATTTTCAACTGTAACAGATACAGAATCTAGCTTTTTTGATGCCTCTCAAAGTTATATAGAGTCTAGCAAAGGAAATTGGCGCTTGAGATTGGGTAGCCAAATTCACAACTGGGGGGTCCTCGATCTCTACAGCCCTGCCGATGTTGTCAATACTAGCACACTTTATGACCCATTAGACCCCAAAAAACTTGGAGCCGTTGGACTTGATTTAACATGGAGTACATTTGGTAAAAAATGGCAACTCCTTTACTTACCTATTAGAAGACCCACACAATTTCCTGAAGAAAATAGTCGTTGGTTACCTCGTCAAATTATAACAGGCTCAGACTCCAATGACATAAATATTTATCTGCCTCAACAACTTGATTATCAGTACGACAAGAGCATTGAACTAGATAATGCATTTAAAAATAATTTTGGTACAAAATTTAGCTTTACCCTTGATGAATGGGACTGGAATATCATTTACTTTTATGGCTTGAGTACTTTACCACAAATGGAAATAGAGGCGACAGTTATAGCCAGTGTGTTAGATCCCAAAAATGGTAATTTAGTAGGCGTCAACGTCGAACCTGAAGTTGTTTTACGCCCTATTGATTATTTGCAAGAAACTATAGCTACAAGTCTGGTGTGGGCTCCTGATTGGGGAATATGGCGTTGGGAAACGAGTTATTTAAAACCAAAATCAAAAGACTTTCGAGTCGATCAAGAGCTCTTACAGAGTGCACTTGGGTTTGAAAAATCATTTTTTATTGGAACTCGAAGCCTTCTCGCACAAATTCAGTATTTTTACTCAGAACAAAAAAATAAAAGAAACAATTTATCTGGCACTGATTTTCAGTTATTTGATGATTCTGTAGTTCTGAGTGGAGTTTTTACCTTAAATGACAATAACTCACTTTACGCTAGTGAACTCTATAATTTTAACAACGACTCAACGCTCTCCGCATTTGGTGGACTTTTTAAAATTAATGATATGTTTAAATTAGAAATGAGAGCCTTAGTTTTAAATGGTCCTGAAGAGAGTGTCATTGGCACCTATAAAAAGAATGATCTAGCAGAAGCTAAACTCCACATTTATTATTAATTATCGTAATTCCAAAATTCCCAGACATCTTGTTCTTGAGTCAAAGTCCATGGTTTGGAATATGTTTTCTGTAAAGGCCGATCTTTAAATCCACCTGGTGAGTATATAAGTTCTAAATAATTATTTGTAAGGTTAAACCTTTGTGGATAAAGCATGCCCCACAAGTTTAAATCTAAGGGTCCTAAATCGTAATGAAATTCTTGCTGAACCAACGCTTTTCCCAACCCCTCTTGAAGCATTTTTATATCAATGTATTCATTGGGATTATTTTCCTGAATGTATTTCTTATCAAATTTATAAGCAGAATTAAACCGTGGTTGTTTAAAATTCACCTTAATGCCATGAGTATCTATATCGAGAATCACATCTATTGCTGTTCTCGCATAAAAATTTACATATGGCTCGTAAATACTATTTTTGGGCATCAACATGTTATTGGCTATGTTAGTGATGGTTCCAATTTTAAGACTTTGGTTTTCCATCTGCATCTGAGTAACTTCGGGAATTGAGTAGGGATATATATCAAAGATAAAATCTGTTTTTTTAGAAAAATTAGCCAAATCCGGCCATACAAAGAATTGTTTAAAGCGGCTAGACAAAAGCTCTTTAAACCCTTCTATCTTTTGAGGATATAATAATTGCCTGAATAAACCATTGTTGTAGATGGCTTTGAGTGTTTTTTGTACTAAACTCGCTGGTAAAATAAATTTAGATTCACTAGTACTTAAGTAAGAAAAATCATCTAAAGGAACGTAAATAACTTGTTGTGATTTATTATTAACAAACTCAACAGAGATTAAACCCTTTAACAATGCCGCTCCATCATCAGCAATATTTATTAAATAGGGATATATACTCAGTTTCACGTCTTCGCTTAAAGTATAAAATTGCGGTTGCAACACTCTCTCATTAATATCTTGAGTGGCAACCGTTAATTGATTTTCTATTCCTCTTTGAATTAAATCAGTTATCAAATTTTTATCATCTATATATTTTTTTATATTCTTTTTCAGCACTTCTTCATACCCCTTGGGTCCCAAACAAGAGGCAAAATTCATATCCCACAAACTTCCACTATAGTTAAATTTAAATGATTTCAATTTCAATTGAGCCTTACCATTTACAGATTCTAATTTAACGATGCCATTAACTGGTAAATAATTTTGTTTATACAATAAATTTAATTTTTCACATTTACCATCAATCTTCACATTAATTATAAGTTGCCCTTGCCGTTCTTTTACTAAATCTTGCGTTGAAATACTATCGATTGTAACTTTAGGTTGAAGCAAATATGCAAAAAAAGGATATTCCCCTTCATTTTCAACTGCTGATTGAGCTTGTACTTTATAGCCCATATGTAAAGTGATATTTTTTATTGATGTAGAATAGGGTTCCGTAAAATTCTTATTACCTATGTTTTCCTGGATATTACCATTCCATTGTGCTGGAGTATTATTTTTAAAATTTTCATAATTTGATTTATCTAAAACAAACATAAACTCGGAAACCACCTTTTGCTGTGCCTGACATGGAATCCATAAGAAATTTAAAATTAGATAAAGAAGGTAAATGATTTTGTTAAAGCCCATGTATTTTTATCGGTTTTTTTTTGCTGGACTAAAGTATTATCTAGACTTTCCGATAGATTTGTAACTTTTCAAACTGTGGGAATAAAAATTGAAAATGAATTTTACAAAAAATACCAAACAAGGATACCTTTTAAAACTTGCTGCTGTAGCTGTTTTGAGCTTAGTCACTTTATTTAGTTTTTTTGCAGCACAACATATTACTCATTTGAAAACTCACTATTCGGCAAGTCAGTTTCAACCAGAATCACATCAACTGCTTGAAAGAGATGATAAAATTCGTGAACTATATAACATTCAAAATTCTTCACCGCATATTTTACTTTTAAGACTGAGTAAAGGAAAAAGTTGGCTAGACTCTGAACACTTTGAGCAACTTAACAAACTTAGTCAAGCGCTCGAAGAAAGTAAATATGTAGAAAAGATTGTTTCCATTACTAATGTTCCTACAGCAGTTGTAGAGGAAAATAGTTTTTACACAGGAACAATAAGTGAAATGCTTCAAACTGATACAGATAAAAAATCTATTTTAGATAATACTTTACTAAGCCCACAACTAATTTCAAAAAATGGCAGGAGTACAATCATCGTAGTCACGCCAAAAAATATGTCTATAGATAATCATACAAAACTTGTAAACCAATTGACGACTTTGGCTTCAGTTTATTTACCAACTGCAAAAGCTCATGTTGGAGGTCCAGCAGCTATTCGAACAGAAGTTTCAAATTTATTATCTAAAGAAATATTGCTTTTTGTAACTTTATCTTTATTAGGCGCTATTTTTATTTTGTTTTTTGTCTTCAAGGGATGGGTGGCTTTACCTACTACTTTATTCATTGTGGTTATTGGCAATATTGTATCTCTTGGTACAATGGCATTTTTAGGCTTTACATTTACAGTTTTATCAACAACTGTGCCTATTTTGGTAACTATCACAATCGTAGCCATATCAACACATTCCATGGTCAGAATAGGTGAAGAAGAGGAACCTAATAATGAAAATCGATACAATCTTATTTTAAAAACAATGAAAGAGTTAGGTGGTCCACACGTGTTAACTGCCATAACAACAATGGTCGGCTTTGGTACATTAATATTTTCAAATGTTCCATTAATACAGCAATATGGAAAAATTGTATCTATTGTTGTACCTCTAGCGGCAATACTTACTCTTATATCATTACCTGCTATTTTATTTATAGCTCCCTTACCAGAAACAAGGTCTTGGTTAAAAACAAAAAATAAATTCGCCAATTTTGTAATGTACTATAGATGGCCATTATTTATAAGTGTACTTAGTAGTTTTTTAGTTTTAAGTTTCATTGGAAGAGATTTGCAATGGACAAGTCGTATGTTTGACGATTTACCTAAGAACCACAATGCCCGTAGGGCTACTGAATACATTAGTCGGAAGCAAGGAGGTATAATTCCACTTGAAGTATCCATTCGTTCTATGAATAACAAAGCCATGTGGAAGAACATCGATAATGTAAACAAATTGGATCATCTCACTACTAAGTGGAGAAAATACCCAGGCGTAGGTTCCGTTGTTAGTTTAACTGATTTTATTAAAGTTGCAGACTACAACAAAAAACTTCCAAAAAAATCAAACTCACTCTCAGAAATATATTTAGTCTATGGCATGGGCCAAATTAACCCATTAAGACAATACATGACTGCAAATAATCAAGGCACAAGAATCACAATTAAGTTTAAAGATATACCAGCCAACAAAATGCAAAATGTTATACGCAATATTGAAAGCGATTTACAACTAGCATTTGCAAATGAAGAAATAATTATTGGTGGACTTGCCGCAACTATTCATCCACTAAATGAAATTTTATCTAAAAATTTAATGTTTGGTTTTTTTCATGCAATGCTAGGAATATTGCTTCTGCTTTCAATAATATTTAAATCTTGGAAATGGGCAATTGTTTCCAGCCTTCCCAACCTAGTACCGCCAATTGTTTTATTAGGAACACTTGCAATTACCAAAACACCTATCAAACCTAGCATTGCTATTATATTTGCAATTTCACTTGGAATTGCTTTTGATAACACTGTATATATTTTAGGAAGACTCAAAGAAATGTTGAGGGAACGAGTATACAATCACTTACCAGTTAAAGATTTATTGTCCCATGAGGCTGCACCATGTTTTGTTTCTAGCATGTCACTTTTTGCTGGCTTTTCGATATTTCTATTTTCATATTTTAATATGAATAAAGTATTTGGAATTTTTATGTTGCTTTCAATAGTTGCTGGCTTAATAGGTGATTTAATATTACTGCCTTCAGTCCTAAAAATATTCCCTAGACTTCTCTTTACTCCACAAAATGAGTTAGAATTAAGTGGTAACACTTTTCAAAGAAGTCGTATTATGAACACTACTTTCACCTTAGTCATTACGGGTTTATTGAGCGTATTTTTGTACTCTCAAGAGTTAAATGCTAAAGCACAATTGAATGCTGATAAACTGTTAAATAAAGTACAAAGCCTAACCTCTCCTCCCAATGAAACAGTTGAAGTTCAAATGAACATTATAGAGCCAGATGGCAGTAAAAAATTGAGATCTCTTACAATAAAAAGAAAAAACTCAAATGCACAAAAAGCATTAATCAAAATTACTGAACCCACAGACTTAAAAGGAGTTTCATTACTATCAATTTCAGAAGGAAAATCTGAAGACCAATGGCTGTATCTGCCTTCTACAAAAAGAGCACGTCGCATAGTTGGCTCAGGAAAAAAAGGACGTTTTTTAGATTCGGAACTCAGTTACGAAGATATGAGTGTCACAACATATAATTCATTTACAAATAAAGTGTTAAAAATGATAGGCAAAGGTAAGTCACAAGTGGCTGTTATTGAAAGTAAGGCAAAAAATAATAGTGATTCTAGCTATGCTAAAATTCATACTTATATTTCACTAACACACAATAGAATTGAAAAAGTAGAATATTTGGATAAAAGAAATAAAGTTGTAAAAATCATGAACTTTTCAAAGTATAGAAAAGTCGGCAAAAAGTATTGGCGAGCAGGTATCATCAAAGTAGTAAATAAAGCCGACAAGAGGAGTACAATTTTAGAGCTAAAGAATGTCAGCCTAAAAAAACTCGACGACGATCAATTCACAACCGCCGCCTTAGAGTGATGGACTTAAAGAAGGTCGTTATCTTTCATCCACCAATAGTGATTGTATATGAGCTTAGCATCTGATGCTAATTTAGCATACCTTTCCCAGTTAATGACTCCACCCTCAAATGTAGCAGGACCATAAGTTTCTTTTACAGTAAGAGTATCCGTATACTTTTCTATCATGGCTTCAAGTTTGTCTAAATCATTAAAAAATCGAGGCGAAAAGTCATAAAGTGACTCCAAACTTAGACGTCCACTAATTTTTCCCTTTTCATATCTTTTAATAACTTCGGAGTAAGCAGGGCTTGTATTATGATACCTTTGCATACGCAGCATATAGTGACCATTTTCAGCATTATAAACTTCTTTAGTAATTTGACTGACAATTTCTTCCTTTGATGCCACAGAAATTTTTTGTGGTTCATAATCTGCATTTAGACCTTTAACAGCTCCACCAAAAATAGATAAGGCTACAAATATACAAAATGGGTCTGGCGCCATACAGGCATAGGTTTTGAAACCAAATGAACTCACTAGTGTAAATACTAGGCTACCTTTTAAAAAAATCTTTTTCATTTCCCCTCCACATTTGAATGTGTTTTCAAACTTGTCGCACAAGAAAACATAGCTTAGCAGGAAGAGTTAGTAATATTTCTCTATTTACATATTTTGAAAATTTATCCATATATTGCTTATCATGTACCTATATTTTTTATCTATCTAATATTATTAACTTTTTTAGTAGACTTGACAAAACGAACGATCGTACTATATGATAAAATCATGATAAAAACTGATAGTAGAAAACAAACAATTTTGGATACGGCTTTGGGTTTGGTGAGAAATATGGGGTTTGAGTCCGTCTCTATAGCTTCACTCGCTAAAGAAGTGGGCATGTCAAAGAGTGGCTTGTTTGCCCATTTTAACTCTAAAGAAAAAATGCACCTAATGATTCTCGATCATGCCGCTCAAACTTTCAGCGATGATGTTTTTAGAAAATCATTAAAAGTAAAAAGAGGAATTCCCCGTTTAAAAGCTATCGTAAATAATTGGTTGACTTGGTATAAAGAAGACGGTGGGGGTACTTGTCCTTTTATTGCTGCAGCGATTGAATATGATTCTAGGCCTGGCCCTGTTAAAGATAAAATTCAACAACACACCAATCAACTTATTAAATCACTCAACAAAAGTATAGATTTATGTATTGAACAAAAAGACTTGAGCTCTAATTGTGATTCAAAAAAAATGACATTTGAGTTGTACTCTATAATTATAGGTCATTTGATTTATTTAAGAACACTAGAATTTAAATCAGCATCACAATTATTCAGAGATGCATTTAATGATTGGTTAAATCGTTATAAAAATTGAGGTATATATGGCCGCAAATAAAGAAAAAGATTTTGTAGTTAAATCAAAAACACATAAATTTATTAAAACAGGTTTAAATGTAATTTCAAATATACACCCCATCGCCGCCGCTAACTTAGGGTTGCATGCTTTTACAACACCATTAAAACGACGAAAAAAAAATCATCTTTTGCCAAAAGGAATTCAACAAAATTATATAAAATTAATGGGTAAGAAAATTGCCGTATACAGCTTAGGACAATCTACACAAACTGTACTATTTGTTCATGGATGGGAAGGAGCTGCTAGTGATTTCACCCATTTTTTTAATGCCTGTGTCGATAAAGGTTACCGAGTTTTAGCCGTGGATTTACCTGGCCATGGTTTATCTTCACTATCACAATTGACAGCCATCGATACTGCTAAAATTATTAAAAATCTCAGTTCCTCTTTTGGACCTATAAAGGCGATTATAGGTCATAGCTTTGGAGCTTTTAGTTCAGGTTTTGCAATATCTCAATATAAAGAACTTAAAAATATTCCTTTTGTAAGCATAGGTTCACCAAATAAACTGAGTAAGGTGTTAACTAATTTTAGCAATGCTGTAGGTTTTTCCCCTCTGCAAAATGAATACATATTTACTAAACTAGAAAAAAAACACAACATACGCATAAAAGACTTCGAGCTGGGAAAATTTGTTTCCATACATGCTGCCCCTGTGCTGATAGTTCATGACAAACAAGACAAACAAGTTCCGATAAAAGTCATTGACGAAATAAAAAATATATCAGCATCAGCAAACTTTTTGTTAACAGATGGCCTTGGTCATAATAGAATTTTAAAAGATAAGAATACAATTGATTCTATAATAAAATTTATTGAAATGAATAAAGGAAGCGACAATGAGTCAAGTACTACACAACAAAGAAGGGCATAAGTTTACTGTTGCCTGTGGGGGAACAGAATCTGTTCTAGAATACCGTGAACTAAATAGTGAAACGCTAGAATATTACAGAACTTATGTGCCCGAAGAGTGTCGAAGACAAGGTTTAGCTCAACTCCTAGCTAAAGAGGCCCTTGAGTTCGCTAAAAGCACTAATAAAAAAGTGAAGCCCACCTGTTGGTTTGTAGATAAGTTTATGACTAAAAACACTGAATACTTGAGCTTAAAAGCTTAGTTTCTGCGTTTTCATTTTTTGTAAAAAACACATTTAATTTTAATTTTCAAATACGAATAAATTTAGTATTTCAAATTGAATTTCATCAAGGGTTAACGGAATATTGGTAAACTCACCATTCTCGTCAACACTAAGTCTTGTAACCCCTAATACACTCCAATCCAAAAACTTCACATACCATTCTACATAAAGTTGTAATGCTGAAATCCTTTGTTCTGAAGAAATTTTACCCTCTAGCTCCAATTCCTGTAATCTTGTATTAAGAGTACTTTTTGTAAGCCAATTAATATTATTACTGCCAAGTTCATACTCCATTAACTTAAGCTTCTGACCAAGATCGGTGTCCTTTACCAGTTCAAAAACGGCTTGATACATCATATACTTAAAATGTGAATTCTTAAATAATTGTAATATCTGGTTCTCATTTAAGTTACCAACAGAGGACTCAGGCACATAAAAACCTTCAGTAGGCGTTACTCCTCTCAAAATAATATTATTTAAATGCGAAAATAAATAGCTATCTAAAAGTTCTAATTCATCTTCCAAGCTAGGGGGTAATTTCTCCTTAGACTTTATGGTATAATATTGATTAAAAACCAAACTTATTGCATATGCCTTTTCTACTGCTTGTTCTTCAGATACAGTACCGGCTTTTAAGTTTCTTTTAATTTTTTCATACCTTATATCGTATTCAATATTTTGAAGATATACAGATTTGTTGGATTCAACTTCAAAACGCATATGATCAATGGTTTTTTCATCAAGGGCTAGGTTTATATGGAGAGCAAGTACAAGTGAAGCCACAAAATTTGTTAAAAAACTAGGTTCCAATTTTTCATATAGAATGGACTCTGTCAATTTAGCAACTGGTAATCTTACTAAGTTATGATAAAAGCCAGCAAGGGGAGTAAAATTTAAATTTTGATTTCCAGATATAGATTTTCCCAATATCGAAGATATTTTTTCAGGTATATAAGTAAAAATACTCAATAAAGTACTTATAAAACCCTTTCTATTTTTATCATGAATTTTTGGCGATAAAAAGCCATTTGCAATAAGTTCCTCTTGTGATTCAACAGGTTTCAAAAAAAGCCTTAGGCCACGAGTGTCTGTTACTTTTTTTATATAATTAAAAGTATTTTGCTTTAATTTTCTGGTTGCCTGTTTGGCTTTATTTAAAATTCTTTCATTTATATTATTATTAAGTGCGTTTTGACAGAAGTTATTAGGCCAAGCAGCATGAATAGGCATGACCCCCAAAAAAACTAATATAATTACACTTAGACTAAATACACGCATATCTTTTTGTGGTTATCAAAGATTTACACCTCTATTCTTGTCCAAAAAAGACGTTTCTAATAGCCGTAGCCGCAGGACTAAATCCAGGTTCAGCATCTAAACCGTGCCATACATAAACTCTTCCCACAATATCACTTACAAAAAATATTGTGCCACCGGCATAAATAGCTCGAAAAGCACTTTTTGAGGCAGAGATAGGATGAGTAGGATATTCACTGATCAAAGTTCGAGTTGCTGACTCTAAATTTTTCTGAGCGACTTCTAAAAGTAAAGCTTTAGATTTCATAGAAACAATCTTACCATTTTGAATATCATTTAAAATCGCATTTACATTTTTTAATTTGTCTTGCAGTTTATCTTTAGTAGAACCGACATTTTTTTCCAATTCTAATTCTTTTTCTAACTTCTCTTTTTCGAGATTCAGTTCAAACTTATATGCATCAATATCTTCAACAGCTCTAATGTCTGAAACTTTTTTATAGTCCTGTTGTGCTTCATTTAAAAGTACTTTTTTTTCATGAGATCGCCTATCATAATCGCTGCCATCCTCCTCATTCGCAATAAAAAGCCCAGCAGAAACTGCAGCAGCTAATGCATCGCCTAATCCAGCAAGAATTTGGCCTACTGTATTTTCTCTTGGCTCGCCAAATAATTTATCACTTTGACTTATATTTGCGGAGTAACCTGACACTGAAAACGAATAAACTAAAGTTATCAATATTATTTTTCTCATTTTACACCTATTTAATATGTTTTATTTTTAAGGATTCTACTATCCATAAACTATAAGAACTCTTGGTAACATTCTATTTTCTTGGGACACCATTATCCATCAAGTTCAAGAACATTTTCGCCATGAAGTTCCTATTAGCAATTTCAATTCCAGTAGTTAAGTATCTAAAATTATTGCGTGATAAATACATTCCTGAGCTTATTGTGTAAATTGATTTTACAAACTCCATGCAAAGGCTGTCACATTTATGCTTTTGTGTTGAGAGCTGGAAAATACGCCTACCTGAACTAAAGCTTCAGTGACAATTTACGTAAAACAAACAGGCCTATCTATCAAATTGTGGGCATTGTCACCTTTCATTTAAAACTTCTAGTGCAAGTTTATTAAATTTAACTTTAAAAATTCTCAAAAGCCTTTATGGTAAAGCCTAACAACCGATAAATTGCATATAATTTGAAAATTAGATGCCTTTTATATATACCTTTTAGATGCCTTTTATATATACCTATTAGATGCCTTTTATATATACCTATTAG
>JAGRAE010000280.1 GCA_020435005.1 Bdellovibrionales bacterium
TAAGAAATACTATAGAGAGAGTCTCCTCTTTAGGCTCAAAGACTTATTTGTTAACTGTCGAGAGTATGCGGGCTATGACTCTGAGAGTTTTAAAGGAAGTATCATTAAGTGATGATCAATTAATATGTGAACCCTACGGAAAAAATACAGCTCCCGCTATTGCATTACTTTGCCATCTTATGCAACTAAAAGGTTTTGAACAAGAAGTTATAGGTATTTTTCCTGCGGATCATTTAATTACTGATACTAATGAGTTTTTAAAAGTAACAAAAAAAGCAGAAGAATTAGCAAAATCTTCAGGGGTTGTAACTATAGGTATTGAGCCTAAGTATCCAGCAACTGGTTATGGTTATATCGAAGTTTTAGACTCACCAATTAATCCTGGAGAAGAAGTTGTTGCTTATAAGGTGAAACAATTTTGTGAGAAACCCGACTTGAACAAAGCACAGGAATTTGTTGATTCAGGTAAACACTTTTGGAACTCTGGGATGTTTATTTTCAAGGCTACTGCCATGGTTGAAAACTTTAAAACTTATATGCCTGAGTTATGGCATAAAATCACCCAAATCAAAGAAGACCTCTCCAATGCAAAAACAATTTATGCCAACTTAGAAGCTCAGAGTATTGATTATGGAATTATGGAAAAGTTGACAGATCAGGTGCATTTACCAAGCAAACTGGGCTGGAGTGATGTGGGATCTTGGGATGAATTGGCAAGAATTGCCTATGAGCTCCCAGAATACCGAATTGATTCTCACGCCAGTGTGTTTAGTGAGGAATCTGCCAATAATTTTGTCTTTTCAATAAAGGATAAAGTTATTGGACTTGTGGGCGTTAAGAACTTAATTGTAGTAGATACTCCCGATGCATTACTAGTGACTCAAAAAGGTCAATCTGAAAAAGTAAAAAATTTAGTAAATACAATTCGTGTTGCTGGCGTGCCAGAAGGCAGTGAGCAAAGCTTTGAGATTCGCCCTTGGGGTAAATTTGAAATTCTCAGAGATGAAGAGTCATTTAAAAGTAAAAAGATTACAGTAGATCCAGGCGCCAAACTTTCATATCAATCTCATAGTCAACGTGCTGAACATTGGGTTATAGTTTCTGGATTGGCTGAAGTAACATTGAATGAAAAGGTCAGCACATTAAAACCTGGTGAGTCTGTTTATGTTCCACAAAATGTAAAACACAGGATACACAATATTGGTCCAGAAGAACTCGTCTTTATAGAAGTGCAAACAGGTACATATTTTGGGGAAGATGATATTATTCGTTACGAAGATGAATACAAGAGAGTATAGGCAAAGTGAAAATTGATTTAAAAAAATTTATTCAACAAGACGACCCAATTGTCGCTGATGGTGGTTTAGTTACTGCACTTTATGACAAAGGTTATTACATAAATAGAAGTTTTGAGGAATTGAGTGTTACAGATCCTCAAGCAGTTAGAGAAGTTTCAAAAAGTTATAAAGCGGCAGGAGCAAGTTTTTTAAAAACGAATACCTTCAATGCTGTTTTGCCCAAATTAATTAAAAATGGAATTCCTGAACAACACGAAAATATACTAAGGGCTTCGTGTAAATTAGCTAAGGAAGTAGCAAACGATGAGGTTTACGTCTTAGGTACTATTGGTCCATTGGGTGTAGTTATTGAACCATTGGGACCAACAAGTATTGATGAAGCAAGAAATTATTTTCAAAAGAATGTAAATATATTTATTGAAGAAGGTGTAGACGCTATTTTATTTACCTCTTTTCATGATTTACGCGAACTGGAAACTGGTCTGCAAGCCGTAAAAGAAATTCATTCGGACATTCCTGTTTTTGCTCAAATTGGCATACAAGAAAGCATGAAAACTTCATTTGGTTCTACGCTAGAAGAGTTTGTCGATTTAACTAATAAATATAATGTAGATGTTATAGGAATCTCTGGTGAAGTTGGGCCCAGTGGTAGTTTAAC
>JAGRAE010000281.1 GCA_020435005.1 Bdellovibrionales bacterium
TGGCGGGGTTCACAAAGGCCTCTATTGTATGGGACCCGGCCCCAACAAAATTTTCATCAAGTAGATATTTTAAAATCAGTCTACTTTAGGACAATTTTGTTTTCAAAACAGCAATCTATAGGTTCCAAGCGATTTTTTCAAGGATCTCTGTTTCTTCAGCCCAATAAGAGTAATCTTCAAATTGTGGAAAAAGCTTGGGAAAACTGGGATCTTGCCAGCGGCGGGCAATCCAGCCGGCATAATGAATGATTCTTAGGCCTCTAAGGGGTTGAAACAACTCAAGTTGTTCATCTGGGAAATGTCTTAACTCCTCGTAGCCAGAAAGTAACCACTCTAATTCCTGTTGTGATTCACTGTGCCCAGAAAAGAGCATCCAAAAATCTTGGGCTACAGGGCCATTCACAAAATCGTCAAAATCAACAAAGAAAAAAGTTTTCTCACCCTCTTTGGGGTCCGTTTGCAGTAAGTTGCCTCGATGACAGTCACCGTGGATCCGAATAAAATTTTCTTCTATTAATACATCATCAAGGTGTTCTAAAATAGTTTCAGCCGCTGCAAAATAGCGAGTACGCACTTCGGGAGCGACCCAAGACACTAAAACATCTAAGGCGGGATAACCAAATTCATCTACCTTTAAAGAAGGACGGTATTTGGCGACTTTTTGTTGTCCTACATTGTGCAGTAAAGCCAAGCGTCGACCGATTTTTATATAGTCATCTTTGAATAGTTCTTGAGGCATACGCCCCAAACCTTTTGGAAAAAGTGTGACATACATGTGGTTGTGTACAAATAGAGTTTGATCTTTTAACTTTTTAAACTCCATGGGGGCAATCACCGGCATCTGTGCTTCTTTTAACTCTTGAAGAAAGAAGTGTTCCTCCAAAATTGTTTCTCGTGACCAGCGACCCGGACGATAGAGTTTTACAATAACTGGAGGATGATTTTCTAACTTAACTTCAAAGACTCGGTTTTCATAAGAGTTGAGTTGTATATACTCACCCGTCGGCGTAAGGCCGGTTTCATCAACCGCATCCATCACTTGGTGGGGAGTGAGATCATAAAAAGCACGAGTGGATTTATCGAAATTCAACGTGGCCTTTACCCACAATAACATTTAACTGGTGGGATAGATCTTTTACAAGTTTGTCTTTCTTTTCTTTCTCTTCAGCGGTGTTGGCTTCTTTTGTTATCGCCTTTTCCATATCTATAGTCCAAGAAAGCGATTTTAAAATTTGAGCTTGATAGCGCAACTCTGCTTTTTGATATTCCGTCTTGTCGTAATTCTGTATCTTATAGGGCGTTTTTGGAAAGAGACGATGAAAGTGGACTCGCAGGTTTTTTAAATGAACTAATTTTTCTTCATCATTAGCATTGGGATCGTCGAGAGCGGCAAAAAAAGCATCGCGAAAACGATCCATTTTCAACATATGTTCTTTGATGGGCATGTCATCTTGCAGGTAATCGTCAGCAAGAATGGTTCTTCCTAAGAATATCAACAATAAGACTAGAATAATTTTTTTCATAATATTCCCCCTGTTTACGTACTGAGTTATCATAAATTTATTAAAAGCCAATAGTTAAAATTTACAAGTTAGGGAATAATTGTCTCCATTGTAGAATTCTACTTGGAAACCCATTAAAAATAGTGAAAAAATTAACTCATGGATAAGGATTTTTTAGGCTACCCATTAGAAATACAAAAAATAGCCTTCAAAAGACAAATAAGTGTACAAGTGCATTTGAATAGTACCATAAAGGTAACAGCCGGCAAACTTGTAACTCAAAAGCAAATCTTAAGTTTTTTGGAAAACCACAAAAGTTGGATCGAAGAAATTCAACACAATAATCAAAAGTTAAGACGACAATATCCAATAAAAAAGTTTATTGAAGGAGAAGAATTTCCCTATCTTGGCAATGGGCTTCC
>JAGRAE010000282.1 GCA_020435005.1 Bdellovibrionales bacterium
GCTTTAGACTTGTTGGTTTTATTACTATCCACCATAGTCAAAAAATACCTCCTTGCGGATCAACTTTTTACAAAGCTGTCCTATATATTTTCCGGAATAACGGAATATAGTGGTTATAGAGGGTTTACTCACAAAGTCAAAGGGAAATAGACTTAAATTTTGAGTTCAGCACGCACAATACTATCTACATGTTCGACGACTTGCTGGAGGTCCATATCACTAGTGTCCACAACATGAGCATTTTCAGGGACTTGTAAGGGAGCTGCAACCCTGGTTTGATCGTCTTTATCCCTTCTTTTTTGAGCTTTAGCCATTTCTTCAAAGCTAGCTCCTTGTTCATCTGCTCGTCTTTTAGCTCTATTTTCACTTTTTGCCGTTAAATAAATTTTAACATCGGCATCAGGAAATACCACCGTCCCACAATCACGGCCCTCAGCAACTAAACCCTCTACTTTAGACACACAGTTTCTTTGGGCCTCTAATAAACTTCTGCGCAATTTTTGATGTTGACCAATTTGACTTGCTGCTGAGCCCATTTCTTCCTTGTAAATTTCGTCTGTCACATCTTGATTATTATATAAAAATTGTGTGCGATCGGGGCTCATACAAACTTCCCATAAATCACTATTTACAATTTTTATAAGTGCGGCTTCATCATTTAAGTCCACATTTTGTTTTAAAGCTACAAAAGCAATTCCTCGGTAAAATGCTCCCGTTGATACCCAAGACCAACTAAAACGTTGGGCAAGTTCGCGGCTTACCGATGTCTTTCCAGACGCAGCTGGTCCATCAATGGTTATTACAGGTATTTTATTCATTTGCCAGGAGCTTATAGTATTTTTTTAAGAGCTTCAATAGCTGCGTGATTTTCCTCAGACTTTCCTACACTTAAACGCAAATAATTAGTTAAACCATAACCACCGACAGGTCGCATAATAATTCCTTGTTGTAGAAGTAGCTTGTAAGCTTCTATTCCGGACTGAGGGGTTTCAAACAAAACAAAATTAGCTTGGGAAGGCCAGTATTTTAAACCTAACTTATCAAGCTCTTTGTAAAAATAATCTAAACCCTCCCAATTTATTCTTTGACTCTCCTTGAGATAGTTTTGATCTTCAAGTATGGCCACACCAGCGACTTGGGCCAAACTGTTAACATTAAAAGGTTTGCGCACTCGATGATAATAAGAAATATATTCAGGATTAGCTAGAATAATTCCTAGTCTTAATCCGGCCAATCCAAAAACCTTACTAAAGGTTCTAATAAGAACTAAATTTTTATACTCGTTTAACCAAGTTTCTGTTTTTGGATAATCTTTTGCCCTAACAAACTCATTATAGGCTTCATCTATGACAATTAGAGTATTTTCAAATCTTTGACTAAACTCAATAAAATCTCTTAATTCTGCTTCATTTACATAAGTTCCGGTGGGGTTATTAGGGTTAGCAATAAATACTAAACGGATCTTATCCGAATTTTTTTCTAACTCGGTTTTCATAGCTTCAAGATTAAATTTTAAATCTGATTTCATAGGTGTTTCAAGAGTCTCGACTTGAAAAGCCTGAGCACTCAATTTATATATCAAAAAAGAATGTGAACTTGTCAAAATTGCTTCACCTGGTGAACAAAACACTCTAATTAGTAAATCAATAACCTCTTCAGATCCATTACCAAATGCTAATTGTTCACTAGCAATATTATAGTACTTTGAAACTGCTAAATTTAAATTATAGCAAGATGCATCTGGATAGAGGGTTAAATCATCGAGTGCATTTATTAATGCTTCTTTCACTTTAAGACTTAAGCCTAGAGGATTTTCATTACTAGCTAACTTATAGACTCTTTCCAAGCCAAGCTCTCTTTGCACTTCAGAAATTG
>JAGRAE010000283.1 GCA_020435005.1 Bdellovibrionales bacterium
ACAAGTACCAAGATTTTGTATCACTACCTTCCAGCATTTTGTGTGGAGTTTCATCCGCATGAAGGACTCTTGATGTTTTCAGTTCTTGCTTAATTATCTCATAAACGGGTTTTACAAATTGTGCAAATTGATGAGTAAGTTCAATTAAGCTCTGTGGTGGCAGACCCTTTAGGCCAGATCTTGCTGCCATGGCTACATATCGCTGAACGGGAATTAAATCACAGTACTTGCTTGCCACCACATCAAGGATCATTTTGTCAGAATAACTCGAACCAGGGATAATGCGAGGAGGAACTGGTGGTAACTTAATACAAGAATGACAGCTACAACGAAACTTGGGCCTCACCCAACGAACAATTTCAAATCTTTTTGGAATTACATTAAGCTGTTCAGAATCTTCTGTCATTCCTGAATCCACAAGAGCACTTCCACAAGCATCGCAAGTGGGTACTTCATTAAATGGCAAAAGCTCTTCACGGACGGGAACATTTGGATATCGCTCAGACGGCAATTTGGGCCTTGGCATTGGTGGCAACTTGGGTTCTTTATTTTTCGACGGCTTCTTATACCTCTCAGAACTTGCACCGTAGATTGTACTTTGTAACTCTCCAAGTTGCTCACTCATCACAAGTTTTAATTGATCATCTGTTAAATTTTGATTTTTTAAACGATAGATTTCTTTAAAAGCTAAAAAAAGTTCGCTCTCCAAAACAGAGTTTTTTTGGATTAAATCCTCTCTTGTAAGATGATCAAATTTTGTGGAACTAAAGTTTTCGTTAAATTCTGTCTGACTCACAAAAGTAAGACTAAATAGAT
This sequence comes from Bdellovibrionales bacterium, assembly GCA_020435005.1. Classification (GTDB taxonomy): domain Bacteria; phylum Bdellovibrionota; class Bdellovibrionia; order Bdellovibrionales; family UBA1609; genus JACKAN01. The sequence goes on from JAGRAE010000283.1 coordinate 817, forward strand.
ATCTCCCTCTGTGGCAACTCTTGACTCACTGGGAATCTTTTTTCTTTTGGAGAATCAATAAATCTCCTCTCAAAACTTGCACCCTCAAAAAATAATGCAAATTCAGCTGGCGTTAAAACTACCTCTCCTTTAAATAATGGATTGATACGAGAAAACGTCCCCTTGTTTAGACGTTTGCAGATAAGCACAAGTCCTGTGCCATCCCAGTATAAACATTTGATCGATGTTCTTTTAGCGTTGATAAAAACAAATAGATGCCCAGAAAGGGGGTCTTGGTTTAAAACCCCCTTGGCTTTAGAAAATAAAGTATCGTAAGAAGCCCGCATATCTGTTGGTTCTTTGCTCACAAAAACTCGGGTTCTTCGATTAAAATTAATCATACGACCTTCTTTAAAAAATCTATGAGTAATTCCACCTGGCGGAATCTTATCAATCTGCCGTTATCCCAAATAATCTCCGCACCACTGCAATCACTATTTGATACCGGCCGATCAGCCACCTGAATCTCTTTGAAATCTGGCTCAGGAAAGCCTTCCCTGCGTAGTTTTTTTGCTCTTCCAATAATTGAGGAAATTCCATTCCTGCTAATCCCCAATGCCTTATAAAAACCTTCAGCCGGACCCGTCCATTGTTCCCATGCAGATAAAATCTCTAATAACAACTCGTTGCTTGTAATACTCACTCGCCCTTTCGGACCCTTATATGTACTTACTTTTTTCTTTAAAACTTCTAATTCCACATTCACCTCCATGTGTATGTTGTGTATTCAATTTAATTGAAAAAACTTAGATTGAAAATGTGTGCCAGAACGACGATGTACAATCGTAATTCTTTCCTCTCCCGCAAATACTCGTCATAATTGTCATTGTAAGTGTCATTATTTTTTAATAAACATAATGACAGTGAAGCTATCTTCCGGGCTA
>JAGRAE010000284.1 GCA_020435005.1 Bdellovibrionales bacterium
AATACATATTTTTAATTAAATTAATCTATATTTTTTAACGGCCTCCAATTATAAATAACGTAACGCATTAATTAATTGATTTTAGGTATAAAACTTGAATTAGGAGGTAATCATGAAACTCAAGACCTTAATCAGCGGAACACTCGCTGGAGCCCTACTATTGGCCTGTAACCCTAAAAAGGAAGTTATTTACATTACAGACTCTAAAAACAAACCTGAGATGGGTTCAAGCTCAGGCGGCGGCGGTTTTAGCGATGAAAGCTCAGACTATGTTTTAGACCGTGCAAGCCGTGAATTGGCCAAAGAGATTAAAAATTCGTCACCCATTTTATGGTCCAATTTGCCAAAAGAGTGGACGCAAGCAAAGTTTGCCGAACTCTTTGAAAATATTAGGCGAGAACCTGAAGTTCCACGATATCGTCACAATAAAGAACTGATGTTCGATTACGGCGTTGATGATAAGGGGCAACCGCAGATTATTGCTGCCAGAAGATTTTTTAAATCCCACAGTGTGATTAATGTAAATGTATTGAGCGATAAAGATTTGGATAAATACATTGAAGAAGCCAAGTTGCGTTTGCTCCACGAAGCTTACCACTTATTGGGCGTAGGTAAGAGCAAAGAAACAGATATTTATGCTCGAGCCATGGCTTATACTACAAAATTTAGACTCGAAGAAGACATTGTCGCTTGTCAAACAACAAAAGATGTTGATTCGCAATGGTTTCGGAGAGTCGACGATGAGGCTGCGAAACTTTATTTAACTGACTATCCACATCGCATGTCAATTCCCTATCACTGGATTATTCACCGACCCACAGGTATGGGCGTATACTTAGATAAATTAATTTCTGAATCATTTACTTCAGTTATAGATTACTATGAATATACAGATTTTATTGATATTTATAATGCACACTACAATGAGAGCCTAACTGAAAACGGTGAAAGTTTTGCATATGTGAAACAAAGTTTAGATCGTGGCCATTTAGAGTTCAATGCTCGCACATTAGGTCTTGCTGACAAAGAGCATGCGAAGAGTAGAATAGGTTACCCTTCAGCACGCAATCCACTTTTTGATTGGGACAATGTAAAATCAATTAACAATCAATTAGTGTTTTCATTAGACGAGCCCATTTTTGATATAGTAGTAACCGGTTATGATGAAACTATAGGTAAAGATGTGTACAAAGTTTTAAGTATTGAAGAAAATATTGAGATCACATTTGATGGCGTTAATATAAAGAGCGCTAAGTATGTATATAATCAGAGACTGTCGAATCAACTCCCATTTGAGAGTCCAATGATAAACTTGACGGATCTAGAAACTCTCCAAAAATTGTTTAAAAACGAAGATGCAATTCAAATGAGCGGGGAGCTTGAATTAGATTGTGCATCTAAAGCTCAACCCATTGGTTCTGTATTAAATGCAAAACAAATTTTTGAAAATGACTATTTGCCATACTGTGTATTAGCCAATAATTTTTCAAAAAGACATCCTTTCTGTAATCGAGCGGTAAAAGAATTTATTGAAAATAATAAATAAATTATTTCTGACCTTTCAGGTTCTTATTGATGGTAATTAAGCACTCTAAGCGATATTGCTACCAGTTAGAACCTGGAACCTTTTGACATTTTTGAGGGAATTTGTTCAGTTATTACTTATGAAAAATTTAACTTTATTGATTTTTGTTTATGTTTTATCAGCCTGTCAAACT
>JAGRAE010000285.1 GCA_020435005.1 Bdellovibrionales bacterium
GATGGTATTAAAGGAATAAAAACTAGTGATGAAAACACTTTAAACTATGGTTTACTTGTTGGATTTATAGGAGCATTTATCTGCCTTCATATTTCAGGGCTTACAGAGGCTAATTTTTTTGATGGAGAAGTCTTACATTTATTTTTATTTTTAACTGCGATTTCCTTAACAGCGCTCCCAGCCTTCAGAGTATCGAGTAAATGAATAAAATTGTTTTTGTTCACCCTCTCATTAGAACTTATAGGGCGCCATTGTTTAAATTATTAGGTGAAAACGGAGTGGACTTTTTTTTTACCAGCCACCCAAATAATGAAATTGTGAAAAAAGAAGTTGAAGATATTCTTACTGACTTTCCTTATAAATATATAAATAGTAGGGAAGTTAAGTGGTTGCCAGTTGAGGGCTTTTCCTTTGATTTACTAAAACTGTTTAAATACAAGAAAATAATTTTTAGTATTTCAACTTCTGTTCCTTTTTTACTTATGGCTCCATTGCTTAAACTTTTTGGTAAAAAAATATATTTATTTGAGGAGACATGGCGATATCCTTTGTGTCGTAAATTACATTACATGATGCGCCCTTGGATTCAGTTTATAGTGCCAAAAGTTGTTGATGGAATGATTCTCACTGGGAAAAAAGCTCAAGAGTTTGTGAATTCAGAATATAACTATCCTATTGAAAAAACAAAGATCGCCACAAATACAACTGTAGATTTAATGACTGAAACATGGCCAGAAACAGCAAAACACAGTGAACTAATTAGATCTAAACAAGATGTTGTTAAGATTCTTTATCTTGGGCGAGTGGTAAAGTACAAAGGACTGGATTTGTTGTTAGAAGCTATGACAGGTTTAGAAAATAGTGAATTATTCGTGATTGGTGATGGACCATACTTGGAAAAGTGTAAAAGCTTAGCTAGTGGTTTAGATATAAACAGTAAAGTACACTTCTTGGGCTCCTGTACGGTGGAGGAAAGAAAATCATATTTTAGAGATGCTGATATATTTGTATTACCCTCTCGATTTGACGAAGAGGATTCGGTTTCATATGAGAGTTGGGGCTTTACAGTTAATGAAGCAATGGCTATGGAAAAAGTTGTTGTGACAACGACGGCCGTGGGTTCTGCATTTGATCTCATTGACAATGATGTTTCTGGTTATCAAGTTGAGCAAGGAGATTGGCAAGCTTTGTTAGAAATATTAAAAGAGCTAGAAAAGTCACCACATAAAATTAAACAAATGGGAAGAGTGGCACGCCAAGAATTGCTTAAGCGAACAAATTACCAGCAAAACTTAAATGTGATTATGGAATTAGTAAAATAAACTAGTGCCTTAATACAAAATATAGGCTTAATTAATTTCTTTTAGCCAATAAATTATTTGGTGGTGGACTTTTTGAGTTAAATGGCACCCATTTATAGTCTAAATAATTATAAAATTTAAAATTATAGTTAGATAGTAACTTTAGTACATCTTGAACAGAGTAACCATATCTATGGTAGTTTTGTTCGTTGGTTTCAAAATAAATTTTTTCTGTGTTCTTCAAAACATTCTTTGCGCCAATAAAAACAAATT
>JAGRAE010000286.1 GCA_020435005.1 Bdellovibrionales bacterium
ACATGTATGCTCAAATTGTTGATGATACGACTGGAAAAACGCTAGTTACAGCTTCAACAAAAATGCTAGGAAAAGCTTCGAATAAAGATGGTTCTAAGGCTGTAGGTGAAGAGCTAGCAAAAAAAGCTTTAGAGAAAAATATTAAAAATGTAGTTTTTGATAGAAGTGGTTATGTCTTTCACGGAAGAGTAAAAGCTGTAGCCGAAGGTGCTCGCGAAGCCGGGTTAAATTTTTAAGGAGTAATGAGTGGAAACACAACAAGAAGTTCAGGAACGAGTTGTTGCAATTAATAGAGTAGCCAAAGTTGTTAAAGGTGGTCGAAGATTTTCCTTTGCTGCATTAGTGGTTGCAGGAAATGGCAAGGGAGAAGTTGGCTTTGGTACAGGTAAAGCGGGTGAAGTACCTGAGGCTATTGGCAAGGCGACAAGAATAGCTAAAAAAGAATTAAAATCTTATAAATTAAAAGATAATCGCACAATTCCTCATGAAGTTATCGGTACTTTTGGTTCAGCAAAAGTTGTAATGATTCCAGCAGCTCCTGGAACTGGTGTTATTGCTGGTGGACCTGTACGTGCTGTTTTAGAAACTGCGGGAATAAAAGACATTTTAACTAAGTGTGTAGGCTCTAGAAATCCTCACAATGCAGTTAGAGCTACTATAGACGGTTTAAATCAACTTGTTGATGAAAAGCCAAATAACTAATTTTGGAGTGTAATATGGCAAAAGCTTTTCGTGTAAAATTGAAAAGAAGCTTAATTGGAAGCACGCAAACTCAAAAAGACACAATTAGATGTCTGGGTTTAAGAAAAATAAATGATGAAGTTGTTGTACAGGATAATCCGGCTAATCGTGGTCAAATATTTAAAATGCAACACTTACTTGAAGTTAAGATTGAACAATAAGCGGAGAAAGAAATGAGCTTGTTATCTGAGTTAAAACCAAAAAGAGGATCTACCCATAAGAAAAAACGTGTTGGCCGAGGAGATGGTTCGGGCTGGGGTGGAACTGCAGGAAAAGGCCACAAAGGACAAAAAGCACGCTCCGGTGCACCCATTAAGCGTGGTTTTGAAGGTGGTCAAATGCAAATGGCAAGAAGATTACCTAAGTTTGGCTTTACTAATACAAATTTTAAGACAACATACAACATCGTTAACATAAGCCAGTTAAACAACTTAGATGGTGAAGTTACTCCACAAATGCTTAAAGACATGGGTCTTGTAGGTACAGGTCTTGTTAAAATTTTGGCCGATGGCGAATTAAGCAAGGCGCTAACTGTAAAGGCTCATAAGTTTAGTGAGAGTGCAAAAAAAGCTATAGAAGGTGCTGGCGGAACAGCAGAGGTCATTAAATAGTGGCAGCAACAGATGCAGCAATATTACCCAAAGAGTTAAGAAGTCGGATTCTATTTACACTTGGCATGTTAGCCATTTACAGAATTGGTGTGGCAGTGCCTACACCTGGAGTAGATGGTAATGCAGTGATTCAATTTTTCCAATCACAAAGCGGTGGAATTTTTGGCTTATTTA
>JAGRAE010000287.1 GCA_020435005.1 Bdellovibrionales bacterium
TTTCCAACTCCGACGTCGGAGTTTTTTCTGATTTTGTGATATCAGAATTTTTTGTTTCTGCGGTTTTGTATGGCACAGACTTTTCTAAATTATTTATAGCGAGCTCGTCACTCAGTGATAGGTTTTGGCTTGCCAACTCCGACGTCGGAGTTTTTTCTGAATTTGTGACTCGCTTTTTGCCAAACTTCTTTATTTTTGCTTCCTTTAGACTGACCTCAACCATATGCTCCACTAGCTCTGCTAAATTCATAGCGGCTCCTTTGTAGCCCAGTAAAGATCTCAACTCTTCTATTTTTACTTCTAGTTCACTGGTCATTATAAAACTCACTTGAGTGTGTGTCGCTGAGATGTGCTTTTTTCGCTCTTTGGGCAGAGTGACTTCCTGGGGTTGCATTTTAAGTAATACTTTTTGCCCCTCCCTGGCTGATTTACCCTCTAGGTTTTTTAGCACTTCTATTTTATCTTTGAGCGGCATTTTTTGTTGTGGCAGACATTTCTTCATTTCTCTAAAATAGCTCTGAGCCTGAGAGACGTTGCTCAGACTTAAATGGCCACTGGCGATTTTTTCTTCCATTGAGGGGATTTCTTTTATCAACCGCATGGCTTGAATTCTGCGGCCGGCTTGGCCCTCACTATATTTAAGCTCTTTTACCGCATACTCAAATAGGCTGCGGTAACCAAGATCCGAAAAAAGTTTTCGCCTTTCTACTTCTTTCAGGTGATGCAGGATTTTTGTTAATAACTGCCGCTCGCTGTGCACAAATTGTTTTAAGTTATCTAAGAGTTCTCCATCTTTGAGCTTTTTTAAATCCAAGAAACACCTCCTTGCCCTTATGTTTGATGGAACTATATCATTAACTTTTTTTCGGTCGTTTTTAAAGCAACGAGGAGGTGCTACTAATTCCTTGTTTTAAGCACCAGCAGCGGTACACAGAGCTTTTAACATAGTAAGGTTTTTGAAAATTCAAATTTGTAATGAAAAGCTAACCTCAGGGTTTTTAGAGCTTCAAAAATTACGTCAAGTTCTATATGATTTTTGCACGAATTG
>JAGRAE010000288.1 GCA_020435005.1 Bdellovibrionales bacterium
AAACTGCTCCCTTTAATTGCGGATAATCATCAATAATTTATTGATAAGGCTTAGGCTTTGCTAATTAGCTTAGCATGAAGCGAGAATGTCCTAAATGTAATAGCTTAGCTCCCCAACACGTCCGAAATGGCTACTTCGTCCGAGAGTCCGGACGAATTCGCGTTCAACGTTATCGCTGTTTAATTTGTAAAAAAGAGTTCTCCGATGCCACCTTCCAGCTTCGCTACCGTCAGCGCTTAAGAAGAGTTAACGGCCGCATAGAAAAAGAGCTAATATCAGGAGCCAGTTTGAGAAGGATTGCGTTGTTGCTTAAAATAAATTTAAAAACAGTCGCCCGAAAGCTTGAATACTTAGCCCACAAGGCGCGTTTAGAGCACAAAAAAAGGCTAAAAAAACTTTTTCCGGTTTGCGAGATTCAATTTGATGACATGGAAACCTTTGAACACACAAAAATGAAACCCCTATCGATTACCATAGCCGTTATTAAGCAAAGAAGGTTAGTTTTAGGGGCAGAAGTCTCCAGTATGCCAGCCAAGGGCTTGCTGGCTAGAAAGTCGAGAAAAAAATACGGTCCAAGAAAAGATGAGCGCAAACAAGGACGCACTCGATTGTTTCAAAAAATTAGTGAATGCGTTGAGGAGAGGGCTTTGTTTGAGTCGGATGAAAACCCTCATTACACGTCACATTTGAAGCAACACTTTCCAGGTTGCAGGCACCTGCAGTACAAAGGTCGAAGAGGATGTGTTGTTGGTCAGGGGGAGCTGAAAGCCGGTGGTTTTGATCCATTATTTTCGTTAAATCATACTTGTGCCATGTTGAGGTATTCGATATCAAGGTTGGTGAGAAGAACTTGGGTAACGACCAAAAGAATCGATCAATTACAAAATCACATTGATATTTACATTAATTATCACAATAAAGTTTTAGTGAGCTGATTGAAATTCGGACAGATCCCCTTAGTGATCAGAAAATATTCATAACTTTTCATCCGCAATTAAAGGGAGCAGTTT
>JAGRAE010000289.1 GCA_020435005.1 Bdellovibrionales bacterium
CTGCGAATAGACTCAAGCCATAGTTAGATAAATATTAGATTCCCATGACATTAAAAGTAAAAAAACCAAAAGGTCTTACCGCTAAGATTCTTATAGCTATGCTTTTGGGCGTCACTATAGGTGTAATTTTAAATCAATTGAATCAATATAATTGGGTTCAAGATTACCTCCTCAATGGTTTATTCTATGCTGGTGGTAAGATATTTATTGCTAGTTTAAAAGTAATGGTGGTTCCTTTAGTATTTGTATCTCTAGTGTGTGGGACAGCATCTTTAGATGATATAACAAAACTAGGAAGTGTAGGTGGCAAGACGCTGGTGTTGTATTTGCTTACAACAGCCATTGCTATTAGTTTAGCGTTGATAGCAGCTCTGATTGTTGAACCTGGTGCTGGTTTTAATTTGGTAGCAGAAACTTCATTTAAAGCAAAAGAAGCTCCTCCTTTGGTGGAAACGATTATCAACATATTTCCAAGTAATCCTATTCAAGCTATGGCAGAAGCACAAATGTTACAGATCATTGTGTTTTCTGGTTTATTTGGAATATCATTAGCCTTAACTGGAGAGTCGGGAAAGCGAGTTCTTAATTTTTTTAATGATATTAATGAAGTCATTATGAAAATGATCATGTTAATCATGCATGTAGCTCCCTATGGAGTTTTTTGTTTATTGGCCAAAGTTTTTGCTGAACAAGGAATCACTGCAATTTTGCCTTTGGGTAAGTATTTTTTAGTGGTTTTATTTGTGCTAATTGCCCATGTATTGATTACTTATTGTGGGTTGATAAAATTTATTGCTCGTTTAAGTCCTTGGGAATTCTTTCGTAACTTTAAAGATGTACCAATTTTTGCATTTAGCACAGCAAGTAGTGGTGCGACCTTACCCGTAACTCTAGAAGCTGTAGAAAATAAATTGGGTGTAGATAGATCCATAGCCTCTTTTACCATACCTTTGGGAGCAACTATA
>JAGRAE010000028.1 GCA_020435005.1 Bdellovibrionales bacterium
TCAATAAAAAAATGATTGATTTTTTAAATGAAAAATACACCTACCAATTTATGGTTCCCAAGAATAATGAGATGGGCAATTTACAATCAACATTTAATTCATTAGCTCAACAAGTTTTGCTCAATATTGATGAATTAAAAGAGCTCGACCACGCTAAATCAGAATTTTTAAGCATCGCAAGTCATGAACTGCGAACACCTTTAACATCTATTAAAGGTTCTTTGTCACTATTGCAACAGGGAGTTGCTGGTCCTTTACCTGAAGAAGTAAAAAACCTAGTGAATATTGCAAATGTTGAATCAGAACGGTTGATTCGTTTAATTAATGACATTTTAGATCTTACAAAAATAGAAGCAAGAAAATTGCCGCTCAAGGAGAAGTGGCATTCTTTAGATAAGTTAGTAAATACAACTTTTGCATCTCTTATTGGCTTTTCTGAGGCAGCTCATGTAACCCTCGAATTTAAATTAGATGCTCCCTATTTAATTTTTATGGACTTCGACAGAATTCAGCAAGTTTTTACAAATTTATTGTCTAACGCTATTAAACACAGTCCAGAAAAGGGTATTGTAACTCTTAGTGCAATGAGAAGTGAAAATGGCCATATAAGAATAGAAATTAAAGATCGAGGTCCTGGTATTGACCCGGAAGACCAAGAGCTTATTTTTCAACAGTTTCGTCAAATTACCAGTGAAGAAAACCCTCTTGTTAAAGGCACTGGGCTTGGTTTAGCCATTGCAAAAGCATTAGTTGAACAACACAAAGGAGCTATTGGAGTTGAATCAAAACCTGGTGAGGGTTCAACATTTTATTTTACACTTCCCAATTGGAAACTGGATATGAGTGATTCGAGTATAAAAGTAAAACAGGAAAATGCATCATGAGTATGGACGAACTTTTGAAAAAATTAAAACAAGAATATCTTGAGCAAATCCCAGAAAAAATTAAAGAAATACAACACTTGTTTGACAATAATAAAATTACAGAACTGCGCAACTCTTTTCACAAATTAAAAGGCTCAGGTAAGACATATGGGGTTGCACCTATTTCAATTATCAGCGAAAGAATGGAAAAAATTTGCAGTGAATCTCCAGACAAAGTAAATCAAGAAATTATTGATTTATATAAGGCTATACTGGAAGATATTAAGGACCAAATTATCACTTCAGAAGAAGAAACTTTTAAAGATCCACGATTTCGGGCTTTACAGTAAAAATATTTACTAATGATAGCAAAACTACAGTGAATTCTTTTCTCAACCTATAACCTCTATGGCATTATTGATTAATTTATGTTAGCCCCCTATTAAGGAAGGGATAAATATGGGGATATTTGTAAAGTTTCTATATCTAAATTTAGTAATATTTAGTTTTTCAAATTTAACAGCAGCAAATCCAAGAATTGATCAAACAGCAGAAAGATGGACTTATCGTTTGATTAATCCAGCGGTGTTCACTGTTGACGATTTAAGAAAAGCCGCGACTCAAGCTTTTACTGGTGAAGAAAATGAGCGGTTAGATAGTGACCTCATATGGATCGGCCCTGGTGCTGGTAGAAACAGAAATTTAGAAATTTCTTTTTCTGCCAAAGATCCAAATGACCTAGAAATGTTAAAAGAAATAATTGTACAGATTGATCAAAAATACAATGCAACAACCATCACTCCAATACGTGTCACGGCTCAGATCTATGCCGTATCTGAAGATGTATTAAAAGATCTAGGTATTGGTGTAAGTGGCTTCTGGAATGGAAAAGCTTTTACCAACAATTCTTTGTTGGGGAACTCATTTTTACCAACACCAGGGCAAGTTACAGGTTTTGTGGGAAGCCTTCCGAATTTGTTAAGAATTCAGTTAAATGCGGCTATTGAAAATGAAAAGGCTATGCGCATTGAAGACAGGTACCAACTCACTTATCATGGCCTATCTTTTAATTTTTCAGACACCCAGGACTACCATAGAGATGGACCTGTTAATACAGCACTTGGAAAATTAGGCTTTGAGCTCTCTGGAAACGTGTACTTAGATGAGGAAGATGCGAATTCTGTAGTTGTAAGTGACTTAAATCTCTATATTGGTTTTGCGCCCACTGATGAGCAAAACCAAATTGTATTTGATGGTGATCGGACGCCTTTTGGTGTTCGAAAAATAGAATTGCCAATATCTTATGATAAATTAATTAATAATACCCCCAAAATTTTATACAGCACAATTGTCTATGCCAATTATCGCGATAGCAGCTTTGGCTTATTTACAGGAGTAAAAAATGGTGGAGAAGCCTCACGACTCTTAGTTATTCTTACAGCTGAAGTTGACCCAAAAATTGATACCGTACCTGAGTTTGCAACTGATACACCAGATAAATTAAAGGATATACTTCAAGGAGATAAAAAAGAAAGCTGGCACAATAGAGACGAAAAAGAAGATCGATCAAATCAAAATGACAACAGCTATCTAGACGAAATGTTGTGGTATCGATGAATATAATTAAAAGATTTCTTATTATTTATCTACTTCTTTTAATTCCTACAACTGCACTTTCAAATCCGAAAATTGAAGAAGAGTATAAAAATCTCACAATGCAACTCATTAGACAGTTCTGGCCTGAAGTTCAACTTAAGCTGAGCCTACTTCCCAACAACTACATTGTATATGATAGCAAAAATTACCGCGAATATAAAAACTCGAGTGGTTGTGAAACAAACAACAGATCAATTGACCAAACACAAGCTGCCATTAGATATAAACATAAAGAAAAAAACTCAGGTTCAGAGCTTCAATTCGAATACATTGGTTGTAATGGAAAAACTGTTTTTTATGAAGATATATTTATACAACCGGTTATTAAAGATTTTCAGAATGAATTTAATAAAATAATCATAGGAGATAGATCATTTATCGCCTCCACATCTAAACCTTACATAGTACATAAGTATTCAGATGACTTAGAAAATGAAATTATTCTTATTGAAAGTAAATACCTTTCAAAAAAAACATATACACGTTTTTTTGCCTTTAGTGAACTTATGGTTGAAATTGTAGCGGACTTTCAAAAAGAAATGATTCAAACTTTTGTTTTTAGCAATAAATTTAATTATGATTTTTCTGATGGCAATACTGTGGACACTCCAATAACTCATAGTTCAAACCCCGTTATCCACCAGATTGAATTCACAAAAAGTGGATTAAAAAAGTATGGCTACAGCTCAAAAACTCTAAGTGAACAATCAGAAGAACATTTTTACTTATACTATGGACAGGTTGCTTTATTAGATATCAAAAAAATATTTGGTGGCATACTGAACTTTTTCATAAACAAGTTACCAGAAACTCAAACGCCATCAGCAGGATTAGCCAGCCAAAGAATTCTTGATGAGCTTGTTTTAATAGATCAAAAACTGAGTACAGCAACACCAGCAGATATTAATTTTGTACAGACTATGATTAAAAGTTACATTCAATCACTTCAAGATGGAACATTAAGTATTATTGACAAAAGGCCACAATAATTTGCGTATACTATTTTTTTTATTTTGTTTCAGTTTTATTTTTCCAACTTATGCTCAAACATTTTCCCCGTTGGCTCCCAGTGCAGATCTACAAATAGAAAAATTGTTTAAACCACTCAAAGATCATTTACTTTATATTTCTACTAAAACAGTGCTTGTGGAAGACAGGGGGTCAGTTATTGTTTTAGCAGCAGACCAAATTATGAATGATTGCCATCTCATGACCATCCACTGGGAATCAAAAAAAATAAAAGACGGCTACGAAGATAAGATAAGTTTTAAATGTAATATCCACTTTTACAAAGAAATACTACAGATCAGAAAGGGCAATCAACTAAAACCTTTTGAACTTGGAAATTGGTTTAACTTTCAAATTCCAAATTTAGAAAATTTAGTTGAATACAAATTTTATTTAAATTGGAGCCAGTTTGAACTTCAATGGCATAAGAAAAAAAGACAATTGCTAATCTTTGGGTTCAAGAATGAACAAGGAAGCTACAAGTATAAATTTACTGAGAAACTTAAACCACGACCTAAACGTAAATACGAATTTGTTGTGTCGGACTTTGATTTTATAGTAGAACAAGAGACCATCAACGGCACAAGCCTCAACACTTTTATTTATCGCAGTTCAGAGTTTCCAGAGGAAGCCACAGGTCAAGATTTTACTATTTATATTAAGTTTTTGTATGACATATTTTCAACCTCAATCCCCAGCTTTCTGCTTGATCAAAAGGTTACAACCAGCCATTGACCAAGACATTGCCTCAGCGTAAATTAAGCCCATGAACTTAGACCAATTAAAAGACCAATTCAATGAAGATCAAATATTAACTGACTCCAAATCCTTAGAGACTTATGGAAAAGACTGGACTAAACACTTTACCCCGAACCCCTCTGCTATTTTATTTCCAAAATCCACACAACAAGTCCAACAAATTGTTAAATGGGCACTCAATGAGAAGGTCGCACTTGTGCCCTCTGGCGGAAGGACCGGCTTAAGTGCTGGTGCCTATGCCTTAAATAAAGAAGTGATCGTTTCATTTGAAAAAATGAACAAAATTGTGAGTTTTGATGATATTGAAAAATCAGTTCATTGTGAAGCCGGAGTTATTACAGAGACTTTACAGAATTTTGCCCTGGAAAAAAATCTTTACTATCCAGTTGATTTTGCCGCCCGAGGTTCGAGTCAAATAGGCGGGAATATAGCAACAAATGCTGGGGGCATTAAAGTCATACGCTATGGATTGACTCGCAATTGGGTCAAGGCCATTACAGTTGTGACCGGAACCGGAGAAATTTTAAACCTTAATAATTCACTCGTTAAAAATGCTAGTGGCTATGATTTACGCCATTTATTTATTGGAAGTGAAGGGACTCTTGGTTTTATTACAGAATGTGAGATTCAACTTACAAGAAAACCTAAAAACCTAAACGTTTTTCTATTCGCAGTCCCCAAACTAGAATCTGTGATGGAAATTTATAAGTCTTTTTCTACTGAGTTTAATTTAGTGGCGTTTGAAATGTTCACAGATGTCGCACTTAAATACATTCGAAAGCAGGGTCATGTAGATAGTCCTCTTGAAATGGAAGCCCCCTACTATGTTCTTTTAGAAATCGAAGATGATAATGAAAACACATTAGAACTGGCTATGGAAATATTTGAATCTAATGTAAACAAAGAACATATTCTCGATGGAACTCTGGCTCAAAACTCACAACAAGCGACTAACATTTGGCGGTTGAGAGAAGATATAACTGAATCTACTGCGGACTTTTCGCCTTATAAGAATGATGTATCTGTACGAATATCCAAGGTCCCAGAATTTATGCATCAAATGGATGAAATTTTAAAAACTGACTATCCTGAGTTTGATGTTGTTTGGTTTGGCCACATTGGAGATGGCAATTTACATATAAATATACTTAAACCAAAAAATTTAAGTTCAGAAGAGTTTATAAAAAAGTGTCACGAGGTTGACCATAAACTATTTTCTATGATTGAAAAACTGGGCGGAAGTGTTTCCGCCGAACACGGCGTAGGTTTGGTAAAAAAACCTTATCTACATCACACAAGATCTCAATCTGAAATAGCATACATGAAGGCCATTAAACAAATTTTTGATCCACATGGAATATTAAACCCAGGAAAAATGTTTTAATCAATAAACTTGAGTTTTAATAGATGTTTCTAAAGCGGCTATTTTTTCAGCGGCCTCATGAAATTTTCCCTTCTCCATATCCATAACTACATAACCAATTGCATTGTCTGTGGCTAAATATTGAGAACGTATATTTGCACCCACATCAGAAACTATACTATTGATAGCTCTCATAACACCTGGCACGTTTTTATGAACATTCATTAAACGATGTCCATCAATATGAAGTGGCACTTCTAAATTTGGAAAATTAACAGCTCCGCCGGTAAAGCCAAATTTCAAATATCGGATTATACTTTCAGACACTTCCATGCCAATAGCTTCTTGTGCTTCTTCTGTGCTTCCGCCTATATGAGGTGTTAGTATTACATTTTTAAGTCCTTGCAACTCTGAACTAAACAACTCGTCATTGCTAGCTGGCTCTTTAGGGTAAACATCAATGGCAGCCCCAGCTAAGTGCCCATCTTTTAAAGCCATAACTAAGTCAGGTATAACTACAACATTTCCACGACTGGCATTTATTAAATATGATCCTTTTTTCATTTTACTCAATTGTTCATGAGTAATCATATCCTTTGTCATGGGAGTTTGTGGAACATGTAAGGTAACAAAATCTGAAAGAGTTAAAAGTTCATCTAAGGTATCTTTAGATTGCGCATTACCCAGGGGAAGTTTTTTAATTATATCATAATAAATAACTTTTAATCCCATGGCCTCAGCTAAAATTGAAACCTGGGAGCCAATATGGCCATAACCAACTATGCCGAGAGTTTTGCCTCGAATTTCATGACTGCCTTTTGCTGATTTTAACCACTTTCCCTGATGGGCAAAGTTATTTATATCGCCAAGTTTTCTTGCTAGAGCTATCATTTCACTAATGACAAGTTCGGCCACACTTCGAGTATTGCTATATGGCGCATTAAACGTTGGAACACCAGAAATATTAGCCGTCTCTAAATCAATTTGATTAGTTCCTATACAAAAAGCTCCTATAACGCGCAGCTCTGGAAGAGTCCTCAAAACATCTTGTGTAATGTGTGTTTTTGAACGAATGCCAATAGCTTGATAGTCTTTGGCTCGTTTGATCAGATCTTGACCACTAAAAGCACTAGCTTCTAAATCAACTTGAAAACCCTCCTTTTGCAAATTTTCAACAGCACAATTATGGATACCTTCAAGTAGTAGAATTTTTTTGGCCATTTATGTCTCCTAGAATCTTTGAACTGAAAAAATCTCATAAAAACTATAATTTGCAAGTTCTTCATTTGTCTTATAGCAGCAAACCACTTATGTTTAGAGATATGTCTATACAAAATACTTTTAAATTATTAGTCGTTGATGATGATCTTTTGATTCGTGAGAGTTTGCCTTTAGCCATTCCTGATTCCTGGGAAATTCAAGCTTATGCTCACCCTAGTGAAATGAATTTAGAAGATACTTATCATGCCGCTTTAATTGATATGCATTACGGAGATAGCCACAAAGCCGAAGGTGTACAAGTAATTGAAAAAATACACAGCCGACACCCTCATTTAGAAATCATTGCTATGTCCGGTGATTTGAATAGAGATTTAATGGAACAAACTTTAAAAGCTGGAGCCACTCGATTTTTGGCTAAACCATTAAACCCTGACGAAGTTCATCTTACTTTGGAAAAAATTGAAAGTTTTATTTTACTGCAAAGAGCAACTTATAGAGCTCGAACACCTGAAGTTGTTTGGGTAGGGCAAAGTGAAAGCTCAAAAGTTATAAAAAAACAAATCGCAGCCTTAAAGGGCGAAAAAGGACCGATACTCTTAGATGGCGAAACCGGAACGGGTAAAGAGGTAACGGCTCAATTAATCCATCAACAAAACGGACAAGGACCCATCATCGCCGTAAATGTCGCTGCAATTCCTGAAAATCTTTTTGAATCTGAATTCTTTGGACATATGAAAGGTTCATTCACCGGCGCTGATCAAAATAAAATGGGCTTAGCAGAAGCTGCAAATGGTGGCACATTATTTATTGATGAAATTGAAGCTCTACCCTCTAGCCAACAAGTTAAATTATTGAGGTTTTTAGAATCAGGAGAAGTTAAACGAGTGGGCTCAAAACAACCCATTCATGTAAATTGCCTAATAGTTATTGCTACAAATAAAAATTTAGAAGAAATGGTAAAAGAAGGTGAGTTTAGAGAAGACCTACTTTGGCGAATCAATGGCAAAAAAATAAATCTTCCACCTTTGCGGGAGAGGACAGACGATATCGAAGCACTTTGTAAACATTTTTTTGCCTTAGATACAGTTAGACAAAAAACCTTAAGCGAAGACGCAATAGAAGCTCTAAAGTCCTATAACTGGCCTGGGAACATACGTGAATTAAAAAGATGTTGTGAGCAACTCATGTTACTAGCTCCCCTACCCATTATCCGAAAGGAAGATGTACAAAGTATACTTTATCAGAGTGAAAATGTGGCGAATGTTGTTGTTAAAACTGATGACATTGACTTCAAATTGGGCCTACAAACTCTTGTTCAAAATTTTGAAGCTACTGTAGTTAAAGGCGCGTTGGACACTTATTCTGATATTGATGATGTAGCTAAAACCTTGCAAATATCTAGGTCTAGTTTATACAAAAAAATTAAGGACTATAATTTAGACAGGAAAGGTCGATGAACGATACCGCCTTGTGGAGCGAAGCTCTATATCGTGAAACTGTTGGTTTAGTAATTATATTTTTGCTTATAACTGGAGTAGCTCTATTTTTTTTACGTCAAAAAAATCCAAAGTTTACAACGGCATGGATTAGTACAAAAAGTTGGATCTTTGCAGCACCGGTCATACTTTTTCTAATTGGTTTACCTGCACCTTATCCCTTAGTAACTATAATATTAATTTCTATATTTAGTGCTAAAACATTTTTTAGACTCGTTGGTATTTATCATCGCACATGGTTTGTTTGGCTCAACTATTTGTTTATCATGGGTCTAGGTTATATGATCTATAGTCAAAAAACAGAATATTACAACTTAACACCAATGGCATTTTTGTTTGCAGGTTCACTAATACCTATTTTGCGTAATTCATATAATCATATGATCCAGTATTTAGCCTTATCGTTTATCGGTTTTATTTTTATGGGTTGGTCTATTCTACATTTAGGTTTAATTTTAAGCTTTGATAAAGGTATTTATATAGTTCTCTATTTGTATATCTTAGCTGAATTTAGTTTTAACTCGGCCATTTTCTTTAGTCGCTTTTTTGGGAAAACAAAATTATTAGAAAGAATATCTCCTAAATTTACTCTTGAAGGCTTTTTATTTTCTATTGTAATTACAATTTTATTAGCTTGGGGTATGAGACACATGTTACCTGTTCGAACCGAGCCCTATTGGATAGCCTCGGCAATTATTATTACTTTTTTTGGTAGATGTGGAGATTTGATTTTATCTGTATTCCGTAGAGATTTAGGCATAAAAGACTCTGGAGTTTTTATTATTGGTCGTGAGGATATCCTCGCCCGTGTTGATAAATTTATATTTGCCGCTCCTATTTTTTATTATACTTTTCAAATTTTAGAAAAAATTTATCCACCAAGTTGAGTTATTGTTCATGAGAGAAATTAACGATTGGAATTATGAAAATGAACAATGGACAGTGCTTCCTACTCACCTCAAGCACCTACCTTTATTTACTCGTCATTTTGACTTTACAAGCTACATTTTTCGCGTTTTATGGGCCATTTTTTTAAAGTTTGCGTTTCGTTATTACATTCGCTTAAAAGTTAAAGGCGATTTCAAAAAAATGTACAAAAATCACCCACGTTTGCTACTCATCTCAAATCACGCCAGTCATTTAGATGCCGTTTCTATTGCTGCAGCCATACCATTTCGCTACTGGTTAGATTTATATTTAACGGCCGCTAAAGATTATTGGTTTTCAAATCCCATTTTTACCTTTTTTTCAAAGCACTGTTTAGGTGCCATTCCCATTGATAGAAAAGATAAAAAAGGCGAAGCCGTAAAACTTTGCATTACTCTACTTAAAAAATTAGATCGAATTTGGATGATATTATTCCCTGAAGGAACACGCTCAAAAGATGGTAATATACACACCTTTAAACGCGGTGTGAGCCTTTTTGCTCTGCAAACAAAAACACCCATACTTTTTATATATATTGAAGGAAATACCACTTTATGGCCCAAAGGACATCTGTTACCCCTACCAGGAAAACTCACAATACATGTGGGCCCCATACAACAACCGGCTGAAATTTCAGAAATTGACACAAATTACCGCAATTGGGTCATGAGTATTAATCCTGATGCCTATAAAGACCTACCTAAGGAGATTGAAAAAGATCTACTCGAAGAAAATGAGATGGATTAAGTATACAACTTATTAAAATTAGATTAAATTAATATCCTATGAAAACCATAAATGACTTTTCAATTACAATTGGCACTATCAATGGTTCTGGCAGTCAATCCTCAAATAATATACTGGTTAGAACCTTATTTCACATGGGTCTTCCCGTTAGTGGCAAAAATTTATTTCCCTCTAATATTGCGGGATTGCCTACCTGGTTTACTATTCGTATTTCCGCCGAAGGTCATCTTTCAAGAAAAGATGAAAATGACATTGTAATTGGCATGAATGCAGACTCTTTAATTAAAGATCAAAATAGTACAAAAAAGTCCGGTGTATTTATTTATAATATTGACTTAAAGGTTCCTCTATTTAAACAACGCGATGATATTCTTTGTATTCCTATTCCATTTAAACAAATCGTCAATGAGGTCTCTGACTCCATCAAGCTTAAAAAACTTTTAACAAATATGATTTACGTGGGTGTTATTTCTCAGCTTTTAGGAATCGACATTGATGTTCTTCATAAAACTATTCAAAAAAATTTTTCTGACAAGCCACAAGTTATAGATATAAATGTAAAAGCTATTAATGCTGGTTGGGAATACGCTGAGAAAAATCTAGATTATAAAACTTTTCCTTATAAAGTTAAATTTATTGAAAATGCCAATGATAATAAAATTCTTATAGATGGTAATACAGCCAGTGCTATAGGTTTATTATTTGGGGGATGTAGTTTTATGTCCTGGTACCCTATAACCCCTTCAAGTTCCGTTGCTGAAATGTTTCACGCCTATTCTAATAAGTATCGAAAAACAACTGATGGAAAAAATAATTTTGCTATTGTTCAAGCTGAAGATGAACTCGCTGCAATTTCTATGGTCATTGGTGCAGGATGGACTGGGGCTAGAGCTGTCACACCTACCTCTGGACCTGGATTATCTTTAATGGCAGAGGCGGCTGGCTTAAGTTATTTTGCAGAAGTTCCGGCTGTTATTTGGGATGTGCAAAGGGTGGGACCGTCAACAGGCCTGCCCACTCGAACTATGCAGGGTGACCTATTAGCTGCCTATCATCTCTCACACGGAGACACCAAGCACATAGTTCTATTACCGGCAAATCCTAATGAATGTTATGAGTTTGGAAAAACTAGTTTAGACTTGGCTGAAAGACTTCAAACATTAGTTGTTGTCTTAAGCGATCTAGATCTGGGAATGAATTATTGGATTAGCGATCGCTTCCAAAAATCTCAAGAAGCTTTAGATCGTGGAAAAGTCTATCGTGAAGACGACCTCATTGATCACCCTGAATTTGCCCGATACCAAGATGTTGACGGAGACGGTATTCCTTACAGAACTTTACCTGGCACTTATCATCCAAAAGCAGCTTATTTTACTAGAGGCACTGGCCATGATGAGCGTGCACTCTATAGTGAAGACAATGAAAATTTCAGAAAGTTAATGAATCGATTAGCGAAAAAGCACGAAACAGCGAAGAAATATGTTCCTCAACCAATTGTTCAAGGACAAGGCGCTATAGGGTTAATTGCTTATGGCAGCTCTCATCCTGCTGTGGAAGACCTTCAGAATATATTACTTAAAGAGGGAAATGCCACATCTTATATGCGAATAAGGGCCTTGCCACTAGTTGAAGAAATCAAACATTTTATTACAAAAAATGATATCACCTATGTTATAGAACAAAATCGGGATGCACAGTTAATGAGAGTTTTATTAGCTGAATGGCCAGAACTACACGCCAAAGTTAAATCAATTACTCAATACGATGGTTTGCCTTTAGCTGCTAATTATTTATATGGTCAATTTAAGGAATTAAACTCATGAGCATAGAACAAAAAAATGACTTTGCTAAAAGTGATTATATGGGTGCTAAGTCTACTCTTTGTACAGGTTGTGGACATGATACCGTTACAACAAATATCATTAATGCCTATTTTCAGTCAGGGGTTAATCCATATTCCGTGGCTAAACTTTCTGGTATTGGTTGTTCCTCAAAAACACCTACATATTTTTTAAATTTATCTCACGGTTTTAACTCTTTACATGGACGAATGGCGCCCATGGCTGTGGGTGTGGGATGTGCAAATAAAAATTTAAACATTATAGGTATTTCAGGAGATGGTGATTCCGCTAGTATTGGCTTAGGTGGGTTTATTCATACCGTTAGAAGAAATCTTCCCATGGTCTACATTATAGAAAATAATGGCGTCTACGGATTAACCAAAGGACAGTTCTCAGCCACAGCAGACCAAGAAGCTGTATTAAAATCTGGAGAAATAAACCCCTATTCCTCCGTTGATCTATGTGCACTTTCTCTAGAAGCTGGTTGTGGTTTTGTTGCACGTTCATTCTCTGGAGATGCAAAGCAATTGGTTCCTTTAATTGATGCAGCTATTCGCTATAAAGGAACGGCTGTTATAGATGTTATTTCTCCTTGTGTTACTTTTAACAATCATGATGGATCAACTAAAAGTTACAACTATGTAAAAGAACACAAACATGCGCTTCAAGAGCTCGGCTTTATACAACCCCAAGAAGAAATCATTGTTGATTACGAAGAGGGAGAGGTTATTGAAGTTAGGTTACACGACGATTCAATCTTAACTCTAAAGAAATTAGACGCAAATTATGATTTTAGAGATCTTAATCAAGCTCATCAGATTTTAAAACAAAATCAAAAAGCCCACGAAATCGTAACAGGACTTATATATTTAAATGACAATAAACAAAATCTCCATGAAAGTTTGTCTCTAAATGAGAAAGCTTTGAGAGATTTAACAGATGAAGACTTATGCCCTTCTCAAGAGGTTCTCGATAAAATAACTGATGAGTTCTCTTAATTTAGTTTTTTAAGTTGTATTTAACGTCAATTTTATTGATAGCCCGACTAATTTTTTTATATATTGTAGTGTAAATTTACATTCAAAATTAATAGTCAAAAAAATCCAATTAATACTATGCACTGCAGAGCTCGTTTATCTGTAAATTCTATTAGACACTATTTTCACTAGACTCAACATTGGTCTAGCTCTTGCTTTGTATATAGTAAGTCTAAATGTTTAAGGAGTGGGACATGGATAATTTAACCAAAACTGCAAAATTTATTTTCGCAGCTTCTACTTGCTGTTTTTTAATAGCTTGTGATGGGCAAGTTGAGTTCGATGATATACCAGTATCAGCAGGAAGTTTGTGTGAAAATGGAGATGATTGCACAACAAATATAGATACCCCTGTAGTTGAAGATGGCTATGAGATAATAACTCGAAAAAGTTCAGTGCTTCAAGAAGGTACAGGAGGGAGTGTAGATATCCTAGTTGTTGTTGATAATTCCTACTCAATGTTTGATGAGCAAAAGAAAATGGGTGAACGTTTTGGTGATTTTGTTGCAACTCTAGGAAATATAGATTGGCAATTGGCCTTTACGACTACAGATGCAAGAAATAATTTATCAGGAGATCGTTTTGGCGGAAACCTACTAAACTTAAAAGGTGCCACAGGAAAAATATTAAACAAAAGTACTCCTAATTTGTTAGAAGTTTTCAGAAATACTATTGACAGAGAATCTGACCAAGAAAACTGTGGCTCTTCTGGACAAGATCCTTGTGGCTCAAGTATTGAAGAACCTCTTAAAGCCATTACACAAGTAGTAGCTAAAAAAGACTCTGAAAATAAATCATTTTTTAGAGATAATTCTGCACTTGCTGTGATCATATTAACAGATGAAGATGAAAAAAGCTTCGGTTCAAGTAATGCCACCAAGCCTGAGGAAGTTATTAATGCTGTTAAAAATGTATTTGGTGACCGCAAATTTGTAACTTATGGAATTATTATTCAGCCTGGAGACTCTAGATGTTTAGCAGAAAATCAACCAGATGGTGTAGTTGCAACACACGTTAATTCACTGGCCATGCTCACAGGTGGAATCACACGCAGTTTATGCGATGCAGATTACAAACCTTCAATGAAAGAAATTAGTAAAAAAGTTCGAAAAATTCTTAAATTTGAAGAGTTAGATCTTGATTTTCCACCTGTTGAAAATAGTGTCGACCTAAAGTTCTACCCTCCCCAAAACACTGTGAATTGGCGCACAGTTGGAAATCGAGTGGTATTTGAGACGGCACCCAAAGATGGAACACGTATAGACTACAGCTATAAATATAAAATAAAGAAGTCTAAAGATTAATTTATTTGATGACTCTAACAGCCATACCTTATAAATTTAAGTATGGCTGCAAATCATGTTGTTAAAAAAATATTTACACCGATAGAAGATTTTTTACGAACGGAGACCTCTTCAGGACTCATACTGATGGGAGTTACTATTATTGCCCTAATATGGGCGAATTCTCCCTTTTACCATTTATATCATAACTTCATTGAGATGAATGTTGGATTTACTATAGGCTCCCTCGTAGTCAGTAAAACCATTCACCACTGGGTTAATGACGGCTTAATGGTTGTGTTCTTTTTTGTGGTGGGACTCGAAATAAAAAGAGAACTTATACAAGGCGAGTTATCAACACCTAAAAAAGCAGCACTACCCATGTTTGCTGCTATCGGTGGAATGGTTTTTCCGGCTATTATTTACGCTATTTTTAATCACGGTGGCCCAGGTGCTAGTGGCTGGGGAATTCCTATGGCCACAGATATTGCCTTTGCAGTAGGAGTTTTAAGCTTAATGAGCCGTAAGGTTCCATTTTCGTTGAAAATATTCCTGCTAGCATTAGCAATTGTTGACGATTTAGGAGCTGTTCTAGTCATTGCATTTTTCTATACCGACCACATTGTGGCCAGTTCTCTTGGAATTGCCATGCTCACATTTGTAATGACCTATGTTTTACGTGTAGCTGGTATTCGCAATATTCTTGTCTACATTGTACTTGGAATCATTGCGTGGTTTGCAGTTTTAAGTAGTGGGGTCCATTCAACCATTGCAGGTGTAATTTTAGGTTTAATGACTCCATTGCAAGCTTTTTACGACCGTTTTAATTTAGCAGAAATGTTGAAAGATACAGTTGATGATTTAATAAAAGAACTTAATACAGATGATAGAGAAGATAATGTAAAAAATAATTTAAGTTCTAAAGCCAAGGATCATGTCTATAAAATCCAACATTTCTCTCATGAGTCTATCTCACCATTAGACCGGCTAATTCATGCTCTTCATCCATGGGTGAGCTTTTTAATTATGCCTATTTTTGCTTTTGTAAATGCGGGTGTTAGAATAGAAGGCATTTCTTTTGACAGTTTTGTTGCAAATGACATTTCTTTAGGGGTTGTATTGGGTTTACTTTTTGGGAAACCAATTGGCGTTCTTTTGTTTTCTATGCTGGCTGTCAAAACAGGTATTGCTCGACTTCCAAGGAATGTGACATGGCTTCATATGACGGCGGTGGGTTTCTTAGCAGGAATTGGCTTCACCATGGCTTTATTTGTAGCTCATTTAGCTTTGGAAACAGGTCCTGTACTTGAAACTTATTCAAAATTAGGAATTCTTACAGCCTCCTTGCTTGCTGGAGCCATCGGATCTGGATTATTGACATTTACCAAAGATGTGAATTCTACCAGCCCTCAATAAAACTAAAAAATGAGGAGCTTCAAAGCTTTACACCGGCACAATTTCTTTGTAAATTGTGCCTTCCTTTTTAGATGGTCCCGTAGCTCAACCGGATAGAGCATCTGCCTTCTAAGCAGAGGGTTGGAGGTTCGAGTCCTCCCGGGATCACCATTTTAAAATTCTAAACCAAAAAAGAAATTGATATAAGGAGTATCAAGTTTACTCAGTTCTTTTAACTGAACACTTTTTACTTCAGTGAGTTCTTTGATTCTTAGCCATCGCTGTCCAACATCAATTCCAAACTGAAAGAGTCCAAAACTTAGCCCCATCCATAAGCTAGCTGTGGTTAATTCTAAATTTTCAGTTTCATAAACATTACCAATTTCACCTAATGATGTTTTTAAATTATTATCAAAACCATAGGTTCCTCTTAAATAAATGAATGTCTTTAGATTAATTAATTTAGCTAGAGGTCCATCAATCTCTCTTTGTGATAATAGAATAGATAAAATTCCATAATAACTATGTACACTAAAATCAAAACTCGATTCAATGGTTTCTACTTGGCTATTATTCCCATTTTGAGTTTCAACTTCTACACTTGAAGAAGAAATAACTTTGCTGCCAGCGCCCAGTTGAATATATTTAAAATTTATCAAAAGCTCACCTGCAAAATCAGGTAAAACTAGTTGATATTCATTTTGATCATCTTTAATTGCAATATCTTGTGGGCCATTTAAGCCAAAAGAGCCATTAAATTGAATGGCAGAAAAACTTGAAATTGAAAACAAATAAAGAAAAATGATAAGAATTAAATTTTTCATGCTTATCTCTTATCGAGTTTAAGTAATTACAAAATAAGCTTTGAAAATTGAATTAAAACTTAAGCCTAAAAAACTAAGACTAAAGTCACCTACCACCTCGATAAGTTCAATAATTTAAGGAAGATATGTCTCTCGTTGATGCTTTTTTATAAGCCCGGCTTTTGAGTTTTAAGAAATATTTTCAAATCATAAATGACTATCTCTAACTGCACCCGTTAATTGATTATTTGGCATTAAGCTTGCCTTATCTCTTATCAAAAGGAGTTAAAAATGAAAATAATTGATTTATTTATGATATTTGTTTCGATTTTCGGACTAATATCCTGTAGTTCGGACAAAGAGACAAAACTAACCATTTTAGAAAAAAAAGACGATTTTGTTCTAGATTCCCCTGTTTTTATTTCGGCAAAAGACAATAAAGTTATTAGCTGGAATTCTCTGAAATCTAAAGACAACAGTTCAACGATTTTATCACCCTTTGATAAAATAGAATTCGACTTAACTAATGTTAGAGATTTTGATCTTTCAACTACTTGTAAACTTGATCAAAAAAGTCATGTTCTAATCACAAAGTTACCTGCGCAAAAAAAACTACCTGTCTTTGAGCTTCTACCTCATGAAATATTATTTATGCAAAGTTCAAATAAAATAATTTGTGAATTACGAATAAAGGCAAATGCAAATAACCAGATTGGTTCAACTTTTGAGTTTTATTTACCCGAAGTTATTCTGCAAACAGAAGAATGGCAGCCACTATTAAGATTAAGAAATCTAGATACAAATGAATATGTTAAAAAAAATGAATACTTCCATCAAAAACAAGTTGAAAAATTTTATATCGATTATCCCGGACAAAGTGGTCACAATGAATTGGCACTCTTATGTGAAAACAGTCCACTTCTTAAAATGGATAGCTATGACTTAGATAATTCTAAGTTTGATTGGGTAAGTTGGCACAAGAAAAGTAACAAACGAGATTGGTTATTAAAAAAATGCCGTTTATGGACTTATCACAATGGTCGGATCACTTCTTGGTCCAGTCAATTTACAATGTACAATATTTACAACCTTATTAAAGGACCATTTTTTGATAAAGAAGACAAATACCCTTTTAGTTTCAGATTAATAAATAAATCTAATCATCCACTTTATGTTAAATTTAATAAAACTAAAATCAAGAATGACTTTTTAATTTTCAGTGGCTTTAATTTAATTAAATCAAATTTTATTAAAATTGAAGATGTATTAAATTTAGATAGCAAAAATCTATGGGGGTACGCTCAAGGTATAGAAGAATTTGAACTTACATCTAAGGATGCTAAACTAGTAAAAGATGCTGGTAATGATTTATTTTTTAAACTAAGTCCCAATAGTTCTAGTCGATTTATGTTTAAAGTGAAGAGGAATTCCAACTGTGAGAACGTATATGTTGAACTTAATAAGTATGAAAGTTTAGGGCAATCAAACTTTGAGGTTTACGCTGACTTAAGTGAACCATCATTATTAAATCCATATGACACAAAAGGCTTTAATGAGCCAATATCTTTTGTTAGTGAATATTTACAGACGGATAACAAAAGCCCACATCGCATATTTAAAACTTTGTCTAGTCAGGAAAAATACTATTTTAACAAAAATAAATTAAATCCACAGAGAAAATCAAACATTCTTAATAATTACTTGGGAAACTTTAATTGCAAATCACCGCAGTTGCCAAATGAGATCTAAAGCCATTTTTGCAGTTCTGGAAGGGTCATTCCCTTCCCCTCTGCGTAGCTTTTCAATTGATCTTCACCTATTGTTCCAACAGAAAAGTATTTAGCATGTGGCGAAGAAAAATAGTATCCACAAACAGAACTAGGGGGCGTCATCATTTTAGATTCTGTAAGAGTCACAGCTATATTTTTTTCAGCTTCTAATAGCTTCCATATTTTATCTTTTTCGCTGTGATCGGGGCAAGCTGGATATCCTGGTGCCGGTCGTATACCTCTATAACGTTCGGCAATTAAGTCATCTATAGTTAAATCTTCATCTTTACCATAACCCCAAAATTCTCTAACTTTTTTATGCATTAATTCTGTAGTGGCTTCTGCTAAACGGTCAGCCAATACTTTAATAATTATTGAACGATAGTCATCACTTTTTTGCTTTAACTCATTAGCGATTTCTTCAAGCTCATCACCAGCTGTGGCTACAAATAAACCAATATAGTCTTTTTCAGCGTGATTGATCGGGGCAATAAAGTCAGCTAAGGAATAATAGGCTTTGTCATCTTCTTTTTGTTTTTGCTGACGTAAAAAGTACAATCTTTCTTGCTCATTTCCAGCACTATTATAAAGATAAACACATTCATTTTGACTTGAAGCTGGCCAAAATTGAAAAATTCCACGAGTTTTTAAATTCAAACTTTTTATGTAATCTAACTCTTTTTGTGCATCATTAAATAATTCTCGTGCTTGTGAACCATACTTTTCATGTTCAAATATTTTGGGATATTTGCCTTTTAATTCCCATGCCCAAAAAAATGGAGACCAATCTACATATGGTAAAATATCTCCTAACTCAAATTCTTGCTGGTGAAGTTCAAAGTCTTTGGGTTTATAAATCTTTTCTTTCGACCAATCGATTTTATAGGATTTTTCACGCGTTTCATTCAATGGAGTTAGTTTTTCCTGTTTTCCTTGAAAGTTTTCAAGTAGCTTTTTCTGCTGTTCTTTTAGCTTTTCTACAAAATTAATTTTCTTATTTTTATCCTGAAGTTGATTACAAACTCCTACAACTAAAGAGGCATCACTTACTTGACAAACGACGCCATCATAATAAGGAGCCAGTTTAACAGCTGTATGTAATTTACTAGTTGTAGCTCCGCCAATTAGAATAGGAATGTCCAACTTGCGCCGTTGAACCTCTTGTATATTTTTAAGCATTTCATCTAGAGAGGGTGTAATAAGACCACTCATGCCAATTATATCTGCTTTTTCCTCGATAGCTTTATTAATTATCTGATCTCCTGGAACCATAACGCCCATATCGATTACTTCATAACCGTTGCAACCCAATACAACATTCACAATATTTTTACCAATATCGTGTACGTCGCCTTTAACAGTTGCCATGACCACTTTTCCTGCAGAACTAGATGAACTCTTATCTTCTTCCATCAAAGGTGTTAAAACATTCACAGCCTGTTTCATAACCCTCGCACTTTTAACTACCTGAGGTAAAAACATCTTGCCATCGCCAAAAAGTTCACCAACAACATTCATTCCCGCCATTAATGGTCCTTCAATAATGTCTAATGGGCGATCATATAATTTTATAGCTTCTAATGTGTCTTCCTCGATGTAATTATTGATACCTTTAACCAGAGCATGTTTTATCCTCTCTTCTACCTTTAAATCTCGCCACTTTTCTTGTTCCTTATTTTTAACATCTGAACCTTGATCTTTTATTTCTTCAGCGTAAGTAATTAAATTTTCAGTGGCTTGATCATGTCTATTTAACAAGACATCTTCAATTTTTATCAATAATTGAGGGTTAATTTCTTCATAAACTTCTAGCATTCCGGCATTGACAATACCCATATCTAAACCAGCTTTTATAGCATGGTAAAGAAAGGCACTATGCATAGCTTCTCTTACAGGATTGTTACCACGAAAAGAAAAAGAAATATTACTAACACCACCACTAACTAAAGCACCTGGACATGTTGCTTTAATTTCTCGAACAGCTTCGATAAAGTCTACGGCATAATTATTATGATCTTCAATTCCCGTGGCAACTGTTAATATATTGGGATCAAAAATTATATCACATGGATCAAATCCAACTTTTTCAGTTAAAATTTTATAGGCTCTTTGGCAGATGCTAACTTTATTATCTTTATCAACGGCCTGACCCTTTTCATCAAAAGCCATAACAATTACTGAAGCCCCATACCTTCTAAGTAATTCAGCTTGCGCTATAAATACTGACTCACCTTCCTTTAAACTGATTGAATTTACTATGGGTTTACCTTGTATGCACTTTAATCCCGCCTCTAATACGGACCATTTAGAACTATCAATCATAATTGGAACACGACTTATATCAGGATCCGAGGCCACAAGGTTTAAAAAGCGTGTCATACAAGCTTCACTATCCAATAGACCTTCATCAAAATTTATATCTATAATGTTTGCACCGTTTTCGACCTGTTGTCTTGCTACTTGCAAAGCTTCATCAAAATTATCTTCCTGAATTAATTTACGAAAGCGTGGAGAACCTGTTACATTTGTTCTTTCCCCAACCATTATAAAGGATCTTTCTCCTTTAGCTTTCAATACTAATGGCTCTAAACCACTCACTTTTGTTGTGGCCACCGGGTCTTTTATGCCCCTTGGCTTTTCTTGCTTTAATGTTTCAACAATGGCTTTAATATGCTCAGGTGTTGTCCCACAACACCCACCAACTAAATTTAAGTATCCAGATTTTGCATAATCTAAAAGAGCATTAGCGGTATCTTGTGGTTCCTCATCATAACCAGTTGGACTTAAAGGGTTAGGCAAACCAGCATTGGGATAACAGCTAGCATAAACTTCGCTAATATCAGATAGCTCTTTCATAAAGGGCCGTAAACTTTCTGCCCCCAATGCACAATTTAATCCGACACTTAATGGATGTATATGTCTTACTGAATACCAAAAGGCTTCCATAGTTTGACCAGAAAGGGTCCTACCTGACTTATCTGAAACCGTGACTGATATCATTACAGGCAAACGCTCTTCAAGCTCATCAAATAGTTTCTCAATAGCAAATAAAGCAGCCTTCAAATTTAAAGTATCAAATGTAGTTTCAGGAAATAGAATATCAACTCCAGCGTCTACTAAAGCTTTGGCTTGTTCGTAATAAGCATCTACTAATTGATCAAAATTAATATTTCTAAAACCTGGATCTTCAACTTTGGGTGAAATGGATGCTGTTCGATTAGTTGGCCCCATTGAGCCAGCGATAAATACTTCACGCTCTGGATGATCAACTAAAAACTCATCTATCGCTTGTCGTGCTATTTTTACTGCTGCCATATTCATATCACGTACTTTATGCTCAAGAGCATAATCAGCTTGTGAAATCCATGTGCCATTAAAGGTATTAGTTTCTATTATGTCACTACCAGCTTCTAAATATTTTTTATGTATTTCCTTAACCACATTGGGCTGAGTTAAATTTAAAACATCACTATTACCTTTTAAGTCATGACTGTGATCTTTAAATATTTCTCCTCTGAAATCAGGCTCTTCAAACTTATGTTTTTGAATCATAGTGCCCATGGCACCATCGAGAAAAACTATTCTCTCTTTGAGTATTTCCCTGAGGCGAAGGGCTTTTTTTGTTTCTTTTTTATGTGGGGGCTGACTGTATCCTAAATTCATAATGCGCTAAAACTCTTCTTTTATATCTTTGAGGTCAAGCGGAATTTCATCCGCGGGTAACTTCCAATTCTCTGGTTTTCCTAATACCTCAATAGCTTTCTCTGAAGTAAATTCTTTATCGTTTCGAGCAATTGCAGAGGTTTGCCTGATTTCTTCTTTTACTACTTCTTTTATAGGCTCTTTTTCTAAGCTTTCTATTCCCACCTCATTTTTAATTTGTTGTATATTTTTACCCTTTTTTAACTCTTCTTTAACTTTTTCTATCACCTCTGATTCAAGTTGTTTAACAGAAACCTGTTTCCCTGGTTCTACGAGGACCTTTTCCTTAGTCACTTCATTTTCAACAACAACCCGACCTTCAATCGTGGCTTGTTCGGTTACTTTTCTGATCGGGCTAAAAGAGACATAAAAATCTGTTCCTCGCACACCAGCAACCATTGATGGTGTTTTAATAATTAGACGTGATAAATTTTTATTATCATTTTTTTTCGGCAAGGTTTTAGCTTTTTCTGGTTTTCCTGGATTAAAAAGAGCTCTTACTTTGCCATATGTCAGTTTTAGATGGTTAACATCTTTTTTTTGATTTAAGTGGTTTTGTATTTCTAAGCGAGTATGTGGTCCTAAAGTAATTGTAGTTTTATTTACTAATCTTATTTTTGCTCGGGCCGCTTTTCTTGTAACAACTATATCGGAACACCATAGTTTCATTTTTTTAGTTGCAATAGACCCAATTCTATCAGTTGATTTAGAGTTCTCATCTTTCAATCTTAAGACTTCAATAGCTCCCCTAAGGGAAGTTATATATCCACAATCTGCAGCCTGTGCTATGATTCCATTCACTAGTAAAAGTAGAATTAAAAAATACTTCATGTTTTTCTCCAAAAATTAAACTTCTTTACTTAGATGCATTAATAACATCAATTGCAACATCTACTTTGTTAAATGGTGCGCTTACTTGAAAACCCGCTACAAGACCATTGGCCTCACTAATAGTCTTCATTGCGATTTCCATTCCCCTTTTTAGAGCCTCATCTTTATCACCATTGGCTTTTTTCATTTCATCGATAACCCACTCTGGGACATCCACACCGGGAACCTCATTTTTTAAAAACTCCGCATTTCTAAGGCTTACTAATGGCCAAATACCCATAATTATAGGAATTTTAATTTCACCTAGTAATTCCAAGAATTCTTTATAAGCTTTTAAACTGTAAATAGGTTGAGTTATCGCAAAGTCTGCTCCCGCTTCGACCTTATACTTAAAGCGCCGAACTTCTAGTTCTTGATTTGATGCAGTGGGGTTTAAGGCCACTCCAATTAAAAATTTTGAAGGCTTACCAAAAGCTGCTCCTCCTAAATCTAGGCCTTGATTCATACGATTTATAACATGAGTTAAACCTATAGCGTCTACATCATATACAGCCGTAGCTCCAGGACAATTACCTAATTTTGGAGGATCTCCTGTGACAACTAAAATATTTCTAACTCCGTTTACATGTGCACCTAATAAATCAGATTGTAAGCCAATTAGGTTGCGATCTCTTGTTGTAAAATGTGGAATAGGTTCAAGGTTAAATTTTTGACTCACATAAGAAGAAAGCTGTATGGAACTCATTCTTGCCACAGCTCGAGCCCCATCCGGAATATTAACAAAATGAACTCCCCCATCTTGTAGAGCCTGACAATGATCTAAGAATGTTTCAACATCCACACCTTTGGGTGGAATGACTTCCACACTAACAACTTTTTCGCCATTAGCTAACATTTGACCCAAAGTACTACGTTCTTCGATAGCTACTTTTTGTAATGGTTTATCCACCAAGGCTTGAATACTCACTGGCATTTGATTTTTAAGTCCAACAGAAGATGAAGATGCGCGCACAGTGCCTTTGGCCATTCGCAATGCATTAGCAATTGCTTTTACATGTGGTTCATGAACACCACTAT
>JAGRAE010000290.1 GCA_020435005.1 Bdellovibrionales bacterium
TCGAAGTCAAGCATAGTCGTAGCGGTTTCAAAGCAAATATTAGTGGTAGTGATTATGATTTTCTAGTTTTCGTATTTGCTCCGAGTGTTGTAGAAAACGGTATAGTGAAGCCAATCGCGAAAAGAAAAATATTCGTTTTTCCACAATCAATAGTTGAATCAACACCGAAGGGTAAAACACAAACTAATTTCAATCCAAAGTACATACATGATTTCGAAAAATATGAAAATGGCTACTCTCAAATACTGGAGGCACTGAGTTGAATACAGCACATAACAATGCAATCAAGTCGTTCGCTGCGCTCACTCGGACGCTTCGCAGCTGCGCTGCTCCGCGCCGCTTATTGCGGCGTTATGTTTTTCAATAGATTGATACCAGTATGTGTT
The DNA here is from genome assembly GCA_020435005.1 of Bdellovibrionales bacterium. Classification (GTDB taxonomy): domain Bacteria; phylum Bdellovibrionota; class Bdellovibrionia; order Bdellovibrionales; family UBA1609; genus JACKAN01. Next base: position 387 of record JAGRAE010000290.1, read on the forward strand.
GAACGGGGTGTCAAAGCATGGCGGGAGAGAGCAAAGAAACGCCCGCTTCAAAGAATTGAAGAAAACGATTCCCCGCGCTGGTTTGGCTGGTGGCTTCGTTCAGTTCTCTGGAATCAAGTGCTCATGGCGGTGAGGTGGAAGTTGATATTCCGTGACAACCTGGCTTCGTCATTCTATGTTTTGCAAAAGATGGGGAACGGTCAAGTTCGTGGCAATATCTTCAATGTCTTGTCACAGGTTGGTGTAGCTGTCGAGATCGCGGCAACACATTGAAGGCGGAATTAACAGGCATCGGTGATTGGGAAAACATAACAATGCAATCAAGTCGTTCGCTATCGCTCACTCGGACATTTGACCGCGCCG
>JAGRAE010000291.1 GCA_020435005.1 Bdellovibrionales bacterium
AAATAAGGTTTTGCAAATGTTCCATACCATCACATTCAAAAAAATATAACTCCCTATCTGCTTTATCAATAATTATACAATAAGGCAGATAAGAAGGAGAATCATAAAAGGTTTGTTCAGACCTTGCCGCAGAGACTGAAAAACAAGAGCTAAGAAAAACAAACCCACCAAAAAGACTATGTCGGAGAAAAGGAGCAGACATAAAAATTATTTCTCACCCCAGTTAATAAACATTTCTTTAAGATTGGATAAGTAAAGAAGTAAAGAAATCGCTAAAATGTGCCTATCCCAATCGGAGCAGAGCTCCGGGGCATTACGGCAATTTTCAAGACGCGATTTCTAACTCCCAGCTGGGTGGTCGCAGCAGAGCTGCGGGGTATAATACCCAGCTAAGGAATCATTGGAACAAGAGCCCAGAGTACAGCCTTACTATCTCCTCTCCCTCAAAACAAATCCTTGAACTCTCACAAAGAAGAAGATATAGATTTTGAAAGAATTTTTCTAATAATTGTCCTGAGAGTTATTGATAATAAGACTCAATAATATTTATAAAATTCCTTCAGTTGCACTTGAACATGGAAAACAAACTCCCCGTTACACTCTTAAGTGGCTTTTTAGGCTCAGGAAAAACAACACTCCTCAATCACATTCTCCACAACAGAGGAAATCTAAAAGTTGCCGTCATTGTAAACGACATGTCA
>JAGRAE010000292.1 GCA_020435005.1 Bdellovibrionales bacterium
AAAGACTAAGAAGGTGAGGCCCAGTTATATGGCGATGGTAGAGGGTTCTTATCAGGCTTGGCAGGATTTAGAAAGGGGGCGAGACTCTCGATTTGTCTGAGGCTTATCTTGTTTCGCGGGTGCTGTCATCCGTGGGGGCAACTGGAACAATAACACTAACTCGGGCGTGTTCACGGCGAACTTGAACAACGGCCCGTCGAACTCGAACAACAACATCGGGTTTCGTTGTGTGTATTGCCTTTAGGCTGGCAGACTTGGGGTAAAATTTGTTACGTGTGAGGGATGTTATTTGTTACGGCAAATGACCACACTATGTGAATTCTTTTTATAGGAATTCCAACCCAAGGCACTACAGGGTCTTGTCCTGGGCTGACTTAGGGGCTTTGCGCCCCTGGGGGTCCGAATTTAACGTACATAATGGTGATGAAAAGCTCTTTGTGTTCCTCTAGTTTTCATAACTATTAGAGTAGATGATCTTAGAGCCTAAAATTCTAAGGCTTGACAACATACATCATATTGATGTATGTTTATATAAGAGATGGGAACGATCTCTATTTTTCGCAATATTAGAATTGTTATTCACTCCAAGGATCATGAGCCACCGCATATTCATGCGATAAGCCCCAAGGGTGAAGCAAAAATTGAGTTAGATTCCTTAAAGTGTTTTTTTCTGTCGAGGTTATACAGAACGAGATTTAA
>JAGRAE010000293.1 GCA_020435005.1 Bdellovibrionales bacterium
TTATAGTTTCTGCTACTGCATCTGATACTGCAGCTATGCAATATTTGGCTCCATACTCAGGTTGTGCTATTGCAGAATTTTTTATGGCCCACTCCCACTCTTTAATTATTTATGATGATCTAAGTCAACATGCAATGGCTTACAGACAAATGTCTCTTTTATTGAGAAGACCTCCAGGTAGAGAAGCTTATCCAGGTGACGTTTTTTATTTACATTCTCGACTACTTGAAAGAGCTGCAAAATTATCAGATATTTATGGTGGTGGTTCCTTAACTGCTTTACCTATTGTTGAAACCTTATTTGGTGATGTTACTGCTTATATTCCTACAAATGTTATTTCAATTACTGATGGTCAAATATTTTTGGATAGAAGTTTAGTTATTGATGGTACTCTTCCTGCTGTAAACGTTGGACTTTCTGTAAGTAGAGTCGGATCTGCAGCTCAAGTTGCTGCTATGAAAAAAATTGCTGGACCATTAAAATTAGAGCTTGCTCAATATAGAGAAGTAAAAGATTTTGTTAAATTTGGATCCGATTTAGATGATGAAACTCTTAATTTAATAAAAAGGGGTAAGTTATTAACAAATCTTTTAAAGCAAAATAGATTTTCTCCTATGTCCGTTGAAAAGCAAATAATATCTTTATTTGCTGCTCTAAACGGATATCTTGAT
>JAGRAE010000294.1 GCA_020435005.1 Bdellovibrionales bacterium
CTCAAGGAGGGTTGCCTTCGATCTTTCCGCCTCGCGGGCAGCTTGATTTAGGGTCAGAGGCGGCATGGTCGGGTGCTGTTCGGGGATGGTCGGTTGCGGTTTCCGCCACTGTTCGCCCGTGGTCGGCGCATGTCAAGGCGGTTAGCTTCCGGCCACTGATTTGGCCCACACGCCACCCTGCTGCAAGGTGTAATATAAGACTTACTGTGTCGCATGCGGCGGCCAGTGTCTCGCCACCCCGAAACGGGTGGTCGCATGTCGTTTTGTCTCGTGTTGGTAAGGGCGGGATATTGGAGATTCAAGGAGTTGCGCGGGGCCGTCGGAAAAACTCGGGACCTTTCGTGACAAAAAGTCCAGTGATGTGCCGGCGATCACCTTTGCTGGCGGACTGGTGCTGGATGTCGTCTAGGTCACCTGTCTGTTTATACTCAATTTGTCGTATTAGGCTAGAGCACTGCCAAGCTTAACCATAAGAAGAGTTATTTACCTTTCGCAAAAAGGCCAATCTTTATGAGTTATACACTAGAGCACTTCTTCACAGGAAAGTTTTTTAAAATTCCAAACTATCAAAGAGATTATTCTTGGGAGGTCGAAAATATTGACGATCTTATAGATGATATTATTGAATCTATCGAAACATCAACCAATCACTACATTGGTACATTT
>JAGRAE010000295.1 GCA_020435005.1 Bdellovibrionales bacterium
TCTCCAAGACCTAAAGAGTTTAGGCGAAAGTTTAAACGGCGGAGAACATCCTTATGAAGCAGTTAGATTTCTTTAACCCACCGGCCAGGGAATTTGGTGGAGGCTTAAACCAAGGCAAAAGAAAATCAACAAGAGTTATATCTACAAATCTGCCCATACATCTTGTCTTAAAAACACGAAAAGAGTTAAATTTATTTACTCAGGAAAAGCGTAATGATTTTTTAATTTACTCGGCCAGATATACAAAAAATTCAACATAAAACTTTATTCCTGGAGTGTGCAAAAAGATCACATTCATTTATGTATTCGAATAAGCCAACGAGAAAATTATCAAAAATTTATACGTTCATTAACCGGTATATTGGCTCGCCTTTGGGGTAAAGGTGTATGGCAACTCTTACCCTATTCAAGATTAGTTAACTGGGGTAAAGATTTTCAAAATGTATTAAACTACATTGAAATGAACGAGGCCGAGATTCAAGGGTTTAGGGAATACAAGAAGAGAGTAAAATAAATGAGATCGAGATTCAGAGGTTTAGGGAATACAAGAAGAGAGTAAAATAAATGGCTTCCTTTAATTATTGGTTTTGAAAAGACTCAATTTTTCTGTTGATGAATCATAAACTAATTATTTCTACCATATCGAAAAGTTCAAAAAA
>JAGRAE010000296.1 GCA_020435005.1 Bdellovibrionales bacterium
CGATGTAATGATCCATATTGCGAACGGGTCTTAAATCGATTTGGCTACCAGGTAAGAAGGCTTTCACACCAATATCTACACTTAATCCACCCTTAACTTTTGCAATGATTGTCCCTTCAATAACTTCTTCATTTTCAGCCGCTTTAGAAATATCATTCCATGCTCTCAGCATGTCCGCCTTATCTTTAGATAAAACCACCATGCCATTATCATTTTCAATTCGGTCAATATATACTTCAACTTCTTCACCGACATTTATTCCTTTATGACCTTCTACTACGCGAAACTCAGAAATAGGAATCATGCCCTCACTTTTATAATTAATATCTACGAGAACAAAATCTTCTAGTATGTTAACCACTCTACCAGTGACAACATCACCGACTTTAAAGTCTCTCTCATCTAAAGATTCCTCAAAAAGTTGTGCAAAATTTGTGTCTGCATCTCTACCAAGAGACATCACTCCTGGGTTCTCTGAGACTTCAGAGTCAAAAGCATCCAAGGCTGCTAACACCTTTTCTCTCTCAACTGCTGCTTTAGACTTGTTGGGTTTATTACTATCCACCATAGTCAAAAAATACCTCCTTGTGGATCAACTTTTTACAAAGCTGTCCTATATATTTTCCGGAATAACGGAATATAGTGGTTATAGAGGG
>JAGRAE010000297.1 GCA_020435005.1 Bdellovibrionales bacterium
CATTCAGAAATTTACTTCGTGCCGGTGATAAGTTGATTAAGTTTGAAGGTATTCTATCCGGTTCAATGTCTTATATTTTCGGAAAACTGGATGAAGGCATGTCATTATCAGAGGCTGTTACCAAAGCCAAAGAAAAAGGCTTCACCGAACCTGATCCCAGAGATGATTTATCTGGAATGGATATTGCTCGAAAAGTTTTGATTATTGCCCGAGAAGCCGGACTCAATCTGGAACTTGAAAATGTCAATGTGGAATCATTATTGACTGATGATCTCAATGCTTGCGAAACCACTGATGAATTTATGCAAAAGCTGCCTTCTTTGGATGAATCTATCAACCAACTCACCCAAGATGCCGCACAAGATAATTGTGTTTTACGGTATATTGGAATTGTAGATGGAGAAAGTTGCTCGGTCAAAATTGTCAAAGTCTCTGTTGATTCTGCACTATATGCGGTAAAAGATGGCGAAAATGCGATTTCATTTTACAGCCAATATTATCAGCCGATTCCAATGGTTCTTCGAGGATATGGTGCCGGTGCAAATGTCACAGCAGCAGGAATCTTTGCAGATGTAATGAAAATCTTACCGGCAAAAAGCAGTTTTATTTAAATACAAAACTGCTTTCAACCATTTTGAATTGATACTATTT
>JAGRAE010000298.1 GCA_020435005.1 Bdellovibrionales bacterium
AAGGACAACATGCACCATACTTTACTACAACTTCGATCTTTCCCTTTTTAACTACTTTCCCGATAACCACCCGTATGTTGCCTTCGCAAACTTTCAGCGCTTCAGCGCCGACTTCTTAAGCTGAACTTCCCTAAACTGTTACAGAGCTCCTCCTTCAAATTCTAGATAACCCTTTCTGGACTATCCGCGCATCAGACTTACCTCATAACCCTGACTTCTCACCTCAAAAGCGCGAAGCGCTACCAACGGCTAACGTCAGCGGTAACCGGCGCGGAGCAGCAACGCTGCGAAGCGTCCGAGTGAGCGACAGCGAACGACGTTGACCGCCTTGTTATGTGTGATTTTCGTAATTGGCAACTTCAATGAGATTTCCTTCGGGATCCCTAAAGTAAAAAGACATGATTGGACCATTTGCACCTGTTCTTTGAACTGGGCCTTCAATAATGCCAATTCCTTCTCTTTGAACGTGCTCCATGGCTTCCGCTAGCCCGGTTTCAGCAATAAAGCATAGATCTTCGGAACCCGGCTTAGGTATTTCAGCCTTTGGCTCGAACTCGTTGCCATATTGGTGGAGATTGATTTTTTGACCTCCGAATTTCAAGGCTACCCTACCGTTGCCAAATTCTTCCTTTCTCATTCCCAGTACCGA
>JAGRAE010000299.1 GCA_020435005.1 Bdellovibrionales bacterium
CCCCTCCGGTGTAAGAGTAAATTCAAGATTACTGATTTTTACATATCCCAGTGCATCCAATTCCCGAGACAGTTTACTTGTTAAAGTATCAAAACTTCTGTTTCTTTTTTGAACACCTTGATATTCTGTTCCGTCAAACAACGAATCGTTTTCGCGAGAAAACTTATAGAATTTAAGACGATCCATACTATCGCCATTTTCCTCTTTGTACTTCCGATAAACTAGTAGTAAAAACTCGTTCACCATTTTTCTATCTATTTTGGTATCGTTTTTCATGAGCTAACGTCAGCGGTAACCGGCGCGAAGCAGCAGCGCTGCGAAGCGTCCGAGTGAGCGACAGCGAACGACGTTGACCGCATTGTTATGCGTTTTCATCACGGGGGCCTACCCAAAACAATGGATTGTAGGCCACCTCCCATAGATGGCCATCGAGATCTTTGAAGTAACCACTGTAGCCTCCCCAAAACACCTTCTGTGGCTTTTTAACCAGATTGGCACCAGCCCCAATAGCTTGCGCCACCACCTCATCTACCTCTTTTTCAGACTCGACGTTATGGGCCAGCGAAAATCCCTCAAACCCGCTGCCCTCTGCAGAAACTTTTGCATCTTCCGCCAATGCTTCGCGCCCATACAAACCTAG
>JAGRAE010000029.1 GCA_020435005.1 Bdellovibrionales bacterium
CCCTTATCAGGTGTTAAGATTCCCACGACCATATAGAAGCTTGTAGTTTTACCCGCGCCATTGGGGCCAAGCAAACCAACGACTTGTCCATCTTCTACAGAAAAAGAAACATCACGCACGACTTTGCGCAATTTAAATTTTTTATTTATTTTTTTAATTGTTAGTTTGTTCACTTGGTTACCCTAGAGTTATTTTCATCTAAATTGGCTCTGGCCTTGAATACTTTTACTTTCTTGCCACCATTATAAAATATAATTTCTTCTCCCTTGAGTTCATCATTATTCTGTACAACTCGTGGACTCCCTCTAAAAATATACTTTTCTTTCTCAAACTGTACATCCACCGTTTCCGAGGTCGCCCACTTATCTGTATCACTCACTTTGGCTCCACCTTGAACCAACATTGAAGTCACTAAATTTTTATCCGTATCGTAATTAAAAGTCGCATCTGGACCTGTTAATCTCATAGTCTCATAATCAATAACAACATCATCTAAAAAACGAGCGTAATTGGACTGTCCACTAAATTGAGCCCTATGGCTTTTAATATACACTGTTTTATTTTCTTTAAAAGGCTTCTCAGCTGCAACATTTTGTTTAACTTCCATTAATGAAGAATCTAAATTTGCTACTAATGACTTCCCCGTTAAAATTAAATGATTATTAGCGGCATCAGCTGGTCCCTTCATAGTTATATTTTCGGGCCCATAAAGTGTTCTTTCTTGAGAAGTATACAATACTTTTTCCGTTTGGAAAACATAGCCATTTGATGTTTTTGTGACAACATCACCATGAATCTCCATATCTTTTGTTTTAATATCAACTTGTCCTTTCTTTCCAGTCACATGAAACACAACTCCGTTATTGCCAAAAAATTTTGCTTTTACGTCTTCTAAATCCCAAATTTTTTTATCTTTATAAGACTTAGCTTCTTTGGCCCAAAGTTCCCATTCTTTCTCATCTTGTCGTGATTCTACCAAGTACATATCCGTGAGTTTTTCTTGAACAGTATCCTGTTCAAGCGACTCCACCTCTGTGTTGTTTTCAAAGGATACATCTTGGTCAAGAACGTTGGGGGCGATGATTACAACTTCGACAATAATTGCAACAAATAGCACAAATAAAAGAACTTGAGTCAATTTTTTCATAGATATTCTCTCGTTTATGCATCCTCTGGGTGTTTGAGTCAACCTATTGAAAATATTCGAGGAATCAAAGTGCTTAAAAAGCTAATACCGACTCAAGTTTAGTTTTAAACTATCCGATAGGCCTAATGCTATGGCTAAATGGTTTATTTGTGAAAATGATGAGGTTTCAGGGCCTTTTGAAACTGAAGACCTCGAAAGAAAAATTGAGTCGGGAAGTTTAAGTGCTCAATGCCTTATATGGGGTCAGCCTCAAAATGAATGGCATTCACCTTCTTGGTGGCGAGCTCATTTACAAGAACTCATAACTTCACAACACCGCCCTAAAACTGAAAAACTATGGCACTACGTTATTAATGAGTCTTCTTTTGGACCCATAAAAAGGCAAGAACTGGTTGAAACACTCAAAGATCTGGACGAAAAAGCAGAAGTCCTTGTCTGGACAGATGGCATGACAGATTGGCAACCTTTGTTTGAAGTCGAAGATCTCATACAAGAAATTGGCTATTCTCGGCGACAACACCCAAGAGCCGGACTAGAAGGTCAAGTGATTATCGAACAAGATGGGCAAAGTTATATTGGTCAATTAAAAATGGTCAGTGCCGGTGGCTGTGGTTTTATTGGATCAGAGGAAGTTCTTCCTGGATCTGAAGTAAAAGTCACTTTAAAGTCGGCTGCATTTTACAAAGAGATTCGCGCACAAGCTGAAGTTCGTTATGTCAGTAAGGGTGGTTTCACAGGGATAAAATTTTCAGGTATAAACCAAGAAGATAAGGCGACAATTATTAATTTTGTACGTTCACAAAACCCGAAAAAACAAGCTGCTGCTTAATTTATATTTTCAAACTTTTCTAAAAGTAATTCCCTTGAAATTTCAAACTCAGGATTCTCTTCTCTAACAATTGAAAACTTTGTATTAGATAAATTTACTCCATTTCCTTCTAAAAAATAAACCAATGCGACCAAGTGTTGAGGAGACGCCTTATAAGCAGAATCTGATTTCACTAAAATGTTAGTAATGACTCCTTTTTCAACCGTTATATACCCGGCATAAAAAACTTCTAACATTCCACCCAAAACTTTGTGATCCATATTTATGGGATCTTTTGAAATCAAAAATTCTTTTTTAAGGTTAAAAACAAATTGGCCGCCATCAGGCAAATCTAACACCTCTCTATTTTGATCATAGACAAGGCCATTATTAAAATTGGCCACGACATATAGCTCAGTTAATGTTTCTAGTGCTGGTAAGTCATCTATGTAGCCACCCGAGTAAGGTATAGTTGAGGTTAGTGCTAAACTGCATTCCTTTGCTTGAGCGATATTAAAAAATGTGAATATACTTAATAATAAAATTCCTTTTATCTTCATAAAATCCCCTTACAAGTTTATAAATCTATAAAGTAAGTAATTGCAAGGGACTTATAAAAATCTACACATTTTTCTATTAAAATGGGCTATAAGTGGTTTCTACAGGCTTTCTTTCAACTTTTCTTTATCTTCTTTTTTCAGAACTGCAAAATTAATCTCTATAACTCCAGCTTCTGTCACTGTGTACATAACTTTTTTAACAGTTAAGAAATCTATCATTTGATCCGCTTGGATGGTCATTTTGCGGAACTTATCTATTTCTTCTACTTCCGGTTCATTTTTTCTCGCTTCATTGACGGCTTGTTTAATACGGCTACTCAATTTTTTCTTTTCTTCTTCACCATCTTTAATTAATTTCTTAACACCATCAACAAGAGGATTGATCTTCCAATCTGATGCTTCTTTCACTTCTAAGTAGGGAACAATTTTTGTTTCATTTAAAAATATACCATCTTTAGACACGATAACCACATTCGAAGGCTTTAATTCTTTAACTGCACTAGCCTGTGGAAGCTCCACTTTTTCTGGTAAATACAAAATCTGATTAGTGGTCGCATAGTTTTGCAACAAAAATACAGCTAAAACAGTAAACATATCCACCATAGCAGTAAGTGATAACACCGCAACAGCGCTTCTTTTAGTTGCACCTACTCTTCGATTTCTATGATCACGCTTTCCAGGTATATAAATAGGCATTATTCCACTCCTGCCGTGGCAATTGAGATCTCAGGAAAACCTGAAACCAACAAAGCATCCATACCATTTATCAAATGTACATATTCTAATTCATCAGTCATGGTTACGATGGCATCAATTTTATCAGGGTAAAGTACTTTAATTTCTTTTAATTTCGTCTTTAAGCTTTCAAGATCAAACTCTCCTGACCTTTTAGGGACATTAATTTGATTTTTACCAATTATTACTCTATGACCACTCGGCAATACATCTAAGCGGAAAGGAATTTCAGCTTTTGGTGGTGGCTCCACTTTTTCATCAGAAGTTCTTTGACCGTAAACTGAACTTCCAATTTGTATCATGGATACTTGAGTCCAAACTGCAGTAATCAATAAGAAGATAATCAACACACTCATTAAATCAATGAAGGGGACAATGTTGACTTCAACATTTGAACTACGTTTATTTCCACCACCATCATCTATATGGGCCATACAATCCCTCTAGTATTTAATCTTATCGCGATTAGCTACGACAAGGTTCATTAGATTCATACTGCTTTCAAGCATATCATTAATAGCGCGGCCAATTTTAATTTGGAAAAAACCAAATGATACAATGGCAACAATAGCAACAAAAAGACCAAAAGCCGTACAGTTAAGAGCTTCCGAAATACCTTCTGATAATAAAGCCGCTTTTGTTGCTTGATCTGCTTCTGCAATACCACCGAATGAAGTAATTAGACCAGCAATAGTACCAAGTAACCCAATCAATACGCCAACGTTACCAAAAACAGCTAGAAAAGATGTCCACCCCTCGATGCGTGGAGTTTCCCTTAGTACAGATGCATCCATCGCCACTTGAATTTCTTCGTCGGGTCTTTTGTTTAACACCTGAATCAATCCCGCTTTAAGGGTGTTTGTCAAAGGTGTTGGTTTACTATCACAAAAAGCTATGGCCTGTTTGATATCTCCACGTAAAATCATGCTAAACAGATTTTCATTGAGACTCACTTTATCGATACTTAGGTTTCGTAAAGTAACCCATCTTTCAATGATTAGAAATAGAGTGAATAATCCGACGACGGCAATAATGTACATAACGGGCCCACCTTCACAAAAGGCTTTGGCCACAAAATTACCGTAATCGGCACACTGATGTCCCATTTCGGCGGCTGTTGTTGTTGCTGTTTCTTCCAAGGTCCCCTCCTTATTTGGCTGCAAAAACAAACGGGTATGTTACCCGTGCAATTTGATCTTCTGGCGGTTCTGGGAATCGCCAAGTTTTTAATCTCTTAACTACACATGAGGCCAATGCGCGACTGCCTGTTGAGTTTTTAATAGCTTTCGCGCTCTTAACACGACCCTTTTCTTCAATATCCCATTCAATAACAAGTTTTCCGAATAAATCAGGTTTAGTATTAAGAATTCTTTCGTAACAATTTCTTATCTGACTAATATTATCTAAAATCACTCGGCGAATAGCTTCCTTATCTATCGTCCCAACAAAAGCTTCTTCTTGTCCACCAATGTTGATTTGCACACTGCCTTTCTTACCAACGGATCCAGAGCCAAAACCAAAATTTCCAGCGCCTCTTCCTCCAGTGATCGGTCCTGAGACTCCCACAGTTTGTTTACCCTGACCACTTCCCGGTGTAGCTTTTGTTCGCGCACCTAAACTTTCTCCTGCGCGATCATCACTAAATCCTGTTTTTCCCGTTGCTTCTCCTGCAATTCCTGTCAGTTCACCAGATCCAGAAAAAACTTTATTAAGTTCTTTTTGTGTCCCCTTTTTACCAAACACACTTAAAATTCCCATGTTATTCGGGTCGGGTTTTTTGCTTTTTGCACTCGCGCCAGAAGCACCGGTCTTAACTGCCCCACCTTGTTTTTTTTGAGAGATTAATGTCTTCTTTGGTGTCTTAACTTTTTCTGGCGTTTTTTGTACGCTCCCTGCTTTACCTGATTGACCAGATTTTTTAGGAGCGGCTACATCTTTCTTAGAAGCATCAACTTTAACTATTTTCTTTTCTACTTTTTCTTTGGTTTCGTTTGATACTTGAACGACTTCTTTTGGTTTGGGTGGCTTAAAAGTAATTAAAGCTTTTCTAAACGGTTCTTCATTTTTTTTATCTAATTCTTCTGGCGGCTCCGGCGCATAGACCATCATGTAAAGGCTAAAAATTGCTGCCACCACAATAGATAAAATAACTCCTGCAACTTCTGAAGCCGTCAAATCAAAAAATGGCGCTAGTGCTGGCTTTGGAGTTTCAGCTTTATAACGAACAACAATAGAGATCATGCCATCTGCCAATTTTACAACTACCATATCTCCTTGGGCGACATTGATTTGAAAGTTATTTCCCTTTACTTCCAATTGATTATTGCGGGCCATATCTTTAAATGATTTTACGGCATTTGTTGAAGTCACGTATTCGCCAGCCATTTCTTTTGTTATAAACACATGGGCCATCGAATCAATTTTAATAAATCGATGTTTTCTAAATGGCGTACCAATAAGCGGTATATTTACATCACAACTTGGATCAGTTCCTATATCAACAGTTCCCGCTTTGTTAAAATGGTGAGTTGAAATAACTCGTTCACCCCAGGCGACAACTACTTCAATGACGGTTCCTTTTTCGGGTTTGATAATTTGTTTAATATCATTGAATTCACTTTTAGGTGCAAAAGTATAATTTTCATCAAATTTTGTTACTGTAGAAACACTTTGCTTTGGGGTTTCAACTTTCTCTCTAGGCTTTACTTCTTCTCTAGGCTTTACTTCTTCTCTAGGCTTTACTTCTTCTCTAGGCTTTACTTCTTCTTTAGGCTTTACTTCTTCTTTTTGAACGGGAACAGCACTTCCAACAACTGTTTGTGACGTGACAGGCTTAGGCACACCTATGTTAAATTGTATGTTGAAGTTACCAATCGAAATTTCTAAACCTGAAGTGATTTCTTTTTCTAAGACTTTTTGACCATTTATTAGTGTTCCTGACTCTGAACCCAGATCAGAAATAAAATACACACCCTCTCTATTTTCTATCACAGCGTGTAAAGGAGAAATGGAAGCATCATCTATAGTCAACTGGGCTTCTTCACTTCTGCCTATGACAATTTGTTGCAGGTCAAATTGTTTAACCTCAACTAATTCCCCTGACTTATACAATCTTAGTACAATAAACTGACTCAATTATCACTCCCTAGGGGCTGTATATCCTCTGCTGTTCTTCTCATTTCGGGTAAAAAGTTTTCTCTTAGCTTAATCAATCTTTTAAAATTAAATTGTTTTTTCTGTAATAAGTATAGAAGCTCAGGCTTTTGCACTTCTCCTTCAACCAATTCATCTTCAAAATTTATAGTTGTTCTTTTTCTTGATTCACCTTTTGATTGCGCATAAATATTTTCAGCAAAAGCAAACAGGCTTAAAGCAAAAAGTAATACAATTAATTTCTTCAATGAGTTAGTTGGTTTCATCTAATTCCTTTTCCAATTCCTTAACTCGATTTAAAATATCCTTATCTTCACTAGCAAATTTTATTTTACTAAATATTTTTATTGATTCAGTCTTATCTTTTAAAACTTTACTTAAAAGTATAGCATAATTCATCATAACATCTACTTCTCGTGATCCACCATCTAATATTTTTTCATAAATATTTTTTGCTTTGTCTGGTTTACCTATACCGACTAAAGCAACAGCATAATTACTTGCTGCCTGAACAGACATAAGAGAACCACGACTTAGGTCTTTCTTTAAATCATCATAGCTATCTTCAACCGGACCAATGGCTGTTTTATAGTCCTTAAAATCTAAATAAATAGAACTTAGATTCGTTTGTGCAGCTTTATATCCATTGCTTAAACTCATTGCTCTTTTAAAATTAACGATAGCTTTACGTATATCCCCATCCTTGATTTCTAAAACACCCAAATTGTTTATAATTGCGGGAATATCTTTTTCGTAAAGAAGAGCTTTTTCAAAAGCGAAGCGTGCAAGTCCAGGTTTATTTTGTTTTATATAATAAATGCCAAGTAAGTTTAAGGCTTTTGCATCCTTATGATTTTTAGCTAATTTTTCATAAATAGCTTTGAGTGGGTCATTTTTTTCTAACTCTTCATCCATTAAATCTAAGCGGGTTATATAAAATACCTTTTCACCATTATCAACTACCGAGCCTGGTGCAATATTCTCAAGCTCAGCTATCGCCTTTTTCATCCAATCATTGTAGCCACTTAGACTATAGCCCCTCTCAATTGCTGCTTGATAACTTTTTATGGCTTCTTCCTTTAAGGGACGTGCAACATCATCTACACCTTGTTTATAAATTTTTGTTTGTTCATCATCCAAACCTTTTGGCAATGGAGTATTATATAAGGCGGCAGACATATGTTGAAGTGCCTGTCCTTGTAAAGTTAATGCCGCTACGATTTGAAATGCATCATCATATTTAACTACTCTCTTTAATTCATCTTTTAAGCGTGTCACTATTCCTAATTTCTTCTTAACTGCAGAAGCCTGTTTAGCTGGATCAGATGGAATTTTGATCGAAACAAGTTCAACAAATATTGGGTAAACTAACTTAAAATCAGCTTCTGAAGCATATTTAGATCCGACAACACTTCCTGCTTTTTTAAAGTTATTATGAATACGTATTGTCTTTCTGTACCAATCTACAGCTTGTGATTTTCGCCCCAACTCTTCGTTTAAACTGGCTATTCTAAAAGCTACTTCAACAACACCAGATTTATTAGTTGTTGGGCTATTAATATACTGTTCATAATATTTTATGGCAGTTCGTTGCTTTTTTCGATTTTCCCAAATTCTACCAACATAATAAAGAACTTCCCACTTATCAGCTTTCTTACTTTTAGCCATATATTTTTCATAACCCTTAATGGCTGCAGTATAATACAACATGGCTTCCCTAATAACGGAAGCGTTGAATAGATAACTTAAGCTATCTTTGTCTTTTGGGTATTCATTAGCAAAGTTTTCGTAGGCTGTAGCCGCTTCTGGATACATCCCCAACTTTTCGTAAAGTGGACCTAAAAATTTCTGGCTATTTGTCTTTAAATCCTTACTTTTTGTTACTTTGGCTTCTGCTACTTTAACATAAAGTGGCAGAGCTGTTAATAACTCACCACCTTTCTCAAAATTAACTGCAGCATTAAAAAAAGCAGATACAAGTAGTGGTGACTTTGGATTGTCTTTAGCAAATTTGAGATAGGAGTTGGCAGCTTTCACATAATCTTTTCCACCCTCAAGAGTTTCCGCACGTTTAAAAGCTGAACGTTGCTTGATGGATTTTATTTGAAGACCTAAATTTGTCTTTTCCAAACCTGGTATAGTTAATAACTTATCAGCTGCTTTTTCTAAACCTTCATAATCTTTTTTAAGGTTAAAAATATCCAAAATTAAATTTGCAGAGTATTCGGCATACTTACTTTTTGGTGACTCATTGATGACTTCATTAAAATATTTTAAAGCAGGTTCAAATTGGTTGTAGTAATAATAAAGTGTTCCGAGTTTATACTTTACTTGTATAGTATTCTCACCTTCAGGTATTTTCACAAAAAGTAACTTTGATAATTTTTCAAAATCTTTTATTGAACGATCAAACTCTATAGGTGAAGTGTTTTCTCCAACTATCTCTTTAATTTCAGCATTAGTTGGCAATAGCTTTTCAGAAGAAAGTATTGCATTTAACAATGACTGTTTATAATAACTACTATTTGGTGCTTTATCTACAACCCAAATATAATGACGAGTGGCTTCTCTATAATTTTTCATATCGTACAACAATTCACCATAGAAAAAATGCATCTCATCTATTCTTTTAGATTCTTGAAATGTCGTAAAATACAAATTGTAGCCTTTCTGGGCCATATCAATCGAAAACTTAGCTCTGGAGTTTTGTGCTGTCTGATGATTTTGTAAAATATAATTTCTTAATGTAGCTTCAGCTAAGAGCTCGGATTTTTCTACTAAATTCTTGTTTTTTCTATTTGCTTTTTGCCAAGCACTTCCCGGTCCATATCGCTCAATCCACTTAAACAATTCTTCTTTAAATACCTGGCTATTTCCTGCTGAAGAATACATTGTTACTATTTTATACTGATATTCAAAGGCTTTAGCGGAAAGAGGATCTTTATCTATGAGATCATCAAAAATATATTTTGCTTGTGTTCGCGACCCTCTATCTAAAAAATAGTAAGCCAATTTCTCGTATAATTTGGAAGCACTCTTGCTGCCGGCAACACGAATAAAATAATCATAAGCACCCTTATAATCTCCTGCCTCAGCATAAAAAACGACAATATCTTTTAATGCTTCACTAGCTAAACGAATACTACTTACACCTTTAGAAGATCGATCTCCTCTTCCTTTTGTTTTTCTTCCATGAATAATTACTCGCTCAACTGTTGTTAATGCTGACTTATACTTCTCTTGCTTATACAAACACCAAGCAGCCTTATACATGGCAAAAGCATAAAGTCGTGATCTTCGGTTCTTCGTAACAGCTCGATAATGCTTTTCAGCTTCTTGCCAATTATCGTTGTCAAAATAATATTCTGCCAAAGCAAAGTTAGACTCATCAACATAAGAACTTTTTGGAAATTTACTTGTCAATTGTGTATAATAATCTCGCCCTTTTGCAATGTTACCTATTTCAAAAAAGTTATAGCCTAAAAAGAAGAGGGCTTGTGGAACCTTTTCATCTTTCGGGAAATCTCGCAAAAACCATTCGTATAATTGAATAGCTTTTCTATTGTAATCTTTAGCTGCATTGAGGTTGACTTTAGGTTTTACCTTTGTTTTACCAGCTTCGTACTCTTCCATATTTTTATCAAATTTATTATATTCATTGTACTCAATGATTCTTGCTTTTTCTACGTACAATTCAGCTAAACGCAGCCATAGTTCGCCTCGCTTTGAACTGTTTTTAAATCGTTGTGTTAATTTAAATAACTGTTGAATACCTTGATCGGTAATACTTTCAAGCTGCGCTTCTTCCGTTGAATCTGAGTAATATAATTGTGAAGTCTTTGGCGGTTTAACCGATTTTAAATTCACATTTGATTTTGTTGCCTTTGTTGTAACTTCTTGGAACTTAGGTAGATTACTTTTATCCTTTTTTAATTCTGCTTGTTTCTCAATGTTTTTTAACAAATCTCCAACAGTACTTCCCTTTTTGGCCTCTACATGCAAACCAAATACAGCAATAATTATTAAAAGTACGTAGCTATTATTTTTATTCACAACTTTGCGTTCCTAAATAATGATAATTACCTAGCTCATCAAGCCAGTACTCGCCTTCAAAGGGCCAGTATTGATAGCCATTTTGCACAAAAAAGTCTCTTTCTTGTTCTTCATCAATCGTTTTTGGTAAGTCTTTGCCCGCTACTTTTTTCTTTACCATTTCTTTCTTACCATTCAACATTTCATACCGGATAAAACCTTCTTGCTCGAACAAATCAAACAATTCAAAGCGAATATTTACTAAATGTCTTCGCAACTGACGTCCGGCTTTTTTACGGGCTTTATCCAATCTTGTTTTTAATATTCGTTCAGCATAGCGACCGAGTGAAGAGTTTTTCCAGTCAGATGACATTTGATACAACCTTCTGAGTTCTTCTTCCACTTTCCTTATATATTGACGAGATCTTTGGAAATCACCCTCTTTACTAATTTGACGACCAACTATAAAAGGTAAACGGAACTTTGACTTATCCATTTCTTCACCCTTTTCTTTGAATTCAGTCATCATTGCATCAACATCGTCAAATATTTCCGCAGATAATTTAACATCTTTTAAGTATTTTCTAACGTCTTTATAAACTGGTTTATAAATCTCGTTAAAAATATTTAGGACCTTTTCCATTTCGTCATACTTACAAATATACAAATATACAATTGATCTTAGCAGCAATGCTTCCGGCAAATAAAAATTATCGTAAAAACTGGAGTGTATTGTTTGAAAGTTACTTAATGCAGATCTAAATTGACCTGATCTCAACATAGCCCAGCTGGATTCAAATAAGGTGTCATGCCAAATTTCTGTATCGCGAGGCACTTGACGAAATAACTCTATGGACTTTTCCCAGTTTTTTGCTTGATAATAGGTTCTCGCTGCACCAACTAGAGCCGAAACTCTAGCTGGGTTAGTTACACTTTTATCAGCTTGGCTATCGTATAGATCAATAAATGTTTCAATGGCTTTCTTAGTGTTATTCATTTCGGCATAAGAAAGGGCCTCAAGATATTTAGCTTTTTCAAACAAACTACTACTTCTACGTACACGTGTGAAACTCTGATTAGCTTTTGTATAGGATTTAGCTCGCATTTGAAATTCGCCAATGCGGTAGTAAAGCATATCTCTCATAGTTCTTGGAAACTTTTCAACTTGCACCCTTGAAATGGCATAGTTGAGTAAGGTATCATCGCCCAGAGCATCAGCCGCCAATGATAGCTTTTCTAAACTCTGTTTTAAATACTTAGGGTCCATATTTTTAATAACACTTATAAACTGAAAGGCTGATAACTGGTTAAACTTCATTTGATAGAGCATTAGTCCCAGAATATATTTGATCTGCATTCTTTGTTTTTTATACCTTGGATCTAAGCTCAATTTAAAAAGTGCTTGTGCAGCGATTTGATATTGTCCTGACTTTGCATATGATAAAGCCTGTGACAGAGGAGATTTAGTAGTTCTTCTCACTCTTGATCTTTTTACATTCTTTGTGTTTCTCGCCCGCCTCTGAGCTAACAAGATGTTTTCACTAGGAGCTAACCCTTCCGTTTCAACAGCCTTGGCAGATGGGAAAATAAAACTTAATAAAATTAATACTAACAATATATTTTTCATCTATAAGTTGCTCCTGGCCAATAAAAACTTGCACCAATTGCAAGGAATAAATCTGTTTGAGCTTTTGTTCCTTTACTTAAACTATTTGTTCCCGTCTTATCTTCTAAAATATCGGCTTGATACATATTAAGTGCAAAGTCCCATCTGAAGGCTAATGACTTAGTTAAATAAAATTGTTGGCCTGTACCCAAATAAAGGGTTGCCTCTTCCTCTTCTAAGCCAGTGTTCGTTAAGCCCCCACCCGCAGCCACATACAAATCAAATGGAATAATTCTTTTATTAAATAAAGCAATCTTTCCATAGACGGGTACATACTTGTAACTAAGTCCTTTGTAATTTTCTGGAACTACTAGACTTCTTGTTTGAACTTTTTGATCATTGCGTAAACTTTCAGTGACATCTCTTTCATTGCTGTTTAACCAAAAAAATTGAAATTCTAAACCATGTTTTTCTGTTAAGTAGTAAGTTGCTCTGCCAATGATGCCCCAGTTATTAAAAAAGGCATTATTTAAACTGTTGCCTAGAGCTCCACTAAATTCAAAGCGTTTTGTTTTGGGCATAAATCTTCGCTGAATTACGGCGATATCTTCAAAGGGAGAAAGAATTTTTAACTCTGCAAGAGTACCAATTTCATCTTTTGAAATAGTCGCTCGTTGTTTTTGTTTTTCCTCTTGTTCAACCTGTGCTTTTGTATCTTCTTCTTTATCAAATTGATCGTACAAAGCTTCTAACTCAATATTAGGATCTTCATTTTTACTCGTGTCTTCTTGAGCAAAAGTGAGGGGGCTAAAATAAAAAAATAATAAAATTAGTTGTACAATTCTCACGTTGGTTTATCCCCAATAAAAGTGCTGTCATTCTAATACGATAGCAAAATTATGGTGAATTGCTAAACTAAGCTCTACAATCTAGACTTTGTTAGGACCTACATTTTTGATATTGTTACAGGTATTTACAGTAAGTAGACTAGACCAAAGTTAAAGAAAGTTCTAAAAAAGAGTGTTTCATCAAGTGATGAACTAGAAACTTGTGATTTAACTAAGTCAGGATCTAAACCATTGGGCGCAGAAGTTGCATCTGGCCCTTGATACATCATTCCCAAAAGATCAAAGCGCAAGCCAAAATTTCTATTAAAATAAAATTTTTGACCCATGCCAACGACAGCACCTACACTTGATGAATCAGAAAAGGTAACATTCATTAAACCAGCTAAGCCATATAACGAAACGTTCATTACAAACTTTTTACTCAAACTTATTTTTCCATAATAGGCTGTGATTTGATAATTTAACATCATGTAACTTTCTGGATAGGGCGCTAAACTTGGATCAAATTCCTGATTTGCAGCCAGACCCTTACCATTGGCTAGGTCATTTCCCATATTAGAGAGACCTTCAAAGGGATAGATGTAAATAAAATTTATGGCATGAAGATTAGTAAAATTATATGTTCCATGAATATTTATGCTTTTATTGTCGTACAAAGCTTCTGTGAGATTCAGACCAAATCCACCACCAAACTCAAATCTTTCACTAGTTGGAACATTGCGGCTTTTTACAACTTCCACACGATCAAAAATAGGCAATACAGATTCTTGTGCAAGCTCTTCTTCTGGAAACTCTATAACTTCTGCATACAATGCTGGAATATAAAGCAAACTTAAAATTAGCAAAACTTTATTCATAATTAACATCATATGAAAAGAGTTATCATTTTGGCTATTTAAGTTAGATTAACTAGACCAAACGCTAAATAATTAGGTATAAAATATGTAATAAAACTTTAGCAAAGGATTAAAGAAATGGATTTTACCATATTTGGTTATTATGTTTCTGCTTGGCAGTTTTTTGCAGCTTTTGGCTTAGTATTTTCTTTACTTGAAGTTTTTGCCCCCGGTTTTGTTTTATTACCCATTGGAGTAGCCAGTTTTTTAACTGTGCCCATAGCTTATTTTTTTGATGATTGGCTGACGCAACTGGGGGCCATGGGCTTAAATCTATTTATTGTGTTTTGGTTAACCAACAGATTTATCCGTCCCAATTTAAAATCAGATAATTTTAAAACTGGCGTGGATAGTTTAATTGGTAATACAGCCGAAGTAACTGAGTTGATAAAATCAAATGGTACAGGTTATGTAAAGCTATATGGGGACCGCTGGCAAGCTTATAGCAAAGGCAACGATGAGTTCTCTATTGGAGAACGCGTGAAGATTGTAGATGTTGATGGCAATAAAGTAGTGGTAAGTAAAATTAACTAACGAGGAGATCAAGATGAATTTTGGGTTTATTTTAACCTTAGCAATTTTAGCTTTTGGAGTTATTCTTATAATCAAAGGTTTTAGAGTTGTCAGGCAAAGTCAATGTATAATTATTGAGAGGCTTGGTAGTTATTCTAGAACACTAACCAATGGTTTTAACGTCATTATTCCATTTTTGGATCAACCACGGACTATTTACTGGATTCACAATAGTGAAATTTGGCCTTCATCTGTTATTGACTTGCGTGAAACAGTGCTCGATGTCCCTGAGCAAGCTGTAATTACAAAAGACAACGTTTCAATACATATCGATGCTTTAATGTATGTGCAAATCACCAATCCAGTTAAGGCCACCTATGAAATTTCAAACTTGCCACTTGCCGTAGCACAACTCGCACAAACCTCTCTAAGAAATGTAATTGGCGAAATGGACTTGGATGAAACTTTGGCTTCTAGAGATGTTATTAACGCTAAGTTAAAAACCATTCTTGATGAAGCTACAGACAAGTGGGGTGTTAAAGTTAACCGGGTCGAATTAAAAAATATAACACCGCCACGAGATATTCAAGTAGCTATGGAAAAGCAAATGCAAGCTGAGCGGGAAAGAAGAGCCAAAGTTCTTGAAGCTGAAGGTGATAAGCAAGCACGCATCGCTAGATCAGAAGGTATGAAGCAAGAACAAATCAATTTAGCAGAGGGACAAAAAGAGGCTCAGATTCGTAAGGCCCAAGGGGAAGCTGAAGCCATTCGCGAAGTAGCTCAAGCCGAAAAATCAGCAGTTGAAGCTGTTAACAGCGCATTTAAGAGTGAAGAGTTAACAGCGCAATATTTGGTGGCCACAGCTTATCTTGAAAAATTTGGTGAGTTCACTCAAGGTAAAGGCGATAAGGTTTTTATCCCTTATGAATCAAGTACAGCTCTTGGCTCATTAGGCACTATTAAAGAATTACTCAGTGGGGCTTCTATATCTACAAGCACTCGTGCAACTCCACCACCAAGACATTAATATTTTTGCAAAAGCATACTGACAAAACGATGAAGTTCGTATGCTTTTACAATCGGTATCTTTAGTAAGTAATATGATAAATTTAGAAGATTCTATTAAATCAATTATAAATGCCGGATTACTGGCTCCTTCTTTTTACAACACACAACCCTGGCAATTTAAAGTATCTAATAACAAAATTGAACTTTTCTTAGCTGAAAGCGAACTTTCAATTTACGACTGGCACAAAATTCAATCTTTACTTTCTGTTGGCGCTGTCATTGAAAACATAGTAAATGAAGCAAAAAAGTGGAATTTAACTTGTGATTATCAAGTGAATGATCAATTTTCAATCACTGAGCCCGTGGTAATTATTAAATTTTTAGAAAACTTAACAGAAGACAGTAGGCTCAATATCAAACTCGAAGCCATAAAAAACAGACATGCAAATTATTATATGTTTGAAAATGAATCTCTAGAACAAGTACAATTAAGTTATTTTAATAAATTAAATAAACCCCCAGGTATTCAACTTAAAATAATTAGCGATGAGCAAAGCAAAAAAATAATATTTAATGTAGCTAGCATAATTGATCAGATTCGCTTTATGAGAAAGGATCTACACTTTGCCTTTTATAACAAGCTTCATTTTTCTGAGAAAAAACATAGAAAAATAAGAACAGGTTTTAATCTAGAGAATCTTGGCATTTGTGGCTTTGCAAGTTATTTTTTTAGAATAACTAAATACTGGTATGTAACAAAGTTTTTGAGAAACTTTGGATTAGCTAAAAAATTTGGTGAAAATGCAAATTTAGGATTTCTCAACTGTTCAGCTTTGGGTTTAATAAGTGTAGAAAACCTTGATACTTTAACTTTAATTAGAGCTGGTCAATTTATGCAACAATTGTGGCTTGAAACGACCATTTTAAACTATGGTCTTCAACCTCATACCACCTTATGTGTATTTGACTACTTAGAACGATTGGGCAATGGCAGTGAACTTAGTGATTCAGAGTTAAAACTCATAAATGAAAATATTAATAATTATCGAGAATTATTTAATCTAAATAGTAAAAATATAGGGGTGTTTTTATTTAGGCTAGGCAAAATAACAACGCCAATTATAAGTAAAACTTTGCGCAAAGAATTAAAACAAGTAATTTTATCTTAAATTAGCTTGCAACAAGTCTTGTACATGGATCAAACCGACAGCTTGTTGTGGATTTGCTGAAGATTTATCAACAGCAAAAAGTCTATCTATTTTAAATTGTTCCATTAAAAATAGAGCTTTCTCGGCAAGTTCATTGCAATCAATTGTTTTAGGGTCCCGTGACATCCAATGCTCAGCAGTTTCTTCGAGTGAAAATCCTGGCTTTTGTAGCTTCCTACGAATATCTCCATCCGTAATCGCCCCAACTAACTTTCCATCTTCATCTATAACTCCAGCTACTCCACGAACTTCTTGTGCCGTCATTTGTGAAATAATATGAATCATTTTATCTTCAAGTTTAACTAAAGGCAGAGCTTCTTGACTGTGCATAAGATCCTTAACTCTCAGTAAAAGGCGACGTCCTAATTTTCCTCCCGGGTGAAATTCCGCGAAATCTTCTTGGCGGATTCCCTTTTCTTTTAACACTGCCATAGCTAAAGCATCGCAAAGAGATAATGTAACTGTTGTACTTGAAGTAGGTGCTAATCCTAAAGGACAAGCTTCTTCTTTGATCAAATAACTTAAAGTGACTGTCCCTGACTTACCCAATGTACTTTCAGGATTTCCAGTAATTGATATAAGCGGAATATTTTTACGCGAACAATAACTCAGTATTGGCATCATTTCAGTAGATTCACCGCCATTACTTAAAGCAATAACTAAATCTCCTTTACTGATTACACCTAAATCACCATGAGAGCTCTCAGCGGGATGTAAAAATACACTAGGTGTCCCCGTTGAACTCAATGTTGCTGAAAACTTATTTGCTATATGACCTGATTTGCCAATACCTGTGACAATGACTTTACCTTTGCAGTCTAAAATCAAATTTACAGCATTAATAAAGTCTCCATTAATCCTTTCAGCCATTTCTATTATCGCCTTAGCTTCTAACTGCAATACTCTCTTGCCTTCGTTTAAAATATCTTGGTTCATTAAATTTCCTTATGTGTACTCGTGTAGCTTTGTCGACGTTTTGCTGGGCGAGGCTTTTTATTAGAACTTGTTTTAACTTTTGCTTTTTCAGAATTGTTTAGAGAGGCCTCGACAAAACTTGTAAATAATGGGTGAGGTTGTAGAGGCTTGGATTTAAATTCTGGGTGAAATTGCACTCCAATAAACCACGGATGCTCTTGAATTTCAACAATCTCAACTAAATCTCTGTCTTCACATATTCCGGATAAAGTCATACCATGTTTTTCAAAAAGTTGTCGGTACTTGTTGTTAAATTCGTAACGATGTCGATGGCGTTCTGAAATAAGTGGCTTATTATAAATTTTTCTTACCTTCGAGTCTTTTTTCAAAGCACAAGGGTAAGCACCTAAACGCATCGTTCCCCCTTTGTTCTTGAGCTGCTTTTGCTCTTCCATAAAATCAATAACAAAGTTTCGAATGCTTTTTCTCTCTGGTGCAAATTCCCTGCTTGTGGCATCTTTAATTCCACAAACATTTCTTGCAAATTCAATAGTTGCTAACTGCATACCGTAACAAATACCAAAGAAGGGGATCTCATTTTCACGAGCAAAACGAATGGCTGCAACTTTACCTTCAACACCTCTCTCACCAAATCCTCCTGGCACCAAAATGCCATCGACATTGCTCAAAGCATCTTTTACATTTCGTGCATTTAAGTGCTCAGAATCTATGTAAACAATATTAACTTTTGATTTATTGGCTATTCCACCATGAATAAGAGCTTCATTTAAAGATTTATAACTTTCTTTCAGATCAACATACTTTCCAACAATACCAATTGAAATTTCATGGTCGGGCTCTTTCAAAACTCCAACCATTTTTTTCCAAGAAGTCATTTTAGGTCGATCTTTTGCCAGATTTAAACGATCTACAATTTTTTCATCAAATTTTTCTTCATGTAAAACAAGTGGGACATCATAAATAGAAGCCGAATCTGTCGCCGCAATGACATACTCAGGACGAACACTACAAAACAAGCCAATTTTTGATTTTAAATCTCTATCAATTGTTTTTTCAGAACGACAAATTAAAAAGTCAGGCTGAATTCCTACTTCTCGCAATTCTTTTACGGAATGTTGTGTTGGTTTACTTTTCAACTCTCCAGCCGCTGCAATATAGGGGACGTAAGTGACATGTATAAAAACTGTATTTTCAACACCAACATCAACACGCATCTGGCGAATCGCTTCAATAAAGGGCAAACCCTCAATATCACCTATAGTACCACCAATTTCTACAATAATAACTTCTGTGCCTTGAGCGGCTTCATAAATACTATTTTTAATCTCATCAGTAATATGTGGAATGACCTGTACTGTTCCCCCTAGGTAATCTCCTCTTCTTTCTTTGGCAATTACTCTTTCATATATTTGTCCAGCCGTAATGCTATTTGATCTATTTAATGAAACGGAAGTAAAGCGTTCATAGTGGCCAAGATCTAAATCAGTTTCTGCACCATCTTCGGTAACGTATACCTCACCGTGCTGCAATGGAGACATTGTTCCTGGATCGACATTAATATAGGGATCACACTTCATGAGTCCCACTTTTACTCCCCGCGATTCTAATAGAGTACCCAAACTCGCCGCAGATAAACCCTTGCCGATTGAGGAAACAACTCCGCCTGTTACAAAAATAAACTTTTGTACTAGTGGTTTGGACGTTGAAAGTATAGCTTTACTTTTTGTTTGTTTCTTTTTAGCTTTTTTCACTAGCAATCCTTTCGCGGAGACGGTTTTCAACTTTTAGTACATCATCAGGAGTGTCCACCCCCCAAGAGTCATGTTGAGTTCGTATAACTTTTATTTTTGCTTTTAGGTACAAAGCTCTCAATTGCTCTAAACCTTCAAATTTTTCAATTTCTGTAACAGGAGTCTGACAAAACTTCTTTAAAAAGCTTTTG
Source organism: Bdellovibrionales bacterium (assembly GCA_020435005.1). Lineage (GTDB taxonomy): Bacteria > Bdellovibrionota > Bdellovibrionia > Bdellovibrionales > UBA1609 > JACKAN01. The sequence continues at coordinate 19,393 of JAGRAE010000029.1, forward strand.
CGATAAGCATATATACCAAGATGTTTTAAGGCAGCACTATATGAATCTGTCGCTAAATTTCTAGAATAGGGTATTGGAAAGCGACTAAAATAAATGGCACAATCTTGCTCATCCAGAACAATTTTTGCAGTATTCAGTGAATGCAAACTTTCTTCATCTAATGGCCTGGCTAAAGTTGCCATTTCCAATTCATGGTCTACTTCAAATGGTTCAATTAAATTATCCAATAACTTTCCATCTATTAAGGGTTCATCTCCTTGAATATTTAAAACAACATCTGCCTCTAAATTTTTAGAAGCTGCCCAGACTCTATCTGAACCTGAAGGCAGCTCAGAGTCTGTCATTACGGCTTTAACTCCACAGCTCATAGCCAAACTAGCAATTTCTTCGTGATCGGTAGCCACAATAACTTGCGAAAGTCTTTTACTTTGTAATGCACCTTCTATAACCCATTGAAGAAGAGGTTTATTCAATAATTTACATAAAGACTTTCCAGGAAATCGTGTGGAACCATAGCGTGATGGTATGACGCCAATTGCTTTCATGTTAAAAGCTCCTCACCATCTTTGACCCAATTTTGGATTAAAAAATCAGACATTTTATCGAGTCCTTTTTGACTTAAAGTAGATGTACAAAAAACCATTCTAACAAATTCATTTTTAGCGACAAGCCTTTGTGCTTTGACTCTTTCACCTTGTTTAACTTTATCCGCTTTATTTAAAATAACACAGACTGGCCGACCATACTGTCCAACCCATTCCACTAATAATTGCTCTTCCTGGCTCCATTTTCGGCGAATATCCATTATGAGTAGCAATCCCTTCAGATTTTTGCGATTTGACAAGTAGCCCTCAATCATTTCTTGCCACATTTTTTTTTCTTTATTGGATCTTTTGGCAAAACCATAACCTGGCATATCGACTAAATAGAACTCGTCATTGCACAAAAAGAAATTGAGAGTGGATGTTTTTCCAGGTTTTTGACTGACTTTAGCTACTTCTTTTTTTGCCAAAGCATTAATAAGTGATGATTTTCCGGCATTGGAACGTCCGACGATCGCCACTTCCGCTCGCTTATCCAAGGGATAGTCTTCCTTTTTAACCGCACTTTTAACAAATTTGACTCGCAAAGACATGATCCCTTTGTTTTGTCCGAAATCCGAGACTAAATCAACAGATTTCGGACAATTGAAGGATTTCTTTCCCGAGAGTTCAATATTTTTAGTTTCATGTAGGCACAGGCTTTGAAATGCACATTCATCGAAAGGAGAAAATTGCTAATGATCACACAACAAATGCCTGGAAGAAATGAGACTATAGACACTGAGAGAGCCTACATTCTTTGGCACTCTCCTCTGCAAACAAAGACTTATGAACTGAAGGATTTTTCTATTATTGGTCGCGATGGTGAGTGCCAAATAAGTTTTGAAGATCCATTCATTTCTCAACGACATGCCAGAATTGTAAAAAAGGGAGAAAAATATATCATACAAGATCTACGCAGCTCTAATGGCACCCGTGTCAACGGCACCTTAATAGTTGAGGCTGAACTTAAAGATAAAGATCGCATTACAATTGGCAAACAAGATCTCATATTTAGTTTAATCTTTGAAGATAAAGAAAGCTTGTTAACTTTATCTAGTAAAAATGAAAAGTGGAATGAATGCCTTAAGCGCCTTCCAGCCATGGCACAGTCCGATTTTCCTATTCTCATTACGGGCCCTTCGGGTACCGGAAAAGAAGTTTTAGCTAAACTCATACACCGTTACTCTACTCGTCACTTTGGCCCCTTTGTAAGCGTAAATTGCTCTGCATTGAGTGAAAACTTGGTTGAAAGTGAACTATTTGGCCATGTTAAGGGTAGTTTTACCGGTGCCGATAACCATCGTAAAGGTGCTTTTGAGAGCGCACGCAATGGTACTTTGTTTTTAGATGAAATTGGTGATTTGCCAATGAGTTTACAACCCAAATTACTTAGAGCCTTAGAAAATTTTGAAATTAAACCTGTGGGAAGTGATAGTAGCATTAAAACTGATGTCAGAATTGTAGCGGCGACACACAATACTTTAAAAAATAAAGTGGCAAAAGGTCAGTTTAGAGAAGATTTGTTTTATAGACTAAATGTAGTGAACCTAAGCCCCCCAGCATTAAAAAATCGCATGGAAGACTTTGATAGTTTAATTTATTACTTTGCTAAGATGTATAAAGTTCGATTTTCTTTTTCGGCAATCAATCACTTAAAAGACTATGAATGGCCAGGAAATGTCAGAGAGTTAAAAAATTTAGTGGCTCGCGCCTCAGCAATGTATGGCAAAGATTTAATTCAAGAATGCAATTTAGAAAGTCTAATTGAGCGATTACCAACTACATCATCCGATTTTCAAGAAACTACTTCTTTAAAAAATAACTTAAATATAAAAGAGATGGAGAAAACTCTAATATGCCAAGCCTTGATAAAAAACAGAGGAAACCAAAGAAAAGCAGCAGAAGCTCTAGGACTCCCTAAATCAACACTTAATGATCGCATCAGAAATTACAAAATTAATATTGATCAATTGTTAGATGTATAATTTAAATCTAGAAGATACTACACTTCCCTTGGTTTGTAAGCTTAGTAGTTTCTAAGGTTTTAAAATAAATGTTTTAAGTTGTACTTTATTTACTCGCCCCTGATTGAGCAAATTATTAATGCTGTAGCGAACCGCTGCTTTCATTTTACTAATTCCAGCTTTTGTTTTTAATTCATTGTAAGTAAATTCTTCTAGAGTTCTCTGTACACTATCAATCACCATTTTTTCTCGGTCTTTAATTTCAATTGCCGTTTCAGTTGAATCAAGCTCTAAATAATATTCAACAGCTGCCATGGGTAATGTATAATTGTTTACTCTCTTTAAATTAACGACTATTTTTTCTAACTGAACATAGTGTTCTGGCTGAGGAAAGGCTCTGTATAAGCTTTTTAAAGTAGAACCATCTTCAATCTCTATCACTCTGTCTGCAACACCTTCTAGAGATTCATACAAAGGTTCTTTTATAGATGGCACCCAACTTGTTTTTGTACTTATAAAAATGACTCCTCCCACTGAAACTACAAATACAATTGTAGTATAAATTCCCCACTTAGTTCTTTTGGGCAGAGCTGAATACTTATGCTTTTTATCTTTAATTTTTTGTGCTGTTTGCTTTGTAGCTTCTATGAAGTCTAAAGCTTGTTTTTTAGCAATTACTGGAAAGTCACTTTTAAACCATAATAATAAATTAGCTAGCTTTCGTTTAACTGAGTTAAAAATATCTTCAAATTTTAATTTTATATTTCTAAATAGATTTTTAATGGGATCAATTAATTTCTGCAATTTTGGATGCTTCTCAGGAAAGCTAACTTTAGATTCTTCTGCAATATCCCCCTCAGGATCTTCAAAATCTATAACTTCTACTTCTGCCTTCCGAAGCTCTTCATCTTCGGACATTTTTTTCATTTCATTTGAAAAACTAGGATCTTCATCTGCAAGTAGTGTATCGAGGTCGTCTAAAGATATGACCCCATCTTCTTCGATTGTATCTGAGTTTGAATCCATGTTATCTGCCATAAATATATCTTAGAATATCTGGACTCTAAAAGCAGCGTATTATTCCGAAACATGAGATAAAGGAGGATTTCAAGAATGAAATTCATGACTTTAGTCTTATTAAGCACAATGCTTTCAGCTTGTACTATGTTACAAAGACATCCACACAGTGGCTATGCAGATTATGAAATCTCAACCACCGAATCAAATGTTGAACAATATTACAATGATAAAAAGTCCTATGAAAAACAACAGGCCATGAACGAGTTGGGTGTGGATAGCTCTCGATCACTTTCAGAAAACGAAGCGCAAAAAATACATTACAGACTAAGGCTTAAGCGATTAGAGGATAAATTAGTTACTGAAAAAGAAACAAAACAATATTATGGCTATAAACCCATGTTGAGAAGTGATGCCGAACGCATTCACTTTTTGAGCATTCCAACAGTAGGTGGCCGCGAGCGCTACGCTCAACAATTGAACTTGACCAAGAAGTTTAATGATTTTGACGATAACACTTTAACATTAATCGAAGATAACGATATCGCCATAGGCATGAATCAACAAGCTGTACGCGAAAGCTGGGGCGACCCAGACTTAGTAGAAGTAGCTGGCCGAGAAGTTTATGGCAACCAAGCCTGGAAATATACAAAAATGGTGTCCTCTAATGATGGCTACAAAAAAGAAACCCGTATCATTTACTTCGAGGCTGGCCGAGTTGTCGGCTGGGAATCTCTTTAAAAGGTGACAGGCCCTCTT
>JAGRAE010000002.1 GCA_020435005.1 Bdellovibrionales bacterium
GAAACTTTAACTGTTCCAATTGATCTTCAACAAAAAACTTAAACAAATTTTTATTTTTAGCTTTATCTTTATATATACTTTCATAGTCATAAAGTGCTTGTTGTAAATCCAATTGAAGTGATATGGCCGGAGCTCCCAAATAATCTTTTATTTTTGAGTCTTGATGCTGTTTAAAAAGTAAAATTGATTTATAAAAGGGAATTTCTTTGGGTGCAATAGTGACCAATAGATGATTGACGCCAAAATAATAGGTACAATAATCATACATAAATTTTAGTAGTGGAAAAAATACTTCTCCACCTCTTTTCCGACGAAATTCTTTATCTATAGTTAATGAAGTAATTTCAGCTAAGCGATTTGAGTGAATTCTTAAAGGTTTGTAATTAAATATAGATTCTGAAGGAAGCCCTAAGCGATTGTCTCTAACTATTGTCAGTGTACCTATAATTTTACCATTGTATTTTGCGATTAAAGTCGTGGTAGTTGGTAACGCATGGTAAATGGTTGCTCTCATCTTGTGTGGATTTTTAGCACAATAACCCATTTGCAAATAATTTTCATAAACTAGACGAAAGGACTCTTCTAATTCTTGGTGGTTTTCAGCAATTTTAACACACAATTTTTTACTAAATTGAGATGGAATATTAATTTTAGCTCGCCATATTTCATTCTGAGTTTTTTGTGGCAGATAAGTTAGTGCTTTGTAAAAATTTTTCTTCAATTGATGTTTCATCTAAAAAATTTGTCGTCAATTTCACCTTAATACTTAAGTTAGTTCAAAAAACGACGATAAAAAAATATGACAAATTTATATGAACATCTAGTTTTAAGAAATCAAGGCTATATTTCAAAGGCTTTACAAGAAAGAATTAGTAACACAAAAGTCCTGGTTGTGGGCTGTGGGATCGGCAGTCAAGTTGCCGAAGCTGCTGCACGAATTGGTTTTCAAAATTTTGTTCTTGTTGATGGCGACACCATAGATAGCCATAACCTCAATCGACAATCTTTTTTCTTTGATCAAATCGGTAAATATAAAGTAGACGCATTAAAAGAAAATATCTTGCGCATCAATCCTGAAGCAAAAGTTGATGCACATCCAACACTTGTGAGCACTGAAAATGTAAAAAGCTTTATGGAGTCTATTGATTTAGTGTTTGATACAGTTGATTTTTTAGACTTAAGCGGAATCATTGCCGTTCACGATGAAGCTCATTTACAAAAAAAATATTTAGTTAGTTCATTTGCGGTTGGTTTTGGGGCTGCAGTTATAAGTTTGCCACCTACAAACAGAGATCATGCCTGGGCTAGAGACATTTTTAATTTACCTGCAAAAGGAAATGTGGATTCTAGTTCATATGTTACTCATTTTATTGATTTGTTTTCTAAACTTGCCACAGAACTGGATCCAAAAGTGGTTGAAGTAATGCAAGGTGTTTTTGCTCAATTAGCTGATGGTAAAGCCTGCCCCGCTCCCCAAGTTTCACCGGGAGCATATACTGTAGCCAGTGCTTGCCTTACTGCGGCTGTTAAAATGTTAGATAATGAAAATCTAACTTTAGGCCCCGAAATGGTTGTAGTAAATCTTGTTAAGCAACTTACAAGCCCAGGAATAAAACTAGTTGCTTAATATTTAATGCTCTCCTTAACGCAGCACAAGATAACTGTTGTCTTTTCCTTATGTTATTCCCATGATAAAAAGCTTTATTGCATTTATATAGATAAGGTTAGGTATGACAACAAAACGTATTTATGTGGAAGACCTTAAAAACCACATCGGTGAAAAGGTCGAGTTAAAAGGGTGGGTCTACAACAAACGTGGCTCCAAAAAAATTAAATTTTTAATCTTTAGAGACGGCACGGGTTTACTCCAATGTGTTTACTTTAAGGGCGAGTGCGAAGAAGAATCTTTTAATCTCTTTGATGAGCTTAACCAAGAATCTACGGTGAAAGTCATTGGTACAGTGAAGGAAGAGCCGCGCAGCCCCGGAGGTGTGGAGTTGTCCGCTGAAAAGCTGGAAATTATCTCCTCAACCGTGGATTACCCCATCACACCTAAAGAGCATGGCACTGATTTTTTAATGGGAAATCGCCATTTGTGGCTACGTTCGAAAATGCAGCACGCAGCTTTGAGAGTAAGAGCTGAGTTGGCAGCAGCCATTCGCGATTTTTTTGATGGTCGCGGATTTACCCTAACTGACGCACCTATTTTTACTCCTAGTGCCTGTGAGGGAACTTCTACATTATTTGAAACAAAATATTTTGATGAAAAAGCTTATTTATCACAAAGTGGGCAACTTTATATGGAGGCTACAGCTGCGGCCTTCGGCAAAGTTTATTGTTTTGGACCCACTTTTCGCGCCGAAAAATCTAAAACTCGCCGTCATTTAATTGAGTTTTGGATGGTTGAGCCTGAGGTGGCTTTTAATGACCTTTACGACAACATGGAATTAGCAGAAGAGTTTGTTGAATACATAATTCAAAGAACTCTCAAAAACCGCAGTGAAGAGTTAAAAACTCTCGAGCGAGATACATCAAAGTTAGAAATCATCAAAGCGCCTTTCCCACGTCTTCACTACCGCGATGCTGTTGAGATTATAAAAAAGGAAAATCCTGAGTTTATCGACGGTAATGATTTTGGTGGTGGTGATGAAACTATCATTAGTTCAAAATTTGAAAAGCCTGTATTTGTTCACCACTTTCCTACAGCAATCAAAGCTTTCTACATGAAGCAAGACGAGAAAGAACCTGAATATAGCATGAGCTGTGATTTACTAGCGACAGAAGGCTATGGCGAAATAATTGGTGGCGGCCAACGTGAAGAAAGTATTGATCTGTTGGAACAAAGAATTGCCGAGCACAATTTAAGTAAAGCCGATTTTGAATGGTATTTAGATATTCGCCGCTACGGCACCTTCCCCCACTCAGGATTTGGTTTAGGTTTAGAGCGAACTGTAGCCTGGGTTTGCGGTCTTAAACACGTAAGGGAAACTATTCCCTTTCCAAGACTTTACGGTCGAAATTACCCCTAAGGGAGCAACTGCATGGAACATATTGAACAGAAACTTCAAGACCTTGACACTCGCAATGAACTCGCCTTTGCCGGCGGTGGAGAGGATCGCGTAAAAAAACATAAAGGTGAAAAACGTTTAACCGCTCGTGAAAGACTAGATGTACTTCTCGACCCTGGTAGTTTTGTCGAGCTCGATCGATTTGTAACTCATCGCTGTGATAATTTTGGGATGGGACAAACTAAAATCCCTGGAGATGGTGTCATCACTGGCTACGGTCGAATTAATGGCAAAACTGTTTATGTCTACTCCCAAGACTTTACGGTTTTTGGCGGCAGTATGTCGCGCACCCAGGCCAATAAAATTTTAAAAATCCAAGATTTAGCTCTCAAAAATGGCCGACCAATAATTGGTCTAAATGATTCTGGTGGAGCGCGCATTCAAGAGGGTGTAGAAGCTCTTGGAGGATATGCAGATATCTTTTTACAAAACACTATAGCATCGGGTGTAGTACCACAAATCTCAGCCATAATGGGACCTTGTGCTGGCGGAGCGGTTTACTCGCCATCACTTACTGATTTTATCTTTATGGTCAAAGACACCTCTTACATGTTTGTCACTGGTCCCGACGTGATCAAGTCTGTTACTCATGAAGAAGTAACAAAAGAAGAATTGGGGGGAGCCAACACTCACAACCAAAAATCGGGCGTGGCCCACTTTGCTGCTGATGACGATAAACACTGCTTACTTTTAATACGTGAGCTTTTAAACTTCCTTCCCGCTAATAATATCGACGACCCGCCGGTGTTACCTACAGATGATCCTCCAGATAGAATAGAAGAATCTCTAAACTATATAATTCCAGATAGCTCTAAAAAACCTTACGACATTAAAGAAATTATCCAGAAAACTGTCGATGAAGGATACTTTTTAGAAATTCAACAGCATTATGCGCAAAATATTGTTATTGGTTTTGCACGGTTTAACGGAAGAAGTGTTGGTATTGTTGCCAATCAACCTCAATTCTTAGCCGGTTGTTTAAATATTGAAGCCAGCATAAAAGCGGCTCGCTTTGTGCGTTTTTGTGATGCTTTTAATATACCACTAGTCACTTTCGTTGATGTACCAGGATTTTTACCCGGCACCGATCAAGAATGGAATGGCATCATCACTCACGGAGCTAAATTACTTTACGCCTATTGTGAAGCTACTGTTCCCAAAATTACAATCGTCACACGCAAAGCCTACGGTGGGGCGTATGACGTGATGTCTTCTAAACATATTCGCGGTGACATTAACCTTGCTTATCCAACAGCAGAAATTGCAGTGATGGGTGCTGAGGGCGCAGTTAACATTATTTTTAGAAAAGAAATTAACGATGCCGAAGATAAGGATGCTGAAAGACAACGTCTTATTAATGATTATGAAACACGCTTTAATAATCCCTATGTCGCAGCTGAATTGGGTTATATTGATGAGGTTATCGAGCCGGCAATGACTAGAAAAAGAATTATTGATTCACTTGAAATGTTAAAAAACAAAAAAGATAAAAACCCGCCGAAAAAACACGGCAACATTCCACTTTAAGGAGAGATGGCGAATGTTTAAAAAAATATTAATTGCTAATCGTGGGGAAATCGCCTTAAGAGTGATTAGAACTTGTCGAGCCATGGGCATTGATACGGTGGCCGTGTACTCTGAGGCTGATCGCAATAGCTTACATGTGCAATTAGCGGATGAAGCCTATTACATTGGACCACCGCCATCAGTACAGTCCTATCTCAATATTGAAAACTTGATTGAAGCGGCAAAAAAAGCAAACGCTGATGCTGTTCACCCTGGTTATGGTTTTTTAAGTGAAAAGGTTGAATTTGCCACAGCTCTTAAAGAAGCAGGAATTAAATTTATTGGACCTACTCCTGAAAATATAGAATCCATGGGAGACAAATTAGCCTCTCGTGAATTAATGAAAGCGGCCGGCGTGCCCACTGTTCCGGGGACAGAGGGTTCTGTCAGCTCCGTTGAAGAAGCAGAAGAAGCAGCTAAAGAAATTGGCTATCCTGTAATTATAAAAGCCTCCGCTGGTGGAGGTGGTAAGGGTATTCGAGTCGTAACAGATCCAAAAGAACTTGCCAGTTCTTTTCGAGCTTGTCAGTCAGAGGGCAAAAACTATTTTAAAGACGACCGAGTTTTTATTGAAAGGTTCATACAAAATCCTAAACACATTGAGGTTCAAGTTTTCGGTGATACCCATGGCAATGTTGTTCACCTTTTTGAACGCGAGTGTTCTGTCCAAAGACGTCACCAAAAGTTAATTGAAGAAAGCCCCAGTATTTCCGTTCCCGAAGAAGTGCGCAACAAAATGGGCGAAGTTGCTGTGGCCGCGGCTAAAGCTATTAACTATGAAGGCGCGGGAACCATTGAATTTATTTTTGATAACAATACAAAAGAATTTTTCTTTATGGAAATGAATACTCGTCTGCAAGTGGAGCATCCGGTTACAGAAATGGTGACGGGATATGATTTAGTGGCAGAGCAAATTCGCGTGGCTGCAGGAGAGCCTCTTTCATTTAAACAAGAAGAAATTCAACAGAAAGGTCACGCCATAGAGTTGAGGATCTGCGCCGAAGATCCATCCACCTTTGCACCAGCTCCTGGAAAAATTCGCATTTGTCGTCATCCTCAAGGGCCCTTTATTAGATGTGATAGTTATGCCTACCCTGGATATGAGGTTCCCATCCATTACGACCCGATGATTACTAAATTAATTTGTTGGGGTGCTACCCGCGAAGAGTGCATTGACCGCATTAAACGCGCCTTAGCGGAGTTTATGTTAACAGGTATTAAAACAAACATCGTTTTACATAAAAACATAATACGCCACCCAGCCTTTATTGACGGTTCTTACACTACTCAATTTGTTGATAAAGAGTTCACTGGAAAAAAACATCGCGAACTTTTTATGTTTATCGATGAAAATGTATTTTTAATTGCTGGAGCTATTGAAGCCTATAAGAAACAAAGCTCTAAAGATTTTTCTAAACTCAGCCTAGCCAGTCGCTGGAAAGACTCTGGTCGAGCACAACAACTCAGAGGATAATGGGAATATTTTATGCATTTTGAAGCCAAATCAAATGGAGTAAATTACGAAATCAATGTTCGTGAAGAACGCAAGAACTGGATAGTTTCTATTAAACCAGAGCAGGGGGAATGGGAAAGACATGTTATTCCCAAAGAAGACTACCAAGTTTTTGATAATGCCATTACTTTCATTTACAAACAAACTTCTTACTTAGTCGATGTTCTCAGCAAAGGTATTAACTATGAAGTTTACACTCGTGGTTCTTATCGCACATTAGAGTTGTTCAATGACGAAATGCTATTGCACGAAAGTTTAAAAGGCAGAAAGGGTCTCGGCGGAGGCAATACTTTAGGTTCTGGCATGCCAGGAAAAATCGTGAAAGTGATGGTTAAAGAGGGCGACGAGGTCAAAGAAGGTGATCCCATTTTAATTATGGAAGCCATGAAAATGGAAAATGAAATGCGCGCCAGCCGCGATGCTAAAATCAAGAAAATACACGTAAAGCCCGGTGACAGCGTTGAAGGTGGCGCAACGCTTGTTACCTATGAATGAAGATTAACTCATTTATAAGTGTTTAGAATTTCCTCGGAATATTTCATAAATTCTTGTAGGTGATGTTTTACAATGTGCTTTAAAATTTCTAAATTTATTTCTGTGTACTCGTGAACCGCTATGTTTCTAAAGCCAGCCATTTTTGCCATGGCTTCAGCTGAGCTTTTAGAAATGATTTTATCTTTTTCTAGAATTTGAAATGCTGCTCTATAAGAATTTGGCAGAGATAATTTTTTATAAGCAATCGTAGTTTGAGCCATATCGATAGCAGCCTGGCAAGCTCTCTGCAAATTTAAAACCACAATATTTTCAACTGCGAATTCATTTAGATTGCTGACCTCATCATTCACTGTAGACTTTATTGCCTTAATGCAATTTTTAATAATATTAATCTTTGATAGAACTACATCTTTCTCTAACATACTTTAATTTTCCAAGATCTTATCTTCAATTATTTTACGAGATCGTTTAAAGTCAATATATTCACTCATTTTCTTAGCTCTATAATTAATCAAATATAATTTATCGTTGTTTATTAAAAGCTCACCATTTGTTAATATTTGTGAAATAATGATAATATCAGCTTTATTCATTAAAATAAGATCAATATTTCTATCTGTATTCAGATAGTTTGAAAGATCAGAGTAGAGTTCAAATGAATCTACTTCTTCTTCCATATACGCGGCAATATCAATATCGCTTTGATCATTAAATCTTTCTGTAGATACCAATGAGCCCAGTACAAAAACGAATTTGCATTTCCTACTTTTGAAAAACTCAACTATATTTTTTTTTATATTTTCAACTTCATTATTCATTTAACTTTATATTATTATTTCTAATTCTAAAAATCTATTACTTTCCATGTTATTTTAGTGATCAACTGCTCTTTATAGGCATTGCATTTTTAAATCTTAAATTGTAGGTTAAAAACGACTTCTTGGGGAGGGAGTAATGAAGCATATTATGTTTTTAATATGTATGGTGTCGATTTATAATGCTCAAGCATTTGAACTCAGCGGGAAATGGGTCAGTCCATCGGGGCAAGTTATTAATATTTACCCAACAAATGATGAATACATTGCCTATAATATTGTAGAGTATACGGACCAAAACCACCGCTTAACTGGAGATGTAATTCACTACTATTGGCTGTTTAACAAAAGCGACAAACAACATGAATTTACTGGAACACTCAATACGGTAGACACCTACTGGCAGTGCGAGTTGGAGAATGGAGAATTTAAAGTTCAAGTTCTAAATCAAGATAAAATTTTAGTGCTTTACCCAAGCATTACCTTTGCCAGAGAGGATCGCTATAGAAGTAAATGGCAAAAAAAGCGTGTTCCTATTTATTGCAACTATAATTCTAGATGGGAATCATTTGATTACATCTGTGGCTGGCACTGGGAACGAGTGAAAGTACAAGAGAGTTACTTGGGCTCAACATGCAATATTAAATCTAGAAACACAACACCTATTGAGTTGGATCGATTGAAGTAAGAAAATGTTCTTTTCAATTTAAATTTACTCGATGGAAATAACAAATGAACTTCTGTCTATTGAAAAATTACTGTCCCCCACCACAAAAATTCTTCCATCACCATCAATTACTAAGCCGTAAGCGGTATCATCTGTTGGCGAACCTCCACAATAGCTTTCTGAATGAAATAAGCCTGAACTTGCAAAATCTGTATCTAAAGCACCTTGAGGGTCAAGCCGCCAGATTACCGCTCTATCGCCTCCACCAGAGTTATTATAAGATCTGCCTGCAATAACAATATTTTCTTCTTCATCTAAAGCTATATCAAATCCATATGAATTGCCTAAACCGCTACTTAATGCTACGTCAGTATATTTTCCGCCCGCGGCAAAATTTGTGTCTAAGCCAGATCCATCTGCTTTTAATTTCCATACAGACATATTGTCATATACGCCATATTCAAAACCTGTCATTAGGATATCATTGTTGGAATCAATTGTGAGAGCTGCAGCTTTACAGTTGGTGGTACAAGTTACTATGTATTTCCCATCAGAGTCAAAACCTGTATCTAAAGTTCCATCTGCTTTTAATTTCCATACTACGGCTTTGTCATAGCTTCCACTGTAAGCTGAGCCAACGACAATGATGTCGCCATTACTTAAAATTTCTAAATCTGAACCGCTTTCAATACCACCAGCGAGAACGCCGTGATTTATAAATGGGGAACCAGTATTAAAATTGGATATATATGAACCATTTGGTTCTAAGGCAAATACAACCATATCAGCACCATTCCCACCGCCCGTGTCTGCTTCACCAGTTACAAAAATTTGATCACTAGAATTAACCTTTACCGCATACCCAATGTCATTTCCAAAACCCCAATCAATCTTAAGAATACCATCTGTGTCGAATGCTGTGTCTAATGCTCCATTTGGGTTTAGTTTTAATACTACCAGATCCTCTTGATATGAAGCATTTGTACTCTGACCGGTGACGATAATATTGCCAGAGCTGTCAATGGCTACATCATGGAATTCTTCGTCGGGTGTTCCTGGCGCTGATTGAGTCAAATCATTAAATTTAGCCACACCATTGGTACCAAAACTTGTATCTAAGCTCCCATTGGGTAAATATCTCCAAACAACAGCATCCTTGTTTCCGCTAGAATTTTTACTATAGCCAACAACAACTTTTCTGCCACTACTATCAATAGCGATAGCGTTAGCACTATCTTGAGAGTTGGCAGCGCCGGCAGTATTTGATTCAGTCACTATACCATCTCCACTAAATCCATTATTAAAATTTCCTTGAGCAATAGTCTGTGGCTGGCTACCACTATGGAAACCATGATTATCTGCAGAATAAGTAGAGAAGAATTTTTTACTGTTTATTTCAAACCACGGGCATACTAAGGCTTTTTTACCATTTAGTGAGTTTGTATTTGCAAGATCAATGCTTCCTTCTACGTCTGTTAAACCCACAGCTTTTGTGGCAGCATAATAAACTGTTGGCAGATTTGGACTACTCATAGGTAAGTTTGCCACTCCTGAAATTCCACTCTTTAGAGCCATATCGTGACAAGGTGTTATGTCTCTGTACTCTACATCTTGATCGACAATAAAAAAAGCTAAACCGTGGACCGCAGTTCCGGCGACTCCGGGTAAAAACCGCCAAGCCAGAGATGTATCATCAACATGTTGTAAAATCTGCGGACCATAAGTTCCGTCAATAACTTCAAAGGGTCCTTCAAAGGGAACGATTTTATGATCTCTTACATATTCTGGTTTAATTTTAATGCACTTATTAGTTACTAGGTTTTCATCACTGGTTGTTTCACAAGCAATGCTATCAGTTGCTGTTAATCCTGCGGACTGTACAAAAAGAGAATCGTCATCGGCATTAATCGTTAATGCTTGAAAGTTAAGTTGATATCCCAACCAGGCGCTCTCAGTACCTCCAGAGGTGCCATTCGTTGGGTCTACATATTGGCCATAATTGTCTATAGGGTCTAACAAAGTATTACCTGAAAACTTTCTATATGCGTAAGGAGCTGGAGTATCTTCTGTTGGCAACTGAATACTAAACTGGCTACCATTGGGCGCAGGAGTTCCATTTGAGCTAAAAAATCCTAGAACTATACTTTCTGCCTCGCCTTTCTCTGATTTGAAGTTAGATTCTCCCTCGGTATGCACTCTATAAAAATTGGGAACATTGATTTTTACTGCCGCGGAATCACTCGTCAAAAGTGGATCAATATCTTCTAAACTTTTCTCTACGAAGATGGGTGTTTTTGCACCAGTTAATTGTGCTGTGTGGATGTAAGTTAGTTTAACACCTTCAAAAAACATAAATTTAAACCACCCACTGAACATATACTCATCAAACAATTTCATTTTTGGCCGGCCAGTGCGTTTGGGTTGGTAGTAGCCTTCTATATGTCCTGACTTAAGTGACTCATGTCTTCCAGCTAAACTTGCAGGCTTACCGCCACCTTCAACACTCCAATTATCTCCAATATCTACGTATACATTACCGCCATTGAAAACTACTCCAATTTCATCATCGTAGCCAAAAATCATTTGCTCAAATTCATTGGCAAACACAATTAGGACTTGAATAGTACGATTATTACCATTGGGAAAAGTTCGACCATTAAAATCTATTTGACTGGGAAAACTACAACTTGAAGGATCACCGCTTGATGAACTTTCCATTTCTTTGCAATCCCATTCATAAAAAGCTGTCTTTCCATCGAAGTGAACATTGGCGATTAGGTGCGCAGGAAAAAAACCATGGGGAATGCTAATGCCTCCCAAGCTTTGCACCTTTGAAAACTGATTAAAACTCATGCTTACTTTGGTGCCGTCGTCATTAGATTTTCGCGTGCAGGCAGTTGAAATTGTTAATAAGAAAATAGTAAAAAATAACTTTCCAGAAAACGTTCTTAGATTCTTCATTTTTCTCCTCAGAAATTAAAGACCTAATTTCTTTTCGGTGGATTGGACCTTAGTCTTTAGGCTTTTTGGCTATACTTTGCCTATTTCTTGTTTCAGGGTGATACAGTTTCAATTATTATCAAATTGATTTAGTAAGAAAACAAAACACCACAGAGTAAACCAAATTCAGACATAGATTCTTCGATTACACTGGCATTCATAAAGGTAGAAGATGTGACAATCTCACTTCGAATCACCATGTCACTCCTGTAGTGTAAATCAGCCCCAATTTTAATGCCGATGGTGACTCCTGAGGATTTTACCTTTTTTATTTTTTCTCCTTCGCGTGAGATTTCACCAAAGGCAAGACCCGCAGCACCACCTAAAAAGTAAGACCATTTTTTTGTAAAAAAATAGGATTCAGATTTTTGTGGGACTATTGCCGGTACGACTCCCATATAATACCAACGCCAGGTAGCGTCGGTAAAGCCTACGCCGGAAGTAAATGGACCAAAGCGAAACCCTCTTCGATGTTCAATGGCAAAACTGAGTTTATCACTGATATTTTTTTCTAAGCCAATTCCAACAACAGCCGGACCTTCGCTGCGATTGGCATCAATATTTCCGTCATCAGTTTCTACCGTCTTTTGAATTCCAGTCCCACCAAAGCCACCTTTTAAGCCTAAGTTCCAATCTAAAGCATATGCAGAATATGATTGAAGGGTTAAAAATAATAAACTAAGCCACATTTTTTTCACTGTCATCACTCTCTATTTTATCTTCACTAGAATTTATGTCTGGAACTGTAGCGGCTAGTTTATTTTTAAAAACTGTCTCTAAATTAATATCACCTAGGCCAATAAGTTGCCTTAACTTGTCCAACAAACTGTCTAGTAAAACAGATCTCTCCATTTCTCCTAAACTAGTTTCTTTTGCCAGATCATCCTTTAAAATAGCTTGTGTCATCGGTGGAACTATAGCCATGACTCGAGTCACCATGTCACTGCGAATCTGTAAGTAATTTAAAATTTCATCTGTTGATGCCCCTTTAAATAAAATTCTTAAATAGTCATCGGGCCACTCGTGTAGGAATGCTAATGATGGATTTTTTATTTTGTATTCTTCCATCATGTTGCCTTGAATTTTAGGGAGTATATTTAATGATTCCACAGAAGTTAACGAGTTAATCAATTTTGTTAACGTCATATCTAGAGACACCATACGTTCTTCAGACTCTGTAACAAAATTAGGGGCTAAATCATTTTCGATTTTTAATAATTCTTTTTCAGTGATGTCACTTAACTCTGCTGCTGTATTTAATAACTCAATCTTTTTGCTTTCATTGATTTCTTCTAAATATCTTTGTCTTTGGCTATCACTCATATAAAGAGTAACAATCGTGTTCATTTTTGCACTGTTTTGCATTAACACTTCACTTAAGACACTAGTTTTAACTCCCCCAACGAAGGAAAAAGGTCGATGTAAAGTATCGCTTCCTAAATTTAAAGATGCCAATAAATCCCAATAAACTTGACTATAGGCTTCAAGTCTTTCATGAGTGCTCATATTACGCATACTTTTAAAGGTTCTAGCTACATCTTCTCTGAACTCTTCTTGCAGGGGCAATGGGTTGACAACTTTGCCTGCAGCTTCAGCTAAGCATGCAACTTGAACGATACCTTGCTCACCAAGTAAACACCATTCCTTCAAAATATAGGCTAGGTCATTTTTTAACTGAGGAACGATTTCTATAATTTGCTCTTTCACACGATTTATTTTTTCTACCATCCCCTCTTCATCTGCGCCATTATTTTTTGAAGCGACCTCACCTGAACCAATACCACCACCCGCTCCATCACCTTGCATTTCCATTTTATTACTGACATTAATGCCGGCAGCCTGACCTTTTTCAGCAGAACCTGACATTGCTTTAATAATTATAGCGGCGAGTATTAATGCTAAAGCCAAAACCGCCAATCCAACTAAGCTTTGTAAGTCTTTAATGCTTTCATAAATGCTTTTTTGAGGAGGGATCTCTTTGCTTTCTGGCAATTTGATGGTGTGGATGATGGCTTCACCTATCTTTCCAAACTCATCTTGGACACGTTTGGAAAACCACTCCGAGACTTCTTTTGTTAACTCTTCGCCGAGATTATTTTTAAGTCCTAAAGTTATCTCTACTTTTTTAATGGCATAGTCTTCCCAATAGTTTTTTATAAATTCCTTTTCGCCAGAATAACTTTGATAAAGGGCCTCAGGATTAATATAAGTTAAATCCAAGTCTCCAATGGGCTTATTATCTTCCTCTTTAGGCTGCACTTTGGCTATTTGTAAGCTGGCAGATACTTTAAATTCACCTTCTATCACTCTGGTAGATAATTGCTGGCTATATTTTTTAACAATAAGACTCTCAAGATAAGATCTGGCGTTCATTAAGTCGGCAGATGGAGTGCTTTGCGCTAGTGCACTCATTGGTAAAAAAAATAAAACTAAGAAATAAATCCGACAAATCATTTTACCTCGGGCGCCTTTTTCTTTGCTGGTAAAGAAGCCGGCAAGCGCAATCTTTTTCGTACACTTGCTGCCATCTCTACTGCGTGGATTAGCGCTGGCTCAATTTCCAAAGCTTTTTCAAACCACTCTAGACTTTCTTTAAAGTCACCCTTTGCATAATATATAGAAGCTTTCATTGATAAAGCTCTTGCAAACTCTGGATAGTTTTCAACTACTTTATCTATCTCAATAAGAGCTCGCTCAAATTGTTTTGATCTAGCAAAACTCTGTGCCAAAAACATTTTGTCTAGAATTTCTTTTGCTGACTTTAGCTCTTCTATCTTTTTGTCATCTTTTTTTAGTCGTACATTTATTTCACTTTCAATTAATCCAGATGCAGACAGGGGTAACCAAATATTTCGTGTGATATAGTCTTCTTTCTCAATACTTAAGGTGACAAATTCGCCCGGCTTACCAAAACTATCAAAAGCTTCTTTGATTTCGTCATTTTTCTTTTCAATAGGAGTTACACCCAATTTTTTCTTTTCTCCAGACTCTGCATTAATTACCCATACCGTAGCCTTTTCTGGCTGTGTAATAATCTTCAGTTGCGTACTACAACCGAAGCTCAAAAATAAAATTGGAACTAATATAAAAATATAATTTTTCATTACTTTTTATATATCGCCAAAAAGCTAGAGAATATTAATTCAAGATTTTTAATCTATACTTAGTGTTTATAGACTAAGTGACAGTCAAGGTAATGAGCTTTTTATAATTAAGGCCGAAGAATTTAAATTTACCATGCCTCCACTCGGCTCAAGTCGAGTCGAGAAACGTTGTCCTGAAATAAGGGTTAAGGCTCCAGTTCTCTGTCTTTCTCTAAGGTCACTATTGAAACTTAACATAGAACTCACTTCAGCATTAAGTCCAAAACTTCCACTGTCATTGGCATGATAAACCAGACTAACGTCGGCTGAACTTGTAATATCGTCTTCCAAATCAGCCTCAAAATAAAGCAAAGGATTTGAATATAAACTCAAGTCCAAATAAATACGGTCATCATAATAGTCTGTGCTAGAGCCCTGTGGATCCTGAAGACCGGCCATTCTATAGTAGGAAATAGCCTTGGTCAGATTTTCTAGTTTAACCCATAATCCAGCTTTGTGAAGAGCAACCGTACCTGATGAACAATTATATTCACACATGATTTGAATTTCATAGAGGTGACCTTCATTAGAAGAATTGAAATTGGCTACACCTTCATCAATGGGTATATTCGCAAGAGTAAGCGCATTATTACTGAATCGAGTATAAGTTCCATATACTAATTGCCCCACGTCATTGTTGTTTAGAGCAACAACTCCTTCTGCTGTGCCCGTAGTAGAAACAATGGCCTCTAACTCCCAAGCATTAAAATCGGTAAGATTTTCCAAGTCATTAGCCTGGCGTAAAAACTGAATCCTTGAGTTCGGCGAAGAAAAGTCCAATGCCATAGTAGAATGAGCAAACACCTCTCCATCATTGGCTGATGGAATTTGAGAAACACTCAACAAGGGAAAATACAATTTTGTTTTAGATGCATTGCTTTGATTTACTAGTATTTTTGCTGAGTTCACTTCGACTTGTGCAGCAAAAGTAGATGTTGATATTTTTATGCGATATTTATCGCTCCCTATATTAGGAGCAAAACTTGTTCTTAAGCGAGTATAGTCTGTTGTATTTGCAGGTAATAAAATACTGGCAATTTCCACATTTCCTTCATCCACCAAGTAAATATTGTGTGATGATGAATCTGAATTTTTTGCTATAACTTCAAATTCATAACTCGTAACACCATCATAATCATCCGTATTTAATGAAGTCATTGTTCTTTGAAATGTAACGTCTGTTAAGTCTGAAGAGGCCAATCGTGTATCTGTTAATTCAATAGGTACTTGTAATTTTAGAGAACCACTTCTGTTGATATTTGCTTCATTTGACACTGGACTTATACTATTATCAGCATAAACTCCGGTAACTACATAATAATAACTAACATCTGCTACAGCAGAAGTATCAATATATGAATTCGTACCCACATTGGTTATAACTCCGTAAGGTCCTCCAGAATTTTCAGATCTGGCCACATTGTAACTACTCGCTCCGGCAAGAGAGTTCCAATTCAACTGCACCCCTGAAGCAGCATTAGATGCTAACAAACTAGCGGGTCCACCATTTAAATTTATCCCTACTTCGTTAGAGTAAGCTGAAGCTACTTTCTCGAGTGTCACCGTTTGTACAACATAAAAATAAGTATTTCCAGAGACTACAGTATTGTCCGTATACTGAATTGTTGGCGCTGTTACACTAGCAATTTGACTGTAAGGACCTCCAGAGCTCGTCCCCCTTAAAATACGATAGGTATTTGCAAGTGGTGTTGAAATCCAACTTAAATTTACAGATGAATTATCTTCAGCCGAAAGATGTAATGATTGTGGAGCTAACGGAAGAAAACCTATATTAATCCCTGAGCTAATGGCTGAGTCAGCCATGGCTCGCCCACTGGCATCAAAAGATTTATAATAATAATAATAGGTGGTATTGGGATCGATTGTGGCATCATTGTAGGTTGTTGAAGCTATCCCAGATGCTAATAGATTAAAATCATAGCTATCAGTAGATCGATATACATTATAAGTTACGGCATTTGTTACAGCTGACCAAGACACATCTATACTTGAAGCACTTCCCCACTCCACAGTTGGTGCTGCAGATTCTAAATCCGTTACGATAATTGCATCTGGCGTGAGGGCGGACTCCATATCACCATTTGTTGCAGAAACCGCTATATAGTATGTGGTGCCTAAATTTAAACCAGCAATAACCACGTCTTGATTAGATGATGAAGTTTGAACAGGAGTCACATGACTAGGAGTAGTATCTACATAAACCTTATATGTATTTACACCTTCTACTTTACTCCAGTCTAGAACCAGCTCTGTCCCTGTATTATTATTTCTAACAAATACCTGTGTGGGTGCTAAAGGTGTTATTCCGGGTGTAGCTCCACTTGTTGAGCTGGAAAGAGTGCTTCCTGAAGCAAAATTTGCTTGTACTTTGTAAAAGTATATCTGTCCGTTGACAGTTCCAGTATCTAAATAACTACTTGTTGGATGGCTGGTTACTACTGAGGAAAAGTTTTTTCCATCTGAAGAGCGTAATAAATCATAGGTCAGCGCCCCACTTACTGGTGTCCATGAAACATTGAGTTGATTATTCCCGACAGTAACAATAGGAGCCCCCGGATTAGAATATGTATAAATACTTTTTGGAGTAGTTAAGTATTCTGTAGCACTGACAATAGCACCCACTTTAATAAAATATTGAGTGTTTGCTGAGAAACCACTCACCGTAGTTTCTGCTCCTGCTCCAGGTAAAACTGCTTTTTGCGTATAAGGACCACCGGCTGAGGTTGCAGAATAGACAAGGTGTTGGGTGGCTGTTGGTATGGGTGTCCATTTAACTTTTATTGATGTACCAGAAACAATTTCTAGACTTACACCAGATGGTGTCGTTGTCCCATCATTGAGTTTAGCTGATTTATAAGTAGTTAATTGACCTAGTGTTGAATCAGCAAATGTCGCTTGTACTTTATAATAATACCCAACTCCATTGGCGGCAGTAGAATCAATATAAGAATTTATAGCTGGATTTCCAATTTCAGAATAAACTCCATTATACTCAGTCGCTCTAAATACTTTATAGCCATTCGCACCTGTCACCAAATTCCAATTTAATGTAATGTCTGTTGTTGAAGCTGATAAAGAAAAGCCGCTTATGGTTGCTTTTCTAAATGAAACTATATTAGTTGCTGAGGTTTCTTGATTACCCCATACACCCTTTACATAAAAATGATTAAGACCTTCTATTAAAAAAGCACTAGGAACAATATTGCTTGGATAGTTGCCTACAAGAGTATAAGGACCACCAACATTAGTAGCATGGTAAAGATTAAAGCTATTAAAATGAGTTGGCGCTGTCCAATGTAGCTCAACAGTTTCCAAGCTATTTACCTTAACTGTTAAATTTGTTGGATCATTTGAAATAATACTGGGGGTTCCACTGCGAACTTCACTGTGAGGACCAACAAGATAATAATGACTCGGTGATACTGTCTGAACATGAGTTTGAATATAATAATAGTAAGTCGTTCCCTGAGAAACTGTATTATCAGTATAACTTAAGGATGCTTCGTCACTAACTATTTTAGTATAAGGACCATTAATGTCTGTGGCTCTATAAATATCATATAAAGGATTTGTACCACTGTACAAATTTCCCCCGTCAGGCTGATTCCATTTCAAAACAATTTCACTGTCCCCAGGATCTAAATCTAAAATCGGTGGATTCGTCCATCTGTAATAAACAACATTGGACTCATCTGAACTGTCAGATCCCCACTGGGCAATAACCGAAAGAGAGTGATTTGAATCCATATTCCAGCCACAGTAGACATGGCTAAGTTGACTTGTAGTTTGATTTAATATCCTTGCCCCACCATTGCTTCCGCGCAGAATACCAAATTCTGTATAATAGTTTGTTGGAGACCATGAAAGCTGTAAGCCTTGATTGTAAGAACAATCTTTATGTGAAGGATATCCTTGTATAACAAGGTTTGATGGTGCCGCTGGAAGGGGGCGTGGATATGCAGAAGCCATATTGGATTCCATACTCTGACCTGAAGGATTAATTCCTTTTACAATGTAATAATAGCTTTGGTTATTATTGACTGTGTTGTCGACATAAATTGTAGTTGAGGTTTCAACCCCCAAAGAGACAAATGGACCTCCCGAAGTTGTCGAGCGATAAACCTTATAAGTCATATTATTTATATTTGAACTCCAAGAAAGACGCACTTCACTGTCGCCAGGAATAGCTGTTAAGCTGTTTGTATTTGCTGGAGCCCCTGCGCTAATTGTTATACTCTCTACTGTAGAGTTTTGGCTTCTGCCGGTGCTATTGGTGGCAAGAACTCTATAGTAATAGGTTTCACCTTCATTTACTAAGTCATCAGTTAAGTTATTAGCGTTCAAAGAAGAACCCACAATAGTAAATGGACCTGAAGCAGAAAGTGATCTTTCTACAGTATAGGTGGGAAGAGGTGAAGAAACTAAATCTGGTAACCAAGTTAAGTAAACGCTTCCATCAAAGTTATTACTCACAGTTAATGATTGCGGAGGAAGATCGTGATGTTTGAAGTTGATTTGGAATTGGCAATCTGAAAAAGTCGAAACTTCATTGATAGTAGCAGCATAAAGAGATGTTGTGACGTTAGAAGGAAGAACAACATCTATACCCGCATTTTCATAATCAATTGGAGATCCACTAGTGAGTAAACTACTACAAGAACTATCTGTATAAATGCCTACGCTGGTGCGATTTAAAAAGTCAGAACTAGCACCAAAAACCCCTTTTATTTTTACGTTCTTTGTGAAAGACGGCGTAGTCGGTGTGGAACTTGTAAATATAGGTTTTCCTGGTTTATAGCTATCATGAGTGTAATTAGTCATAAGTGTACACATACTGCCATTGTTGGCGTCATCAAAAGCTTTAGCATATAGAGCAGTGACGTTGTCTGCAGAAACATTTGCTATGATTCCTGCTCCAGAAAATTCAACAGGTGTGCCTTCACCTACCTTATTAGTACAAAATGAATTGTCGTATATCATTATTTTTGAAACAGGCAACTGACTTGTAACAGGCGCTGACGAGCTACCTAGTATTAATGGACTTGTGGATATGGCATTTGGTGAAAGCGGGCTGGTCGCACTAAAAACAGGGTTATTAGGTGGGATAGTATTATGAATAAAGGTCATCAAAAAACCACAACTAGAGACATTGCCATAAATATCTGTCGCAATGGCATGAATATCCGTTGTTGAGTTAGAAGGTAAAGTAATTTGAATTCCGGCAGAAGTAAATTGTCCTTTTGATCCACTACCCAAAGAATTCGCACAAGTATTATCATCATATAGCTCCACCGTAACTATACTCGAATGAGCTGTACCTACAATAAAAGGCATATTAGAACCATTGGTCGGTGTTGCAGGAAATGAATACAACAAACCGACATTAGGTGCAGGAATATTTGAATGTTCATAACTTGCATGAAATCCACAATTAGAAACGTTACCCTCAATATCACTAACTTGAACATAAATAGAATTATTATTATTGGCTTGTAATGCTAAAGGTATACCAGAGCCTTCATATTGCGCGGGTGTTCCACTTCCAACAAGTGCTGTACAGTTTTCATCGGAATAAAAAGAAAGGGCATTTGTGTATTGTAAAGCTGTTCCAAAAATACTGGGATTCGTATTATTGTTATTGGGAGAGCTGGGTGTTGTTCCTGAATAAATGGGAAAGTCAGGGGGGATAGTATTGTGTTTATATTGAGTCATATAAGTACAAGTTGAAGCATTACCCGAAGGATCATAATTTTGTGCATAGATTTGAGTCGTTGTATTTTCATCAACACCCACAGGAATACCAACACCCTCAAAAGCTGCTTTTGTACCGGCTCCGATTTGAGTTAAACATAATGGTGACACATAAAACTTAACAGTGAGTGTGTCAGCACTCGCCGTTCCCTTTAGCTTAGGATTTAATATACTGTTATTTGGAGATATAGGATTAATAGATACATAGGTCGGAGGCTCAGGAGGTAAGGTGTCATGAACATAAGTCGTTAAAAAAGAACATGCAGAAGGGTTGTTATTATCATCAATTGATTTTGCATATAAATTTGTCGTTGAGTTATTATTCAGAATTACTTGTAGGCCAGGACTTTCAAATGTTTCTGGAGTGCCTGTTATTAAAGCGTTTGAGCAAGATGCATCATTATAAATTGTAATTTGAATCGCATCATCTGATGTGAGTCCCTGAATGAGAGGAGTCGAACTAGTATTGTTCGGGGAAATGGGTACTGAAGCTGTAAATACAGGGTTAGTTATAACAGTATCTAAATGGGTGTAACTAGTTAGATGCGTACAGTTTGATTTTTGAGCTAATAAATCCTCAACATAGGCATATATTTCAGTTGTTTGGTTTTCAGTGAGAATAATTTGTATCCCATTGCCTTCAAATTCTATAACGCTACCGTTTCCAACAGCTGTCTGACAATTGACATCGCTAAAAAAGAAAATAGTTGCAGAACTTGGAAAGGCAGTACCAAAAATTCCGGGGCTGGCATTTTCTCTGGTGGGAGACTCGGGTGATGTTTTAGAAAATTTTGGCACACTGGGTTTTAATTCAACAGGCTCATAATCCATAAAAAACAAACAATCATCACTATTCATGGTTGTGACATATAGTTTTTTTGGATTATTATTATTCATTGTTAAATCTACGCCGTACAAATTGAAATCTTTAACTGCCACGCTTCCAATGCTTGTACCCGTACACTGTTTGTTTTCATAAAAATCAAGTATGTCTAAATTAACAACGCCCTTGATTTGAATTTCACCAGTCACATGAATGTTGATCTGGGCAGAACTATAATCTTCAACTGAGAGACTGAAGACTTGGATGGGCTCTGGAACTGGAGTTGCATTTTTTTCTCCCTTTTTGCAAGAGATCTGAAAAATAACAAAAAATGCTAAGGTTATAAACTTTAAAAACTTCATGCTTAAAGCCCCAACATTAATTTAATTTCATTATTTGTTCCGTCGATAAAAAGTAAGTCAATGGTTCCGTCATGATTAACATCTGTAAGTTCAACGCCCACGGTATTAATATTGCTTGGTATTATCTTAGAGTTTGAGAAATCCCCAAAAAATGATCCCAATAGGGCAGTGGCTTTTTGATTCAATCCATTGCCTACAATAAGATCTTCGTTATTGTCGCCATTTAAATCAGCCTTCCTAATAGAAGTCGGGTCAGCCCCACAGCTGTAGTTAACTGGCAACCCTAAAGATCCATCACTGTTGCCAAAGTAGACACTCACTGAAGCTGATAAACTATTAGAAACAGCGACGTCTATGTTTAAATCACTATTAAAGTAACCCACAACAACACCATTGGGTCCAGTTTGTGTACTATAATTTGCCGGACCAGTAAATGTCCCATCACCATTGCCCAAGTAAACGCCCACGGAGTTTGCTGATTGATGTGTAACTATTAAATCTACAATTCCATCTTGGTTCATGTCGCCCGTGGCGAGCGAAGACGGCTGAGCAGATGTGTTGGTATCTGATCGTGTACTAAAAGTTCCGTCACCAACGCCGGGAAAAAAAGATAAACTATTGGCTCCGGAATTTGCTACAACTAAGTCCAAGTTCCCATCTTTGTTAAAATCTTCAAAGGTTAAAGCAGAAGGCTGTGATGCTACTCCATAAATTGTTGGTGTATCAAAACTCCCCGACCCTGTATTTAAATAAACTTGGATGTTATTAACGTTTTGGTTAACAACTACTAAATCAATATCATCGTCATCATCTATATCTGCAGATTTTATGGCTACGGGACCAGATGATGTTAATAAGGTATTAAAATTGGCAAACAAACCCAAACCATTGCCAATTAAAATTTGAATATTATTGTCTCCATTATTCACCACGGCTTGGTCAATGTGTCCATCACCATTAAAGTCAGCCGTAGTAATGTCTCTTGGACCATTGCCTACAATATTTTTATAACCGATAATTCCACCTGCCTGGGTGGGTATAACTTGAACCTTTTTATCACCATTCGAAACTACAACGATATCTTGAAAAGCATCGTCATTTGTTTCATTGACAATCACATCCAAGGGGTTAGACCCCACAAGAATTGGTGCTAAAATATTAAAAGTCCCATTTCCTAGTCCCTGTAAAACAGATAAGCTGTTATCAATGCTGTTTGTTACAAATAAGTCAGGATTATTGTCATTGTTATAGTCTTTTGCAAATAAGGCTGTTGGCCCCTGTCCCACTAAGGTATTAATGGGCAAATTCATGCCACCGGCCTGATCATTTATAAAAACGCTCACATTATTATCTACATTGTTTGCGGTAGCGATATCTAAATATGTGTCATTGTCAAAATCAGCTATCATTAAATCGGAGGGAGCCACTCCAGTAAAATAATTGGCCTGTGCTAAAAAGCTACCAGCTCCATTATTTAAAAACACACCCACATTGTCGAGAGCAGAGTTAATCACAACTATATCAAGCCCATTGATTTTGTCTAAATCACCGACTTCAACTTTCGAGGGCGAAGTTCCTGCCCCGGTAGGTAAAAATGTTGGTGCAGAAAAAGTTCCATCACCAACGCCATATCTAATGGCTATTAAATTAGCTCCCACAGAGACAGATAAAATATCTAAATGATTGTCGCCATTTAAATCACCAGAGGCTAAAGCCACCGGCAGATTTTCACTGACATCCAAATTAATATCAACCGCAGCATTAAAAGTACCGTCACCAACTCCAGTAAATAGACTATACTTGTTGTTACAGGATATAAATAAATCTAAATGAGTATCTTCATTGTAATCTCCTGTAATAAGAGCATAGGGCGTTGTACAAATGCTATTTATTTTTGATTGCGAATTAAAAAATGCTCCATTTTGCCCAAGCAATATACCAATACTAGGATCTCCTTTGTTTAGAAGAGCAATATCTAAAATGGAATCTTCATTAAAATCGCCCATAACAATATTTTCAGGACTATTTCCCAAAGAAAAATTTAAGTCAAAATTACCATTGTTATTTGTTGTTCCTATAAGACTTAACGAAATGATAGCTTGTCCTGTGCCTGCATTATCCGGTAACGGAGAGCCCGCCGGAGTGACTGTAACCGTACTTTTTGTGCTGTGAAAACCTTGTTGAACAGTAATGCTAGCAAAACCATTGGCATCTGTTGACTGTTGATTTGAGTCTAAAAACAATAAGCTTCCCACTTTTTGTGTAAAAACTACTGGATACGCCGGAACACCATTTCCATATTGATCAACGACTTGAACTTTTAAGACATCTAAAAAATCTAATCCAATTGTTTGTGACTGATCGGCCCCTGAATCAACTGGCAAAATAAAATGGTCGGGAAGATCTGCGGCAACTGTTATATTAATCTCTAAACTTGCACCAAGTGAATCTGTAAGAATTATTTTGTCCATTACTCCAGCTGTAGTTCCTGCCGTATATGTGTTCGTATTTGGATCAAAAGTAGCTCCAGAGTTATTTTCTTGAAGCACTAAAGTATAAGAACTACTTCCACCCGAAGGAGAGAAAACTTGTTCTTGTGTAGCCACAATTGTGGGATTATCGGGAGTTACTTCTAATACTCTTTTTTCCCATAGGAAGTTGGAGCTTGCTTCATTATTTGCTAAATCTTTTTGTGTAAGCGTAAAATTGTAATCGCCATCTGAAAACTTAGGTATAGCTATACTAAAGCTTGATGATGCACAAATGTCTGTTCCCACTCCATCACCACTCAATGTAATAGTTGAACCAGTTTCGCAGTTGCCGGTAATATTCAAAACAGTTTCTGAAGATTTATAGATAGAGCTTGGAGGATAAGTAATATCTGGTGGTGGCACAGTGGTTTTTCTCTGCCAGGTTAATGTTGTTGGTTCAGAACTGGTGCCGTCATAACTTTGAGTAAGAAAAAAATTATAAATACCATCAGTGTCTTTTGTAAGATTAAAAGAAAAAGTTTTATTAATACAATTTTGTTTATCACTGGCATCACCATTTATGTGAACGACATGTTTATCTTCACACAATCCACTAATTACTAACTCTGTGTCATTGGAATAATAAGTTTTTTCTTCTGGTGTAGTGACAATAGGTTTGGCGACCTCAGGAGATAAATAAGAAGGCGCATCAGGTCCTTCAGTAACTTTAACTGATTTTTTGCAACCACTTAAGACAATACTGCCTAGTATTAAAATACTTAAACAAATACTAAGATTAAGTTGCTTAGTCAGCTTATTGAAACTCAATTTTATGCTCCCACATCAACTTATTTTGGCACTCGAATCAAACGATTTGCCTGAAAGTCTGTCACATATAAAAAGTTGGCATCACCACTTATTGCTCCCGGTGAATCGTGCATAAAAGTACCTAACACACTACCCACACCTACACGACCTCCTTGACACCAACCTGGAGTAGAACCCGTGGCTCCACTACAACCAAAATCACCACCTGTTGGTGTAAAGTCAGGGTCAATGCCACCTTTCCAACCAATCATGGTACCCGTTGCCTTATCAATTTTCGTAATATAAACAGGTAAATTACTTCCACTTCTCGCACAGGCTTGACGGTTTAGAGTGTAAATATGAGTGCTATCCATCCACATGGACATCACACGAGAGCACCATGTACCCCACGTGCGAACTACCGCTCTATCTGATTCCCAACTCTTTGTATAATTATCGCCCTCTGCAAATGCTGCCTCTAACCACTGGCCATTTAGATTATATTTTTCAATTCTTCTATTTTCACCATTTGAAACATATAAATATGTACCATCTGAATGAACATCTGCAGACCAAACATCAAAACTAAAGTCTCCTCCGCGCGAAGTTGAATTTTGTCCTGCTTGTGAATTCCCATCCAAGCACCATCCGGAATTGGAAACATTAAAATCACCATTTGAAGCAGGAGTGCATCCTGATGATGGATTCGAATTTACCCTACCAATCCAACCTTCAAAGGCACCAGTGACGGCATTGTATTTTGAGATATTATGGTAATATCTATTAACAACATAAATGCTCCCTGCCGCATAAGCAATACCTGCAGGATCACGCATATAACCATAACCATTACCTTCTTTTGCGGCACCACCCTTACACCATCCAGGTGTAAATGAGTCTACTGGCGCACCAGCGCATCCTGGATCTCCACCAGTAGGAGTATTATTAATCCTTCCAATCCATCCACCATAAGTACCATCATCTAATCTAAATCTTTGTACTCTATTCAAGTCATAATCTGTGACATACAACCAAGTGCCATCTGTAGCTAAGTCATAGGGACGATTCATGACTCCATCAACGTCGTAATCAATCATCCCGGAGTCATACCATAACCAATCGGGATAAAAGTTAGCTCCCTTGCACCAAGACGGTGAGGCCCCCATCCCTCCCATTAATAAACAAAGAGGTGATGAACCGCCTGTTGGCTTAGATGTCATTCCGCCCACCCAGCCGACAAGTTCACCTGTGTATTTGTTTATTTTTTTAATGCGCGAACCATCATACTCTGTGGTGAACACATAGTCGCCATGAACTAACACACCCCTTGGTGAATAATAAGATTTGTCATCAAAACCATTATCTTCGGCAGCTGTGATACGATTAGATGTCCACTCACTAGGACTATTATCTTCGAGAGCAATGATTCCTTGTAGTTGTCCTGTTGATGCATTGAATTTCTTAACACCAGGATATCGTTCACCGCTTACAAGAATATTGCCGTTACCGTCATAGGCAATGGCCCTAGTTCTAATAAATGAGTCAGCATCCAAACCACCTTTTCCAGTACCACCTATACACCAACCGGGAGTATTTTCATTGGAGTTAAGAGTATTACAACCAACGTTTCCAGACATACCTGAGTTGTTTGCGACCTTTCCCATCCAAGACTCTATAAGACCGGTGAAATCTACTTTTAAAATTCGTTCTTCATCAGCCGCATATATTTTTGTACCATCTGTTGTAATTCCTGTTAGTCCCTTCCAATTATGATTCATATTGGGGAGAGCTTCGATAAAGGCTCCCGTGTCCTTATCGTATGTGTTGATATGTGAACCATAGTTATTGTCTGCAACATACAAAGTTGTTCCAATAATCATTAAGCGTGTGGGTGCATAAACTCCACCCGCAAGGCCACTATGATTGTAAGGATGAACTCTTTTTGAAACTCCACCAAAGCACCATCCTGGAGTTAACGTATCAGCTGGTGCTGAAGAGCATCCTGCCGCTCCGCTAGAAGGTGTCGTGTGAACCATACCAATCCATCCAGCAAAAGCTCCTGTTGTTTTATCAAAACGATTTATTGCAGATTGTGATGCTACATACATATAAGTATCATCCACTACCACGCCGCGTGGATTAACCATGCGACCATCACCTGTTAAGTTATAGTTGCCGTTAGTCCAACCCACATTTCTTAAACGTCCATCTATACACCAACCAGGTAGAGGTGTATCGTTTGCAGCTACTGTACAATTTGGTGGACCGCCAGGTCCCGGCCCTGTGGGTTTCACGTTGTATAAGCGACCAATCCATCCGGCAAAGGCGCCGGTTTCAGCTTCATAGCGATTAATTGAATCTCTTCCATTTTGAACGACGTAAATATAATTTTCATCAGCAGCAATATCGATTGGGCTACTCATTGCTCCTTCTGGAACCTCATATTCTCCTCCGGCTTGAGAAATACCTCCTGTACACCAACCTGGAAGTTCATCATTGGTGAGAGTATTAATACAAAGTGCTGGACTAGGAGTAACTAAATTACTACCCGTAGAACCAACACCGTTTTCATGTTGAATTCGACCCATCCATCCTATGTATTGATTGTTTTGGTAATCAAATTTAGTAACTTTGTGTTTGTAGTAATCTGCTATATACATATATCTATAGTCTGGTGAAAATTCGATATCATATGCTGAGAAAATTCCATCATAACGGGCCGCCACTGGTTTGATGCCCATTCTGACGGGAAGCATGTCATTCACGCCCCCATTTTTTGTAGCCGTACCAATCCAGCCCCAATCAGCGTTAATCGTCCAGGCTAATGTTCCTTGTGTAAGGATCGCTGCATTGTCTGTAACTGTTAGAGTAAGAGTGTCTGGGTATTGACCGACAAAATAGAATTGTTTTGTTCCCTCTCCCGCCGCAAAATTTAAACTATTTATTATTGAAGAGCAGTTTAAATCTGAATAAAACTTACCTGCTATGCCCTGTCCCGACAAATTTGCAGTTATTGGATTTACTGCATTTGCCGGATTGCCTAAACCATCCAACGTATTAACATCAAAAGGTCCAACACATTCACTCGTATTAGAACTTGAACCACCTGGGCTAACAATTTCAAAAGCCGAGGGAGTAATTGTTAATTGTAATACTGAAGAAGCGCTAAGATTACCTGCAGGATCAGTTATTGAGATATTTAAAATTTCTGCAGCCACCCCTTTATAATATACACCAATTGAAGAATTCCCTCCGGGAACTGTTAAGCTTGTGGCTGAACCTGTCCCACCACAAGTAGGTGAAGTATAAAGTTTTCCTGTTGCTGATACACCATTAATACCATTTATGTTTAAATTAAGATTGCTATCTGTAGGCACAGAATTCCCGAGAGTGTCTTTCAGTGTAATTGTAAATACGGTTGAACACTGGCCAGCAACAACTGTTGATGGTCCGGTTAATTCAATATCCGAAGCCGTAAAGATAACTTCTTGTGGAAGTGAAGTCGTTTGTATATTCGCACCAGGATCAGATATATTAATATTTAATGTTTCTCCTTTAGGGTTTTTTAAATAAATTGTCGTTTCACTATTTGGTCTTGGATTTGCGGCTAATATCAAATTATTTGGATCTAACCCTATAGTGCAAGTATCATTAGAATAAACTTCAACTTGTGAACCCACAATGCCTGTTATCAGGCTTGTTGTTGGTAAGAAAAACTCGCCAAGACTTCCATCTTCAGCTAAAGGAGTAATTGTAACGGCTGTTGAACATTGTCCTGATGGAACTTTTAATGTACCACCTCCAGATGCTTGCGCCAGCATACGCATTTTATTTGGGTTCACACGCACGTTTAGTAGACCGGGGCTTAACACAGCTGAAGTATCTGTCGCAGAAATATTAAGTGATTCAACCTTATCACTTTTTAAATAAACTGTTCTAGTGTCTGTACCCGGAGTAAAGGTGACCGAGGTTCCAAGTGGACTGCCACCACAACTGTTACTACTATACAACACGGCTGATCCCATGCCACTGAGTAAAACTGTAGCGTTTTGAATAGCTTTGGCCGGGTTGCCCCCCAAATCCTGTAACTGAACAGTTATGGCTGTACTACAACTTCCAGATAAGACATCTGCCGGTCCAGTTAAGCTCACGGCCTGTGGAACACCGGCAGTAATATTAAAACTGTTACTATATGCTGGTGTGAGAGAGCCTGAGCTCGCCACTAAATTGTAACCCGTCTTGGTTATATCTATTCCTAGATCTGTAAATGTAGCAATTCCATTTACCGCACTGACAGTAGTTTGTCCGGAAAGTATTGCACCGCCTACATTTGAGGCTATTGACATTGTAATCGCTAATGAAGAACTAGCTCCACTAACAACGGTGTTGCCTTGTTGATCTTGAATGGCAACTTTAACATCATTAAGGCCAAAATCACCAGCTGGAGAATTTATGGGTTGAACTGAGAAGGCTAACTTATTCGCTTCACCTGCAACAAAAGGTGCAAGAGTTTGGACATCAGTTAGACCTGCAGGTGAGGATACTGAAAGAATTCTTGCTGGAGGAACATTGTCAGCAACAGTTGTGGAAATCGAACCTGATGTTTGCCCTAAGTTATCTGTATTTAAAAAAGGTTGAATTAAAAAATCTCCAATAATATTGGAAGCAAACTTTGGTTTTATACCTGGCACAGGATTGCCAAAGCTATCATTTAAGGTAATAGTCACAGTGTAAGTATCTGATCCATTGGCAACTAAAGCTGTCGCTGGAGGTACTGCAGGATCAATGGCTATTAGTGATTGTGTCGGATCAACATTTCCAGGTGAAATCATAAATTGATTTGATTCAACATTTAACTGAGTTGTTCCAAAAAATTGTGCAGAAGTGTCCTCTTTAATAGCATTTAATATTTTAGCGCCCGACTCTTGAAAAAAGATATCAGTAAACGTCGCAACCCCACCGACAGCATTTATAGCTACTGTTCCACGGACAGAGCCAACCGTGGGCGTGTTTACTGAAACTTCAAGTGTGATGAGTGCTGTAGCGTCTGGTCCACCTGTTACAAGATTATCATTTTCATCAAGTAACTTAATAACAGGTTGCTGGCTTAATGCTTCACCTGCGGCACCGTTTCCTGGTTGCGTTTCAAATACAATTTGAGATGCCTTACCCAAGGATTGAAATGAAATAGTTTCTTCATTGTTATCAGCATAACCCTCAACAACAATACTGGCTTTACAAGTATAAGTTAAGTTGGGAGTTAAATCCTCAATTACTTTTTTGTTTAAACTCATGTTGCGGATATTGGCCATTAATACATATTCGCCATTAGCAGATGTTTTACAATGGATATTGATCTCAAGGGCTTCCCCCTCAGTTACACTACTAAACTCCACTTGTGCAGATGAAGAACTTAAAACCGTAACTGATTTAATTCCACCGTATGGAATGCCTACCAAATCATTTGTGTTCACATCTTCTTTGCCATCAGCATCCACCGCTCTTACGCGGAATGAATAATAAAACCCTTCTGATAATCCAGCAATTGTCGCAGAATCTCGAGTAGCATCTACAGTTTTGATTAATTTTGGTAAGGTTGCCACAGTAACATCGTAAACATTGTAAGCCACAACATTTTTGTTTTCAGTCGGCGTCCATTTTAAGTTAACTTTAGAAGAAGCAATGGTCGTTACTGAGTCTAAGCCCTTGAAGTTGCCATAGGTTTCCCCTGTCGCTGGCACTTCAACTACTGATTCCTCTTTAGGCAAACAACCTGCGACGGAAAATAAGAAAAAGAAAGTTAAGATATTTACTTTTAATCTCATGTTGTTCTCAATTTTTTTTCTAATATTATTTACTTTCATAACCTCTCCAAAATACGTACAACACTTACAAGGCTTATCTTTATTATTAATATACTATGATCCTATCGGCTTAAGTCGGGACCAAATAAAGACTTTAATGGGGTTTTACTAAAAAATAATATAGAAATGTGTTTTATAATGAGACAAATATTAGAAGCTGAGTCCTAAATTGAGACCAAGAAGCTCCAAAACCACTTCTTCAAAGCCAGAAACAAAAGTATGGTTAGAGTAGGCAAGTTCAAGATTCATCTTCCTGAGGTTACTCAAATTAAAATTTATGGCTGGCTTTACTTTAAAAGCCCGGTCCTCGGTTAAAGAAATTTTATCATATGTTGCATATGTAAATTCAAAAGAGTAACTAAAATTGCGGCTTTGATAATATTCGCTTCGCAAAGATAAGCTCGGCCCATATAAGTTTGAAAACCCAAAATCAGCCCCATGAGAGTACATACCAACAGTACTCACTCCTGCCATGAGTCGACTTCTCCAAAGAGGTGAGCTGAACAGTTTAACCTTGTATGTTAATTGTGCATCTGCTTCATAAACCTGAGGATTTAAATACTCTGGCTCTGATTGAAATGTAAAAAAAGAAATTTGAAAGTCAGCCAGAATTCCCCATTTATTACCTTTTTCTGGAGATAAGTAATTAACTCCGATCAACAAATTTTTTCCATTAAAAATTCCATATGATGTCTGTTCATAAATAATATTTCCATAGCCCAAAGAAAAGGCCACTGAATCAAACGGTGAAGTTATTTTATATTCTCTTGCTTCAGGAGCAAACAAATAAACAGTCTCTACTTTTTTTTCACCATCTTCGTTTTGAGCTACAAAGGTAACTTCACTGATTCTAGAATTTAAGTAAGCATGTACCGTGTAAATATTGGGATCAGAAGTACTTCGCACTGGAACTTTATTGCCAACAAACAGCTTCCACCCAGGCTCGTTAAACTCGACAAGCAATCGCACCAAGGGGCGCATGCCTTCTTCACTTGGCACCATAAAAACGGGAGTTTTCAATGTTTTAAATTTCATTTGTGTTATGAGTTTATCTTCACTCTTTTGGCGCAATATATGACATAACCAAACAGCTTTTTGTGCTTGCAAGACTTTTTGTTGAAACTTTTCGTCCTTTGCAAGAGTATTTAATGAAACAAAAAAGCAAAAGACACACAAAAAGATACGTGAAATCATGTGCTTAGAATATGCAACTTATACTTAGTTAACAAGTCTTATTTTTCTTTTGCCGGTTCTCTTTGATTTAAATCTTGATAATAAAGGGTAAAACCTTGATAAATCTTTTTTGGATTTATTATCAATTGAGGATTGTTTCTCCAGATTTCTTTCCATTTATCTGAAGTTCCATATATCTTATTAGCAATTGACTTTAATGTATCTCCTTTTTGAATGAGATAGGGCTTTCCCTCTTTTTTTACATAAACGTATTTTACATTTTCTATCGTTAATTCAGTGCCAACGTGCATTTTTGTATAATGCTTCATTTTATTTCTATTTAACTTGTAGATTTCCTTCCACCTTAAATAGTTGCCATACTTTTCAAAGGCAATTTTCATAAGTGTATCACCAAGTTTTACTATGTACGTAACTGTTTTTCCGTCCTTGCTATCAATTTTTTTCAGTATCTTGCCCATAGATAGAGGGCCTTCATTTTTTGACGAAATTTTTCTTGCTAGTGGTCCTTTTCCATCTAAAAGTTTTTTCGGAGGTAATTGTTGTGGAAGCACTTGAGTTTCGGCAATTTCAGTTTCATTTTCAGTTTTCTCTTCTTTTAATTCTTCTGATTGTGGTGCAACTTCTACATCCTTAGCTCTTAACTCTAGCAAGTTGGCAGAGGCATCCTGTGGCGCTAAGTAAATAGTTCCATTTTCACTAATTTCTGCAATTTCTTGAGCAATTTCAACCGGAAGCGGAAGAGCTTTTTGTGCTGGACTCAACTGCTGACGGAAGCCAGGTTCAACGTCTCGATGATCAGCACCAAAAAAGCTAGAACAGCCAGTAAGGCTAAGCAAAAGTATTAAAATTAGTACGAAAGTAAGTCTGTATTTTCCCAT
This sequence comes from Bdellovibrionales bacterium, assembly GCA_020435005.1. Taxonomy (GTDB): domain Bacteria; phylum Bdellovibrionota; class Bdellovibrionia; order Bdellovibrionales; family UBA1609; genus JACKAN01. The sequence continues at coordinate 32,439 of JAGRAE010000002.1, forward strand.
CTTTGGTACTATCGGAGAAAAAATACAGACCTTCAGCCTTATCTAAATTTCTAGATCTTAGTCCCGTGGTGGAAGTGGCGGCAAGGGTATTAATGTGTCAGAATGAACCAACTTTAATATACTCTTTATCTTTAATTGAACTCGAGAATTAGCGTCTTCTACCATAATTTTTAGAGAGTCTCGTTGTCTTACAAGATTCTCTAATATTTCTTCCAAGCGAGGCCTATCAGTCGAATGAAGTGGCGACTTTCCTAAATCAATTTCAACTTTTGAAATTTCTTTCTCTGTTATTTTCAAGTATTGCTTTAAAGGATCTAAGCTGGCTAAGCCTTTTAACTCATTGATTATAGCAATAGCCTGTTCTTTAATTAGCTGCTTTTCTTTATCAATTGATTGCGTATAAAGGTTCAGCTGTTTTTCCCTTTGTGAAATGTGATTATTTTTAACACCTAGCTTATCTTCTAATTTTTCATTTGTAGCTTTAAGTCTTTTAATTTCTTCCTTCAAACCATCTATCTCTGAATACTTATGACCTATCGCCTCGTTTACTTTTAATTTAACTGTATTTTCATTTGCTGATTCTAAATCCATCTGTGACTGTGTTAATTCATCAATCCGCTTTTTGTATTTATTAATTGTCTCTTCAAGCTCAAATTTATGTTTACCACGTATTTTCTGTAGTGAAATTTGATGTTGTTCTTGAAGTACTTTAATCTGTTCGTCTTTTTCTTGAACTATCTTCTTCTCTGTTTTTAGAAAGTCTGCTTCAATACTCTCTATTTTCTTATCATATCTTGCTATTACTTCTTTTATCTTTTCTTTTGCTTTTATATCTACCGCTTGCACCTTTAATGTATGTGCTTCTTGAGTACTTTGATATACTTCTTCTTGTTCTGATTTAAACTTGGCAATTTGCGTTTCATATTCACCTGATAATCTATCTATCTCTGTCTTATATAATGCTCTAGCTTCATCAAGTTCATTCTGAGACTTTTCTTCAAGCCATCGATATTTCTGATTAAACTCCATCTCTTGCTTGTTTATCTTCTCTTCCAGAATGTTGCTTATCTTATTAATTTTATCTTCGTAATCACTCACATAACTTGTTATTTTCTCATTGTAGTAATTGTGTATTTCGGTTTGTTTATCGTGATGTTGATCTTGAAGCGATTGGATTTTTTTACTATATTTTTCTACAATCTCTGTGTTTTCATTTTTTAAATGAGTCAGTTGTTGAGAGTAAAAGTGTTTGTCGCGATGGGCCTCTTCTAGAAGATCATTATTTCTCTTTTCTAGTTTTGTGTTTTTTAGGCTAAGCTCTTCATTTATATCTTTAAACTTGGCTCTCTCTTGTTTTAGATTTTTTTCTAGTTCTTCAATCTTCCCTTTTAGTTCTATTATTTCATACTTTTGCTGATTAACTATTTCCTCGAAAGCCTTTTTTTCGCTTATCGCAACATTTGCTTCTTCTTGTAAAGATTCAATTTGATACTTTAAGTTTACGATTTCATTTTCTAATACGCGAGACTTCTCTAAGTAATCTCCTCTTACTTCATCAGCTTGCGTTGAAATTTTTCTGTTTTCTTCAATATATTCGAAGATTTTCAATTCTGAAGAGTTGTATTTATCTTGTACTTCAGCTAGCTGCTCAGATAAAGCATCTACTTCCATCGCCCGCTGTTTACTCACATTGGCTTGGTCGCTGAGCCGGGCCTGCAAAGACTTTATTTCTCTTTCCGTTTGTTGTTTTACGTTTTCATACTCAGATTTTAATTGGCTTAATTCTTCACGAATTTTCTCGTGCTTCGATCGCAAGTCGACCAATTCATTTTTTTTCTCGCTTATAATTTCATTTTGGTTAGATATTTTATCTTCTAAAGTATTAACTTTAATTTGATGAGTGTTTATTTTGTCATTTAACGTTTGTCTCAGCTGAGTTAGTTCGATTGTTGATTTTTCATAATTCTTTTGAAGCACTAATATCTCAGAAGTCTGATTCGAAATTAGACTTTCTTGATTCGAAATTTGCGCTTCAAACTCATCAATAGTAATTTGACTGTTGTTTAATAAATTGTTATGTTTTTTCTGTAAGTCATTATATTCTCTGAAAACATCATCATATTTTTCTCTAATCTCAATTAAACTTATGCTTTGTTCTTCTAATTTACTTTTTTGACTGTTAATCTCTTCTTCTAGTTCGCATACAGTACTACTATATTTGCTTGTGATATTGTCAATTTCTTGAGATAACTTCTTGTTTTCAATTTCGAGCGTGCTTACTTTTTGTAAGTTAACATTTAAAATCTCTTCTTTTTCATTTATTTTGATTGTGTAATTTTTAATTTCGTTTCTTAATTCAGAAATGAGTTGTTCATACTTAGACTCATTATTTATTTTATCTTTCTTTAAACTTCCTAGCTCTATACGAAGAGCATTTATATTTAACTCAAGTTTGCTAATGTTATTAGTTTTCTCTTCCATCTTTGAAAGTAGATCTTGTTTTTCTTTAACAAGTGACGAGTTTTCATTCTCTATTCTTTCTAAGGTTAGTTTATTCGAGTTCAGTTGTGTTTCCATAATCTGAACTTTTTCTTTATAGCTGCTTTTTAAATCTTCAATCTCATTTTGCAAACCCGAATGCTTTTGTTTAAATTCGACTATTACTTTTTCTTTTTCTAGAAATTCATTATTGAAACTTTCAATTCTGCTCGCTAAAGCTTGTTTTAGTTCATCATTTTCTTCAGCTTGCTTTTCTAGATCAGCTTCTGTATTTTTTAATTTATTTTCCAAATCACTTTTTGTTGTATTTAGCAGCTGTTTTAAACTGCTCAATTCCTTGTTTAGTGTTTTGTTCTCCTCATTAATCTTTTTAAGTTCAACTTCCAAAGCTCTCTTTGCTTTTTCCACATCAATAAGGCTTTGCTTCAGCTGTTTATGCTCGACGTGCAATACGTCATATATTTCTTTTAATGTGTTATGTTCTTCTCGTGCTAGAGTAAGCTCAGATAAAAGATTTTTTCGCTCCTCTTTTAATAAATTTTTTTCTTCTTCTAGTGGCTTTATAGTGAGATCGCTTTGCTGCTTCAACTCATTATATTCTTCACTTTTTTGCTCTAACTGGTTTTGCAGCTCTAAAGCTAGGGCTTCTTTTGCTTTAAGTTGTTCATTAAGTTTTTCTAGATTTTCTAAATACTTTTTATTCTCAATATCAGTCTTAATTTTGCTAAGTTTGTCATTAAAGTTAAGTTCTAATTCTTGCTTCTGTTGTGTAATACTCAGACGAAGTTGCTTTACTTCATTCTCCTTTTGCAATGCTTCGTCTGCTAAGTCTCTAATTTCTCGCTTTAAGTCTTGAACTTGAGACTCGTAGTTGGTGATGAGCTGTTTTTTGTGCTTGGCTTCGTTTTGGATTTTAAATATTTGATCTTCTAATAGACTGTTTTTCTCTGAAACTTCTTTCAATGATTTTTTTGCCTGATTTTTTAATTGCTCATATTTTTTTAAAGTCTCTTCTCTTTCGTTTTTTACTTTGTCAATTATTGACCTCAGATTGTTAACACTTTCTTGCATATTCTTTATGTGTTGACTTTTCTGATTAAGAAGTTTTTCCTGCCTTTCAATTACAAGCTGGTGATTTATAATTTTTCCATTCTCTGAAGATAGTCCTCTGTTTAATTCATTTATTCTTTTGTACTCGTTCTGAATTTTTAATAGCTTTTGTGTTAACTCTTTTACTCGTGATGTATTGCTTTCGATAATTTTGTTTTGCTTGCTCAAAGTTAATTTGTTGCGCTGTATTTCTCTATATAGTTGTTCTTGCTCCACATCTAGACTTGTTCCTGTTGTGGGGGCACGACTTCTCATATCTATAACTTTATTTTCATTTTGATTTTTCTCATCAAACTCTAATTTTTCTTCATTGCAAAAATTTAACTTATCAACGTCTTTCATTACATTTCCTTTCTAGGAGGCATTCCGCTAGAGTTTATAAACTGACTTTTCATATGATCTAATTTTTTACGAGTACTAGAAATTTTTTCTTCTATGGCTTTGTAATAATCCTTAATAACATCATTTTTTTTATCTTCGCTATTCTGATATTGATTTAATTCAACCAATCTTTGCCCGATTTCTCGCATATTCATATAAAGTTGGTTGTAGTATAGCTTATTAAAAAATTCAGGATTATCGAGCTCTTGAAAAGCATCCATAATCGGTTTTTGTAAACCCATCCATTCTTTGCTATATTGTGTCCAGCGATATCCATACAACTTTCTATAGTTTGTAATTGCGCTTTTTAGCTGGCTTTCGAGTGCTTCTATGATTTGAGTTAACTCGATTAGCTCTGTGTTGGCACTTTCTCTAAGCTCTGCATGATAGACATTTAATTGACTTAGATAATTTACATCTTGGGGGCTAACGCCATTAAACATCTGATTGCTGAATATGTTCTTTTTGTCAAAAGTACAGCTTATGCAAGATACATCAATTTTATATTCACCCTGAGGTAATGGCTTGCCATTGGTTAGGAATAATTCTTCAACTTTAATAATATTATCAGTTAATTGCTTTTTAATCTGAAAGTTAACAGTATGTGCGCCAATTAAGGTTTCAGGAATGCCAGTTAGTTTTAAAAGCAAAGTTTCCCCAACTTCTATATTAGTGCCAATAAAAATTATTGGGCGTGCACTACCACTAGACTTAAGCAGTAAATGGAGTTTTGGCCCTGAAAACAGCAGACTTTTGCCAGGCGCACTCTCTAAGTATTTCATATCTTTACTATTTAACTCGGGAAATGAATAACTCGGTTTCTTCGAACCAAATAAGCTTACAGCTATTATGAAAACAAATAAAAGCGCACTACCAATTTGAAAGTTCCGGTTGGCTTTAAATTCTTCAAATAATAACTTCCACCAGGGTGTTGATAAAGGCTCTGAGACATCCGTTGAATTTGATTCAACGTTGTTATTCAAAGCTTTATTTATATTTTCTACTTTTATGTCTTCCAGAAATATAGGTTTATTTCTATTGATAAATCTTAAATCTAGCCTTAGCTTACTTTCAAACTCATCATCAGTTAAGTCTTTATCTGCAATGTTTGCATAAGCTCTAAATGATTCTATTTCTCCTATTTTCGTCCACTCGTTCATGCCCGGTTGCCAAAAATAATGTCGTGTCGAAATGAGTCCCTGCGAAATTAGATCTTTAATCTCATCAAAACACAAAGGTCCATAGTGTTTATTTGTTCTATAAATAAATCCTTTTTCTTCCATATCATTATTAGATTACACGAGTATCTTATATTAAAAAAACATTCTCTAAAAACTGTTATGACTAAGATATTAGTTTTTATTAAATACTGATCTAAAGCCAGTATGAACTGGACTTTATTCTGCGATTATTTTTCCGATAACTATTCTGGACTACTAAAAGGAGATTGCATGAATTTATCACCACTTTTTGGTTTATTTTTGGCCATTAGCACGGTACTTGCAACTATCTTCATGTCTACAAAAACACCACTTGTTTTTTTAGATTCACATGCTGCTGTAATTGTTATTGGTGGGACTACTGCCGCAGCCCTATTGAGTTTCTCCGGCAAGAGCATGCTAGTTATGTTGAAAGTATTTTTTGGTCGCGTGTTAAAAGGTACTCTAAATCGCTATGAAGAAGTCATTAATGAGATTGTTGAATTATCTAGAGGTTATAGGGACAACCCCAATTATTTAATAGAAAACGTTGAACAAATAAAAACACCCTTCCTTAAAGAAGCTATAGAACTCACTAACGCCGGTGGTTTATCACCCAAAGATATAGATGTTGTTTTAATGAAAAGAGCTCATACCCACTATAAACGATACGAAGAAGACTCACATATGTTTGCTACTCTTGCAAAATTCCCCCCAGCTTTTGGGTTGTTAGGAGCCGTTATTGGTATGATAACTCTTATGCAAGGTCTAGGTGGAGCAGATGCCATAAAAACAGTTGGACCTGCCATGGCCGTTGCACTTGTTGCAACAATGTATGGTATTGCTATAGCCAACTTTATTTTTATCCCATTGGGTGAAAATTTAGCTAAGTATAACAAAGCTGACAAAATTATAAGACAAATGGTTATTGATGGTGTGAAGCTAATAAGAGCTAAAAAACATCCTCTTGTGGTTGAAGAAAATATCAAGAGTTATTTAATTGCATCAGAAAGACAGGCTATTGAACACAATAAAGATGCGGCTTAAGGAAATTTAATGTCAACGGCAGAAAAATTAAAGCCAGAAGAAGCATTTGAAGAAGAAGACGAAGTCATTGAAATTATTGATTTCGATGAAGGAGCAAAGGGACACGAAGATTCTGAAGGCATCTGGCTTCTCTCATATGCCGATATGATGACTCTCTTAATGGGCTTTTTTGCATTGTTAACGTCTATGGCCTCATTTGAAACGGAGAAGTTCGCTCAAGTTGGTAGTCAAACAGCAGAATACTTTGGTGGCGTAGTTGATAAAACCATGGAACAACTTGGCGATGAAATCTCTGAGGTTATCAAAGCAAAGGGTCTAGATGCTCAAGTGAAGGTTGAAAGAACATCTTCACAAGTTAGCATTACCTTTGAAGGAACTTTATTTTTTGAGTTAGGTTCCGTAGCACTAAAGGAGACAGCACAAGATTTGATGTCTGAAATAATTAACATTCTTGGTGAAAAAGCACCCAACCACAAGTTTCTTATTGAGGGGCATACCGATGATTTGCCAATGAGTAAAGGATTAATTGCCAGCAACTGGGAGTTGTCATCTCTTCGTTCAGCGGCTGTCGCTCGACTTTTTGAGAAAAAAGGCTTTGCTAGAAAACAAATTATGACCATTGGTTGGGGGGAAACAAGACCCCTAGTAAGTAATCGTGATAATACTGGACAAGCAATTAAAGAAAATCAGGCAAAAAATAGGCGAGTTGTTTTAAAGATATTAAACCATCATCCATTATAAATTAAGTTTCTATCTTTGATCGCTTAGCAAAAAAGCGAACCATAAACACTGAAAGTTCGTAAAGTAATAGCATTGGTATCATCATCAGGATCATACTAATGACATCAGGTGGTGTAAACATTGCCGACATCAAAGCTAAAATAACTATTGCATATCGCCGCTTCGATGACAAAAACTCGGCATCTATAATACCCATCATTCCCAAAATAGTGAGTATCAACGGCATTTCAAATGTGAGACCAAAAACGAGTGTTGTGGTGGTAAAAAAAGATAAATAAGACTCTATGGTGATCATTGGTTTGTCTGTCTCGCCACCAAATAACATTAAAAAATTAAAGGCCATTGGGTAAACTACATAATAGACAAATGATACTCCAGTTAAAAACAAGATGGTTCCAAAAGTAATGAAGCTAAGACCAAATTTTTTCTCATTTTTATAAAGTCCGGGAGCAACAAACAACCAAACTTGATATATCCAAAGCGGACAGGACAAAATAATGCTGGCGATTAAAGAAACCTTGATGTGCGCTAAAAACTTATCCATTGGGGCAGTAAAGACTAATCCACCCTCAGGTAAAAAGGGTTCAATTGGCGCTCGAATAAAATCAAATATATGATTACTAAAATACCACGCCACAAAAAAACCTACAAAGACTATTCCTATGATGTTTAATAGTCGTTTTCGCAGCTCTGTTAAGTGGCTGATGAGAGTTTCATTGCCCTCGAGAACATCACCCACAGTTAACTCTCTTCCTTTTTAGTTTTATTAGCAAAACCCTCATGTGCTGGCTCATCATTATTTACATTTATAGACTTGCTTGCTTGCCCCTCTACAATGTGGTTAGGATTATCAACATGTCCCGTCTTTAGAGGTTGTGGCTTTTCCTCTTCAATATCACCTAACTGTTGTGCCTTTTTTTTAACCCAATCTTCTGTGTCATGAGCTACTGATGTTAATTCTTTAGCAACATTCTTAAGTTCCTCAACCTCTGTAAAATTCTTTCTAAAATCGGTGGTGGCTCTTTTTAGTTCATTAACAAATCTTGCTAAATTCCTTGCCAGCTCTGGCAACTGTTTGGGCCCTATAACAATTAGTGCTATTGCGCCCAATAATATAAGTTCTGACAATCCAAAGTTAAACATATGCCCTAGCTTACGACAGTCTGTTATATTTGGACAAGTTTATTGTTCGGTTTTCTTGGTTTCGGTAGGAATTAAGCCTTTTTCGAGAAGTTGTTCTTTAGCCAACTCAGAGCCTGTAGTTATGTATCTATCATAAAGTCTCAATAAATCTTCATTAGACTGAACTAGCGACTTCTGGCTTATCAAAGTTAAAACATCTACAAAATCTAAAAATTTTACAGATATTTCCTCGTAGACCCTAGAGTATAGATTTTCATGTGATTCAGTCGCTAAGCAGTCATAGGCTCTTCCACCAATTTCTGCGTAATAATCAATATCGACAACTTTGCGTTTCAAAGAGTCTCCAAAAAAACCACTAATATAAAGACTCAAGTCACCTAGCTTTTTTAACTTTTCAAATTTAATTTTTTGGGACTCTTCCTGCATAGCTTTTAAATACATTTCTGCAAGGGTGTTTTCGATCTCTAAATTCTTTGAGTAAATATAAGATTGGAGTAAATCGACGAGATATTTGGATACTAAAGGCAAAGTTGTAAGCTTCCTCCGGTTCATGGCTTCACTTACCATCTCCGAAAAAAAACTGTTCAAGTCTAGAATGACTGTTTTTGTTGAACCCGTCATCAATTTATATTCTAACAAAAAAATTTGATTTTTGATTTTTTAAATCGAATTTGCACGACAAAAGACTGAAAATGTATCACTTTGAATCAGTATTCATAATCGAGATTTATATTTAAGATAAAAAGAATTTAAAGCAAGGCTCTTTAGCTTTCAATAAACTTTACTTTTCCAAGGAATGAAAAGTATTTTTCTTTAATTGTGTCTAACACTAATTCTTCACCATCTTGAGTATCAATTTCTTCTTGGATTTTTACCCAACCCTCTTGTCCATCTTTTTCTGGTTCAAAATCTTTACCTTTTATTAAAAGAATTTTTCTCTCCTGAGCAGAATCTTCTATATAGTAATTTGCATAAATCGACTCAACACTACAGTTATCACTTATAAAGCCTTTAACCATATTGAATTGAGATACTAAGCTTGGAACACAATTAATTAACCTTACCTGGGTTGAAACCGGAACTTTATCACTCTTAAACCACTCCATCCACAGTCTTATACCGAGGGAGTTTATAAAAGATGTTTCTTCAAAGTCTAAAACAACTTCTCTATAGGGACTAAGGTCTAGAGAAAACAATTCGCTAGTTTCACTTATAAAGCCTTTTATTTTGACAACAAGCTTGTCGCCTTCTACCGTTGTGACAATCTCAGATGTTTCCATATTTTTATTTCACCATGGAGAGCTTGAGCCTACAACAGAAATTACCGCTTTTTGGCCAAAGATCTGCTCTGATAATTTTTGTACTTCTTCTTCATCAACCTTTTCAATTTTATTTGAAAAGTGAAAAGTCTCATCATAAGACAATCCATAAATATGATCAAATATCATTGCAGAACTTATACTTGAATTTTTTTGTAATTCAATATCATGACGTCCAACTAAGTATCGCTTGGCTCTGTCTAATTCCTTTTTTGAAACTTTTTCTTTTATCAGTTTATTAAATTCTGTTTGTAACATATTAATAGATTTTTCAGCTTTTTCTGGTGAACATGCAATGTAAGCTCCAAAGTAGCCAGCGTCTATTCCTTCCATTTTCATAGGAGAAACGGTGTAAGCCAAAGATTCTTTGTCGCGTAATTCTAAAAATAAACGACCACCTTGTCCTGCCAGAATAGATTGTATAACTTGCAAAGTATATCTGTCTTTACTAGTAAAGGTTAGACCAGGATAACCAACAATTATATGTGTTTGTTCTTTTTTACTTTCAGAAAAAATGTGTTCCTCTTTTTCAACAGTGTTAAAACTAAAATGACTTTCAAATCTCTTCCCTCTTGGGAGACGTGAAGTAAACTCTTCTATTTTATCTATCCAAACTTCTGGATCAATGTCGCCAACCATTACAATGTCTAAATTTTTTGAGTTTTTTAAAGGCTCTAAGTAATTGAATAAATCTACAGAACTTATCTTCTCTAGTTCTTGTATCTGTCCTAAGGGGTCAGCGCTATAAGGATGTTTTGCAAAAAGTTTTTCGGTGAAGTGTCGCACGCATTGTTGCGCTGGACTGTCTATGCGATTTTTTATTTGTTCTTTTATATGTTGGACTTCTCTGTCTATTACTTCTTTTTTAAATACTGGTTCGTGAACGATTTTGTCTAACAAATCAAATGTGGGGTTGAGAAATGGCTTTAAGGCCGTCATGGAAACACCAAAGGTGTTTCTCCCACCAAATGCACCAACATATGAAGCCATATTGTCTGTTTTTTGATTTAGCTCTTTTTCGCTAAAACTTTTCGTATCCGTTGGCCAAGTGCGAGAGAGTATTTCTGTAATGCCTGAGTTGAAATTCATTTGTGCACGAACACCGCCCAACCAAGCCATTTTTAAATTAACAACAGGGCTGTCAGGACTTGAAAAATAAATAAAATGCGCACCAGAAGAAAGCTCTTTCACTCCAGATTTTTTGGCTGCACCGTTAGAAATCCATTTGATTTTTTTTCTGTTTGTTTTTTCATTTTGAATTTTAATTTTTTTGTTACATGAAGCATGAATTTTTTTGTAATTATTAATAAATTTTTTAAAACTTTGTTTCAATTCATCAGAATCATCTTTATTGAGAATAACAGTGTTTAGCTGTTGGGGATTTAAATACTTTCTGGCCACACGGGTTATATCTCTAGGCTCTAGACTCTGAATTTGTTTCAACCACACCTTATAGTGTTCGGGGTCTTGAAACAAATCATGATAAGTTCCAAACTTTCTTGCCAGTCCTTCTACTGTTTCCATGGCATAGAGCTCATCACTCTCAATATTAATTTTAATTTTTTCTAATTCCTCAAGTGGCGGCGGCGTTGTTAAAATATCTTCTAACTGTGCATTTATCTCTAAAAATGCCAGATCAACCTTTTCCATAAGCAGTGAACTTGAAATTGCAAAAAACCCTGGGTCTTTGGGTGTAAAGGTACTTGCTACACAATAATTAGTTAAAGGGTTTTCAATTCTCAATGCTCTCATTAAACGCGAACTCTCTCCTTGACCAAGAATCATTGCCAATACATCAAGAGCAGGAATATCTTTGTGAGTTACTTTAGGAATTTTCCAAGCTAAGTGCATAAGTGTTTCTTGAAAAGGTCCATTCAAAAATTGATGTCTTGATCTTGTTTGTAGTTCTTCTTTTTTTCTCCTAATAGCTTTTGTTTTATATTTTGGCATGCTTGAGAAGTACTGATTAACTTTAATTTTTATGTCCTTTGCTTCAAAGTCACCTACAACTAACAAAGTCATGTTTTCAGGAGTGTATCTACGGTGAAAATAACTTGTTAATACATCTTTTTTTACTTTTTTAATATTTTCGGCATAGCCAATGACCGGAATACCATAGGGATGTTTTTTAAAGGCTGTTTCAAAAAGTTTTCTTCCTGCTTGTCGATGTGGATTGTCTTCGCTGCGTTTAATTTCTTCAATAACCACTTCTCTTTCATTATCAATTTCTTTTTCGTCAAAGGTTGGATACCCCATCATTTGACTGATAACATCCAATGCAGTGTCTAAGTATTCTTTAGAAATGGTTACATAAAATACTGTTTGGTCAAAAGAGGTATATGCATTTAATTCTCCGCCAGAGCCTTCAACCAAACTGGCAATCTCACCCACGCCATATTTCTTTGTGCCCTTAAAAACCAAATGTTCGATGAAATGACTAATTCCTTCTTCACCAACTCCTTCGTCTGCACTGCCGGTATGCACCCACATTTGAACTGAGACCACTGGCGACTTATGGCTCTCAACTGTTATTACCTCTAGTTCATTTTTTAATTGAAATTTTTTTAACTTCATTTATTTATCTCTCATGAAATTTGGAGTTTATGTTCATATTCCATACTGCATTCAACGTTGTCACTATTGTGACTTCACGACTTTTGAACAAAACTCTATAATGCCACCTGAAGACTATTTAGAGCTTTTATTACAAGAAATCACTCAACGTTCTACACAAATATCACCTAAAGAGTTAACCAGCATCTACTTTGGTGGTGGTACTCCCAGTCTATTTCCTATTGATTATATACATAAAATCATTGAGAAACTAGAACTCAGTGGTTTATTTAAAACAAAAAATACAGAAATAACCATTGAAATAAACCCGACAACAATAAATACCCAAAAAGTAAAACAATACCTCGACATTGGTATAAATCGTTTTAGTGTTGGCGCACAAACTTTTTCAGACCCATTGTTAAAAACTTGTGGAAGAGAGCACAACTCACAACAAACACTAGATACTTTAGATATACTCGCTGATTTAAATACAAACTTTAGTCTTGATATTCTCTATGCACTACCTTTGCAAGGTATGGAACAACTAGAAATTGATATTCAAACAGCTCTTCAGTTTAAACCAAAACATATATCAGCTTATTGTCTGACAATACCAAGTGGTCACCCTATGAATAAAGGTCGACCAAAAGAAGGCCTACAGGTTGAAATGCTAGAAAGAATTACTCAAAGACTTAATCAAAATGGACTTTTTCAGTATGAGATTTCTAACTTTGCAAGACCTCATATGGAATCAAAACATAATTTATTATATTGGGAAGATCAAAGCTACTGGGGTATTGGGTTAAGTGCTCACTCTTCTCTCTCTACTTGGGAAAAAGGCTTGCGTTTCTGGAACCCAAAAGATTTTAAAACTTATAAAAAGCAGGTGGAGGCACCGACAGTAGCAACCTATTACCCTCATCAATACTTACCGGACTCACAATTTGAAGAGCTGAAAACTTGGGAAGCTCTTACAGATTTCTGCCACATTTCTCTGAGGTTAAATAAGGGTCTTTCTAAAGATGCTTTGCGTTACAGGTTTGGCCATGAAGCGGAGTCTCTTGTCGCTGAGAGACTGCAAAAGGTAATAAAAAGTAATCAAGTCAATGAAAGTCCTAGTCATTGGTTTCTCACCAATGAGGGGCGAAAAATTAGTAATAAAGTCTTCTTTGAACTGACATTTTTAAAAGAAGACTTTCTACATTGACTTATCTATAATCGGTCTCATGTTTAATGAGAGTATAAAGGAGTTTTTATAGTGGCAAAAGATCGTCAAGACGATAATGAAATCTCTGGTGAGATTACTTTGGATGACAACGATAGTGGTCTCAACACCGAAGATCTTGAAAAGGCTTATGGAAAAACCGGTGAACAAGATCGTGTGGAGAGTTCTAAATTGGAAGAAGATTACAATAAATTAAAATCAGAGTATTTATACTTGCGCGCTGAATTTGATAACTTCAGAAAAAATACCATTAAAGAACGTTCTGATATGGTAAAATATGGCGCTGAGCGATTTATTCGCAATATTTTAAATGTAATTGATAACTTTGATCGCGCTTTAGAAATGGAAATCACTGCAGACAATTACAATGACTTTCGTGAAGGTATTGTTATGACTGCAAATGAGTTTAAAACACAATTGACCAACATGGGCGTCACTATTGAGGACCCCATAGGTAAACCATTTGATCCAAATTTTCATGAAGCTTTAAGTAGCGAAGAGACTGATAAATACCCGCCGGGTTATGTTTCTCAAGTATTTCAAAAATCTTACAAATTACACGACAGAATTATTCGACCCGCACAGGTTGTTGTTGCAAAAGAGGTAAGTGTATCAACAAAAAATAATGAAAGTGAGGAATCAGAATCTTGAAAAAAGATTACTACGAAGTTTTAGGGGTGAGTCGATCTGCACCCGATGATGAAGTTAAGAAAGCTTATCGCAAGCTAGCGATGAAGTACCACCCCGATAAAAATCCCGGCAACAAAAATGCTGAAGATCGATTTAAAGAAGTCAGTGAAGCCTATGAAGTTTTAAGAGACCCTCAAAAAAGAAAAATGTATGATCAATTTGGTCATATGGGTGCACATGCAGGTGCCGCTGGTGGAGGACCTGGCGCTGGTGGTTTCCAAGGAAACCCATTTGGTGGTGGCTTTAATTTCGAAGGTTTTAAACAACAAGGCTTTGGTGGTTTTGGTCAACATTCAAATCCACACGACTTATTCAATGAAATCTTTGGTGATATGTTTGGCGGTGCCTCCGCCCAAAGACGTCGTGGACCACAAAAACAGCGTGGTGCAGATCTTAGATACACAATAAATTTGTCTTTTGAGGAAGCTGCCAGTGGCTGTGAGAAAACAATAAATTTTATTAGAAAACGTCAGCTCAAAGACGATCATGCAAGAATTTCTGTAACAGTACCACCTGGTGTAAAAGACGGGCAAAGATTAAAATTGCGTGGAGAAGGAGATACTCCATCTGGTGGTGGTGAGGCCGGAGACCTATACGTTGTTATTAATTTGCAAAAGCATACTCTCTTTGAACGCGATGGGCAGAATGTTTTATTAGAATTACCTATTAGTTTTGTGGATGCTATTATGGGCGTCAGTGTGGAAATTCCAACTTTGACCGGTAAAGCAAAATTAAATATTCAACCAGGAACTAACAGCGGAAAAGTACTGCGGCTTAAAGGAAAGGGTTTTTCAAAAATCGGCGACCAAAGTACGGGAGATATGTTAGTTAAAATAATTGTCGATATCCCTAAAGATTTAACAAATGAACAATTAAAACTTATTGAAAAGTTGTCATCGGTTGCCAAAGGCAGTCCTTTAGTGAAAGAATTTAACAGCAAGGTTGAAAAATTACTTAAGGATCGATAGTTTTATGCGCTTTTTAGCTCTCTTTTTTTCTGTTTTCATTTTAATTAATTGCTCAACATTTGAGCGCAAACAGGCACCAAAAAAAGCACTTCCCAATTCCGCTGCAAAATTAGAAAAAATTAAACAAGATGTAAAAAGAAAAAAGTATAGTCTAGCATTAAAAGAGTTGGATCAACTCATTTTAGAAACTGTATCTACGGACATCAGCGATGATGCCCATATGTTGGCTGGTGAGGTGGCCTTAAAACTAAAGGATCATGATCTTGCTTATAAATATTTTTTAGGAGTTGTTAATTCAAATGTGTATAGTCCGCTTGAAGGATTGGCTTTAACAAAGGCGACAGAGTCTTTAGTTAAGCTTGGTAAGTTTGATGAGGCTTTATCTTTAGCGCAAAAAGGACTGAGCTATAGAAATTTACCCAAAGAAGAGGAAACAAAACTCTATCAATTAAAATTTTCAATCCTCATACAATTGGGAGACAAATTAGAAGCATTTGATTCTTTAGTGTATTTGTCAAAAAACCATCCCACTGAGTCAGAGCAAATGGCTTTTCGTTTTAAAGCACTAGACTATATTGAATCTTCTTTATCTAATGAAGAGCTCTATCAAGTGGCGAGACGAGGACGAACTAATGAGTTTCGTGCCTATGCTTATTTTAAGCTAGGTCAAGATGCTTTTGAATTAAGAAAATTTGATCTAGCACGCGATTATTTAAATGAAGTAACTGACCTCCATCCAGATAGTGAAATTTCAGAGCGTTCTGTGGCTTTAGTAAAACAAATTGATGCGAGAAGAACTGTAGAACCCAAAACTATTGGTGCTATTTTACCGCTTACAGGTAAGCATTCCGCAGTTGCTTACAAAACATTGCGTGGCTTACAAATGGGCTTGGGAATTTTTGGTGACAACCCCTCCGAGTTTAAATTAGCTGTAATTGATAGTGAAGGAAACCCTGATGCCGCACGGAGAGCTGTAGAGCGATTAGTTACTGAAGATCATGTTATGGCCATAGTGGGTAGCTTATTAAGTCGTACTGCTGTTGCCGTCGCTAGCAAGGCCAATGAATTGGGCGTACCCAGCATTGCTTTATCTCAAAAATCGCGTATCACTGATGTTGGTGAATATGTTTACAGAAATGCACTGACTAGTGAAATGCAAATAGCTGAACTAGTTAGAGTCGCCATCAGCGAACGCGGCATGAAAAAATTTGCTATTCTTTTTCCAAATGACAATTACGGCGTTGAATACGCCAATTTATTTTGGGATCACGTGCTGGCTCGTGGAGGACAAATCGTTGGCACTCAAAGTTATGAACCAAAAGAGACTGACTTTAGGAATCCTCTAGCTCGACTAGTTGGAAAATTTTATCCCGGCGACAGACAACAAGAGTATAAACTCTTAGCTAAAGATTGGTACAAGAAGCAAAAATATATAAATGCTCGCATTGAACCACCTGATGATTTATTAAAACCCATTGTTGATTTTGATGCACTTTTTATCCCTGATAGCACTCGCGCAGTTGGACAAATTGCTCCCATGTTGGCTTTTCACGACATAGGAAAAATGACTTTAATTGGTACTAATTTGTGGAATACACCTTCCCTGGTTCGTCGCGGTCAGAACTTTGTTGAGGGCTCTGTGTTTGTAGACAGTTTATTGTTAGAAGATAAAAACTTTAAAAACTCAGAATTCTATAGAAACTATTATAGAACTTTTAAGACCACTCCCGGCGTCTTTGCTAGCCAAGGTTATGATGCTGGCCTTATATTAAGACAAATTATTACTTCGGGCATAAGAAGCCGTATAGGTGTTAAAGAAAAATTGGATGAATTGTCTAATTTTCCTGGATCTATTGGCCTGTTAAATACGAATTCTCGTCGCGAATTCACGCGACCTCTCGTAAAGTTGGGTGTTGTAGACGGCTCAATTGTAAAAAATCCTAATTAAGTCTCTAAAATCCTAAGTGAAAGTTAATAATTCAAAAAGATCTTCTGCTTTTTAACCCTACTTGTTAGGACCTGTGTCCATAAAAGGACCCAAGCAATTGCGTTTTGGGGTTACCAAGGGGGCCATCATGTCTTCAAATACATCTGTTAAAATTATTAGTGAATGTAAAGAAAAGTTATTAGCAGCTAAGTCAGACATACTTAATAGAATGATTGAAAGCAAAAGAGAGTATTTTTCTCGAGATAAGGGGCTTGATGAAGGTGACCAATCTATGGCCAATTTAGCAGAAAGTGATTTTTTACTGACACAAGAAAGGCTGCGCAAACAGATTTTGGAAATTGAATTAGCTCTTAGTAGAATAGAACGAGGCACTTTTGGGATTTGTGAAGAAACAGAAGAACCAATTGAAGCGGAGAGGTTACTAGCCATTCCATGGACTCGCTTAAGTATCGAGGGAGCTGAAATTCAAGAAGCTATGAAAAGAAAGTTTGCAATAAAATAAAAATCATAGATCTACTAGACTTTAAACTAGTAATATCTTTATAAATTAGTCCTCATTTGTCACAAGTTTGACACTTTAACTAACTAAAATTTTAAAAAAACTAGTTATTTCAGGACTAAATACTCTTTATTTCCTAAACACATCTCCGATGAGGAAATATGCAGGTGATGCAAAATACTCATGCGGAGGGCATATGAGTTTTGACGACAAAATATTAGAAGACCTACCTGAAACACTTCCAATGTTACCCGTTAGGGACATTGTGGTATTTCCTTACATGATACTCCCCTTATACGTGGGACGCGAATCTTCAATCAGAGCTGTTGAAGAGTCTCTAGCTAAGAATAGATTAATCTTCTTGTCTTCACAAAAAGAAGTTAATGAAGAAAATCCAACAGAAGATACAATCTATAAAACTGGTACCATAGCCATGATCATGCGCATGAGAAAGCTACCTGATGGACGTGTCAAAGTTTTAATTCAAGGTATTTCAAAAGGTGTAATAAAGTCTTTTGCAAAGTCTACTCCGCACTTTGAAGTAAAGGCAGAAAAAATTAGCGAACCTGCTTCAGCTGGAACTCCGGTTGAATTTGAGGCCATGATTAGAAACGCCAAAGAACAATTAGAAAAAATTATTGCTCTTGGTCGAATGCTATCACCAGATATATTATTGGTCTTAGATGATGTCAGTGATCCTGGTCGCTTAGCAGACCTAATTGCTAGTAACTTAGGTTTAAAAGTTAGTGATGCACAAAAAGTTTTGGAAACTAATCACCCGAAACAACGACTTGCTTTGGTTAATGAAATTTTAGCTAATGAATTAGAAGTTCTACAAATGCAAGCTCGCATTCGCAATACAGCTAAAGATGAAATGTCTAAAAGTCAGCGCGAATATTTTTTGCGTGAGCAAATGAGAGCTATTAAAAATGAACTTGGCGAAAACGATTCTAAATCGGATGAGATGGATGAGTTACGAGAAAAATTGATGAATGCCGGAATGCCTGAAGAAGTGCAAAAAGAAGCTATTAAACAATTGGGTAGATTAGAGCGCATGCATCCTGATGCCAGTGAAGCCTCAATGCTTAGAACTTATTTAGATCTAATGGTTGATTTGCCGTGGAATATTTCAACAACAGATGTGCTTGATTTAAAAGCCGCTCAAGAGATACTCGATGCTGACCATCATGATTTAACCAAAGCTAAAGAAAGAATTTTAGAATTTTTAGCAGTAAGAAAACTTAAAGAGAATGATTTAAAAGGACCTATCCTTTGTTTTGTTGGACCTCCAGGAGTTGGTAAAACTTCTTTAGGTAAAAGTATTGCCCGAGCTATGGGAAGAAAATACTTCCGTATAGCACTCGGCGGCGTTAAAGATGAGGCGGAAATTCGTGGTCACCGACGTACATACGTGGGAGCAATGCCAGGAAAAGTTATTTCATCTTTAAAGCAGGTAGGTACAAACAACCCAGTAATTGTTCTCGATGAAATAGATAAGTTGGGTTCAGATTTCCGTGGCGACCCCAGCGCGGCAATGCTTGAAGTACTAGATCCAGAACAAAACTCAACATTTAGAGATAATTATTTGAATGTCGACTTTGACCTAAGCAACGTACTTTTTATAGCGACGGCTAACGTATTATCAGATATTCCTCCCGCTCTTAGAGATCGCATGGAAGTTATTCAGATTTCTGGATACACTGAAAACGATAAGCTAATCATTTCTAGAAAGCATTTAATTAGCAGACAAATTGAACAAAATGGTATTACAGATAAAAACATCGAATTCCAAGATGAAGGTTTAAGATATGTCATCAGTCACTACACGCGTGAAGCTGGACTTCGTAATTTAGAAAGAGAAATTGGTTCTATTTGTAGAAAAATTGCTAGGAAAGTTGTGGTGGACGATAAAACGCCAAAAACAATTGTTAATGCTGATATTGTGCCTGAACTACTGGGCCCACCAATGTTTTTAAGAGATGAGAAGTTAAAAGAAAATCAAGTGGGTATTACTACTGGATTGGCTTGGACACAAGCTGGTGGAGAGATACTGTATGTTGAAGCCTTAAAAATGAAAGGCAAGGGTGGACTTCATTTAACCGGTCAACTTGGTGATGTTATGAAAGAATCGGCAAAGGCCGCTCTTTCCTATGCACGAGCCCATTCTGATGAACTAGGTATTGAAGAATCGTGGTTTGAAGAAAATGAAATTCACGTCCATTTACCAGCAGGCGCTATTCCTAAGGATGGACCTTCTGCGGGAACTACGATTGCCACGTCACTAATTAGTTTAATGACCGATACACCAGTGAGAATGGATATCGCCATGACTGGTGAAATTTCACTCGCTGGTAGAGTTTTACCTGTCGGTGGAATAAAAGAAAAAGTATTAGCGGCCCTTAACCACGGCGTAACCAATGTTATTTTACCAATGGCAAACCAAAAAGACATTCAAGACATTCCTGATGAATTTCGTCAAAAAATGAAGTTTATGTTTGTGGAAAACTTGGATGAAGTTTTGGCCTTAGCTTTCGATAAGAAAGGTAAGCGTGGAACAAAAGGCGCAAAAGGAGGCAAAAAAGACAAGTCTCCTCGCGCCGCCGGCAGCCACGACACCGCCGCATAAAGGTTCCAGCATCTTTTTTTGCGATTACGTGCGTAATTTTGAATAAAATTTTCAATACAATACTAACTGCTCCTGTTAATTGCGGATTGGGAATTCTCACGCCTCGTTAAAACCCGTTTTACTAAGTAGATTTTGTGCTCGTTGTGGACTTCTCAAAAAAAGTTTTGAGAAGTCACGTTCGAATCATTAAATTATAAAGTAAAAAAATGTGCTTAGAGAGTGTAACAGCAAGAATTACCCGCAACTAACGGGAGCAGCTCAAATTTATTATTTTATTGAAGCTCCAGGTTTGAATCTTTATTAGCAAGACTAAGCTCGTTTAAGCGTGAATCTATAACTTTTAAAATATCTTTATAAAAAACTTCTTTTTCTAATACGACATTTATTTCTTTCTCAACTCTTTGAATTTTTGACTCAGACAATATAGTTGAAAGATTCATTTGATCAAAGCTCACTTTGTCTTTGCTTGTAGTTGATTTTAATCTACCATCATACATTGTTTGAACATCTTCTCTTAAATTACTAACATATTCTTTTAATTCCTCGGTTTTTGCGTTAGTATTAAAATCTAAGGTATCAACTAAACTCTTAAGCTTTATGAAATTTTCTTGACGCTCTGTTTGATATAAGTTTCTTTTTTTAAATAAAATTTCTTTTTCACCAGCAAATACATAAAAAGTTTTATTCATCCACGATAGTATTACATATTCTTTTTTGGTAACTTCAACCAAATCAGGTTTCTCCTCTTGCAATTTCTTTAACAACTCACCAAATATTGTTACTACTATTTGTTCCACAGTCTCTTGAGCCAATTGGGGTTTCTTTACAAAAAAATCAGGACTGTTAGAGGTAGAAAATAAATATTTAACTTTAGATTGTTCTTCAGATTCATCTGGAAATTCTTTCTCAAAAGCACTATATCGCAATGCTATCTCCTCACAAGCCTCTATGGGGAGACTGTAGTTTATGGAGTCTTCGTTATCATTAAGCCAGTTTCTTACGTAAAGATAAACACCACATTTCTCATTTTTAACCTGCAAAAAAACACCAAACCTGCTCATTAGATGATTGCCGACATTGTTCAATTGACCATATATATTTCTTATGATTTCGTCATACGTTTTTGGATCTTTAGTAATATCACTTATTATTTTAATTTCTTTTAACGCATAACTTTCATTATTAGTTAAATTTCCAGTAAGCACCTTTTGAAGCGGACTGACAGGTTTTAAAGCATATGCGTTTGTATAACTAATAAATAAAAATAAGAATATAGTGAATCGATTCATTTAAAATTCTCCTTAAAAGCTTTGTTTCTTAATAGCCTTAATGCACTTTGCAAGATTTGGTCCATAGGTTAAAATGTTAAAACATCGTTTAAAGATTTGGTTTCTCAAAACAGTTATGTAAATTAATAGGCCTTTACAAAAATTGTCCCTATAAAAGTATGTTGGCGCCATTAATTGTCTCTTTCCCTAATCCTAGCCTCTCCATCAAATTGTGGACATTGTCACCTCTCTATAAAAACTTCTTGTGTCTATATATTTATTGTTTAGATACCCACGACGTTGGAGTAATTTTAGTCTTAGTGAGTCAATACTAGGATAGGTTTTCGTCCACAAATAATGGGAGTAGTTTGTTTAGAATTCAAAAAAGTTTCTTCCACTCCAATTGTGATTTTTTATTATGACAATTCGCACAGGGCTTGACGCAATTTTTGAAGCTCCAAAAACCCTGAGGTTAGCTTTTCATTACAAATTTGAATTTTCAAAAACCTTACTTTGTTAAAATCTCTGCACGCCAACGCTGGTGCTTAAAACAAGGAATTAGTAACTCATTCTCGTTGCCTTAAAAAGGACCGTAAAAAAGTTCATGATATAGTTCCATCAAACATAAGGGCAAGGAGGTGTTTCTTGGATTTAAAAAGGCTCAAAGATGGCGAACTCTTAGATAACTTAAAACAATTTGTGCAAAGCGAGCGGCAGTTGTTAACAAAAATCCTACACCACTTAAAAGAAGTAGAAAGGCGAAAACTTTTTTCGGAGCTTGGTTACCGCAGCCTATTTGAGTATGCGATAAAAGAACTAAAATATAGCGAGGGCCAAGCGGGCCGCAGAATTCAAGCCATGCGTTTGCTAAAAGAAATCCCATCTGTGGAAGAAAAAATCGCCAGTGGCCATTTAAGTCTGAGCAACGTTTCTCAAGCTCAGAGTTATTTTAGAGCCATGAATAAATGTCTGCCACAACACAAAATGCCGCTCAAAGATAAAATTGAAGTGCTAAAAAACCTAGAGGGTAAATCAGCCCGAGAGGGACAAAAAGTATTACTTAAAATGCAACCCCAGGAAGTCACTCTGCCTAAAGAGAGAAAAAGGATAGTCACTGAATCACACACTCAGGTGAGTTTTATTATGACCAGTGAACTAGAAGCAAAAATAGAAGAGTTGAGATCTCTACTGGGCTCCAAAGGGGCCACTATGAATTTGGCAGAGTTAGTGGAGCATATGGTGGAGGTCAGTCTAAAGGAAGCCAAAATAAAGAAGTTTGGCAAAAAGCGAGTCACAAATTCAGAAAAAACTCCAACGTCGGAGTTGGAAAATCAAAGCCTATCACTGAGTGACAAGCTCGCTATAAATAATTTAGAAAAGTCTGTGCCATATAAAACCGCAGAAACAAAAAATTCTGATATCACAATTTCAGAAAAAACTCCAACGTCGGAGTTGGAAAACCATTGCCTATCACTGAGTGATGAGCTCGCTATAAATAATTTAGAAAAGTTTGTGCCATATAAAACCGCAAAAACGAAAGATTCTGATAAAAAAGATAGAATTGAAAATAAAGATAGAGTAGATAGCAAAGATCAAGATAAAAGTGAATTAGATGACAATGATCTAGATGACAATGAGCTAGATGACAATGAGCTAGATAGCAAAAATCTAGATAAAAAATATCAGGACAGAAAAGTTCAAGAAAAAAGAAATCACAAAAGAAGAGAACTAGAGAGTAGAAATTTAACTAAAAAAAATAACCAAATAAAAAGCCAAAACCCGCGCTATATTTCCAAAAAGCTAAAGTATCACATATGGCAAAGAGATAGCGGCAAGTGCACGAAGTGTGGTAGCCGGCAACATCTAAATGTAGACCACGTGAAACCGGTAGCACTGGGGGGTGAAGCCAACTCTGAGAATTTAAGACTTTTATGTCAGCCCTGCAATCAACGACAGGCTATAAGAATATTTGGCCTGAATCACGTTGAGAACCAAATAAAAAAAGAGTGAACTTGCGAGTCAGCATTAAAATTAAAATATAGTGAATTTGCGAGTCAGCATTAAAATTAAAGTATATAGATAAATGGAGTAAAGTATAAATACAAATATAATTAAGCTGCTTTAAATTTATTTGGCCTGAGTCGCTTCCTCCGGAGTATTGTGAACTGTATTATCAAATTTCTAAACAAATTACAGAGAAGAATTTATGACCAAAATTTGTAGCACAGACCAGTTGGATTCGGGTATTAATTTTAAGAATCTATGTCATTCGTTGATAAACCCTTTTTAGAGTACACACTAAAAAGGAATGCCGTCTTGTCTCAATATGATACAAGTATACCCTCAGAATACACTTTGAAATTAAATAATTAGAGTTATACCTATACTTTTAGTAAGATAGAAATATGGGAGTTCCTCAAATTATTGAAAAACCAATAGTGTTTGAATACA
Source organism: Bdellovibrionales bacterium (assembly GCA_020435005.1). Lineage (GTDB taxonomy): Bacteria > Bdellovibrionota > Bdellovibrionia > Bdellovibrionales > UBA1609 > JACKAN01. Next base: position 56,109 of record JAGRAE010000002.1, read on the forward strand.
CTGATTTTCGTTTGTACTTGTCTGACATGTACAACTATCTCAAATCAACAAAACCACAATTCTCTTATAGATACTTTTCACAAAAATCAGGCTTTAGCTCACCAAATTTCTTAAAACTAGTCATAAATGGAGATAGAAATCTCTCTGAAGAAAGTATTTTAAAATTTACTAATGGTTTAGCATTGGATTCTGTTGAATCAGAATATTTTAAAATACTAGTTCACTTTAACCAATCAAGCTTGCCTTTAGAGCGTGCACAATTTGCTGAAGAAATGTTTATTTTTTTAAATCGTAGAAAAATTGTAACAATTAATAGTTCTGAAATGAATTATTATGCGCGATGGTTTAATATTGTAATTCGTGAAATGGTTGGGCTTAAGAACTTTAAAGAGGAAGAGAATTGGATAGCCAACCAATTTAA